>DASZWY010000001.1:0-7658 GCA_035546135.1 Opitutales bacterium
GGCGAACTTGCGCAGCTCGGCTGTGGCGTCGGCGCTGAGGATGCCGCCGCCGGTGTAGAGGACGGGCCGCTTGGCCTGCCCGAGCAGCTCGAGCACTTTCCGCAGTTCCTCGTCGGACGCGCGCGGCGCCTCCGGGTAGCCGGGGATGCTGACCGCCGCGGGGAACACGGGCTTGAAAATCTTTTGCTGCACGTCCTTCGGGATGTCGATCACCACCGGGCCGGGGCGGCCCGTCGAGGCGATGTGGAAGGCCTCCTTGATGATGCGCGGCAAATCCTCGGCCTTGAGGACGAGGTAGCTGTGCTTGGTGATCGGCAGGGTCATGCCGAAAAAGTCCGTCTCCTGAAACGCGCCCTTGCCGATGAACTGCTGGAACACCTGGCCGGTGATGGCCACCAGCGGGATGGAGTCCATGTAGGCGTCGGCGATGCAGGTGACCAGGTTGGTCGCGCCCGGGCCGCTCGTCGCCATGCACACGCCGACCTTGCCGGTGGCGCGCGCATAGCCGTGCGCCATGAACCCGCCGCCTTGCTCGAAGCGCGGCAGGATGGTGCGGATTTTCGTCGGGCGAATCAGCGCTTGGTGCAGCTCCATCGAGGCGCCGCCCGGGTAGGCAAATACCGTGTCCACGCCCTCACGCTCCAGGCACCGCACGACGACGTCCGCCCCGCGCATCTCGGTCCCCACCTCATCCTGAGGGGGAAATTGCACGACGGACTTGGCCTTGGCGGCGGTTTTCATGACGGGAGTTTTTTGGAGGTGATGATGATTAACGCTTGGTGGTCGGGGGGTTGCCCAACAAACGGGAACGCGCCGCCCCGGCACCGTCAGCAGAAGGTTCAGCCAATCATGTTTCCGCCCCGATTGCAAGCCCGCCAGCCATAGTAGGGGCGCATTGGGGAATACTAATCGATTTGTAGCGCACCCTGCGGCTGTGAGGTGGAACGCGCGCTTCGTGCGCGTTTGCTGCGTGTGCGGAGCGCCTCTCACCATTCATACCCAAAAAAAATGTGGCAGGGCCTCTTGACTGTTCACTGAACATAAATACAGTGAACAATCTGTGCGCCTCAATCACCTCTTTCTGGATTTCAACTCCTACTTTGCCTCGTGCGAACAGCATCTGCGGCCGGAGTTGCGGGGGCGCGCGCTGGGCATCGTCGCGGTGAAGGCGGAGACCGGCTGCTGCATCGCGGCGTCCATCGAGGCGAAAAAGTGGGGCGTGAAGACCGGCACGCTGGTGTATGAGGCGCGCAATTTGTGCCCGAACATTCTGTTCGTGGAGGCCCGCCCGCGCGAATACGTGAAGCTGCACGAGACACTGCTCGAAATCATCGAGCGGCAGATGCACATCGAGGCCGTGCATTCGATTGACGAGTTGTCGTGCCGGCTGACGGGGCATTGGCAGGAAAAGGCGGCGGCGCTCGAGCTCGCCGCGCAAATCAAGCGCGTCATCCGCCGGGAAGTCGGCCCCGCCATCCGCTGCTCCATCGGCCTCGGCCCCAATATGTTTCTGGCGAAAACCGCCACCGACATGCAAAAGCCCGACGGCCTCGTCGTGCTCGACGACACGAATCTCCCCGGCGCGCTGCACGCGCTCGAACTGCGCGACTTGTGCGGCATCGGCCGCCACCTGGAAGATCGCCTATTGCGCGGCGGCATTGCCACCGTCGCGGAACTCACCGCGGCGGACCACCGGCAACTGCGCGCGATCTGGGGCGGCGTCGAAGGCGAACGTTTTTGGGCAAAACTGCGCGGCGTGGATTTGCCGCTCGAGCCCGCGCGCAAGACGCACATCGGCCACTCGCACGTGCTCCCGCCGGACTTGCGCACGGAGCCCCGCGCGCTGGCGACGCTGCACCGCTTGTTGCAAAAAGCGGCGATGCGCCTGCGCGCGAAGGAATTTTTCGCCGGCGAACTCACGGTGTCGGTGGACTATCAGGGCGGCGAGGACTGGTCCGCCGCCGCCAGCTTCGATGCGACGCAGGACACCGTCGAACTCGCCCGCACGCTCGACGAACTCTGGGCGCAACGGCCCCCGCTGGCGCCCGGCACGCGGCCCTTCTGGGTCGGCGCGACGCTCACGGGGCTGGAACACGCGCGCGACCACACGCCCTCGCTCTTCCGCTCGGACGCCGGCCGGCGCACGCCCCTGCTCCGCGCCGCGGACAAATTAAACCTCCGCTACGGCAACGGCGCCATCTACTGGGCCGCCGCCCACGACGCCCGCGCCGCCGCCCCCATGCGCATCGCCTTCAACCGCATCCCCGAAATGGAAATCGAACAGGAAACGGGGTGGATGGGCACCGCACCCAAGCTCACCGCGCGATTGGTGAAAAAACAACACCCCCGAGAGCCAATCGCCAATTGACTGATGCTTCCGATTATCTTACAGTGTGGGCGTGAAAAAGAGCGGCGCATCCATTCGCACCGGGGAGCCCACACCCCGCTTGGTGCGGGCTCTGCGGGCGCCGGAACACGGCTTGGCTAAGTTCAAGACTTTCGAGGATTTCCAAGCATGGTCCCGCCGCGTCTATGAGAGAGCTAGTAAAAAGCAGAAGGTTTGAGGCGCAATTAGGGCGGGCGTTTGCGCGCGGGCTTACTCTCGAAGACTGGGAGCACTTAGGCTATCTGTTAATGAAGGAAGATATTCTGCCGCCCGAATACGATGAGCATATGCTGCATGGGCCATGGAAAGGCCATTGGGAATGCCATCTCGGCGGAGATTTACTGGTAGCCTACCGCCGCACCACCAAGGCCATTATTTTCAAGGCCATCGGCTCCCATAAGGAATTATTCAAGGACCCACCGCGCAGCTATGCCAAGTTCCAGAAACAACGGCCCAGAGGCTGGTGGCGCAGACTCGATACATAATCCCTCAATGTAATTTTTGAGGCAGAATACCTCCGCTTTCGCCCTTGCCTCGGGCTCTGATGATTGGATTGGATGTAGGGACGTTTAAATCTCGATTGATGGAAGGCTCTACCCATGACTGCGAAATCGAAAATTACCCTGCTGGTCGTGTTATTGCTGGGGGCGGTGGCCGCCCTGCTGGCGCAATCGCGAAAGATGGCCCGGTTGCAGGCGGAGCTGGAGTCCGCGCACAGCGCCACCGCCGCGCCGAAGGCGGGGCACCCTGCTGCGCTGGCCAGCATTCTCAACCTGACCGGCAAGAGCGACCTCGAGTCCATGCGCCAGGTGCTCGACTTTGTGGACCACCTCAACCCGGCGGACGCGCGCGGGGTGTTGGACTCCTTCAGCAAGCTGCCGCAGAACGCCGTGACGGATTTCGCCAAAAAGCTGGTGTTGTCGCGCTGGGCCGAGGCCGATCCGGCGGCGGCGCTCGCGTGGGCCAAGGGCCGCACCCTCTATGATGGCCGCGGCGCCGACATCGCCACGGTGTTTGACGCCTGGGCGGCGAAAAATCCGGCGGCGGCGCTCGCCGCGGTCCGCCAGGTGGATGACGCCAAGGCGCGCGACGAGATTTACCAAAACATTTTCACGCGGCTCGCCGCGACCGACCCCGCGAACGCGCTGGCCACGCTGCGCAGTCTGCCCGCGGGCCAGCAGCCCCTCAACGCGTATGGCCAGATTTTCTACACCTGGGCGCTGCAAGACCCAGCCGCGGCGGCGGCGGCGGCGCAAAATCTGCCGCCGAGCCTGGCGCGCAACCAAGCGATGCAGCAACTGGCCTACGGCTGGGCGCAGGAAGACCCGGCGGCGGCGCTCGCTTGGGCCAACTCGCATGTGCCCGCCGGCAAATCGCGCACGGACGCGCTCATGTCCGTGCTGACATCCATCGCCGCGCAAGACCCGCAAAAGGGCACCGCCTACCTCGGCACCCTGCCCGACGGTCCGGCGAAAAATTCCCTGATCGTGAGCTTCGCCGCCAACTGGGCCGCGAGCGACCCCGCCGCCGCCATCGCGTGGATGGACACCGTCGCCACCGGGCAGATCCACGACCAGGCGCTGCAAAGCATTTTGGCGCAGTTGAGCGAGGCCAACCCGGCGCGCGCGGCGGACGTGCTTTCGCAAATCTCGCTGGCCAGCGTGCGCGATGTCGCGCTGCCGCAATTGGCGTCGGCGTGGGCGCAGCAGGACATTCAGGGCGCGCTGGCGTGGGTGCAGTCGCTGCCCAAGTCCGACGCCGACGCGCGCAACCAGGCGTTTCGCAACGTCGTCGGCACGTGGTCGCTCACCGACCCCGCGAGCGCGGCGGCGTTCGTGCTGACGATTCCGAAGGACCCGAATTTCCGCGGCATGACGGACGTCGTCACGCAAAATTGGGCGAATGCCGACCCGGCGGCGGCGTTCGCGTGGGCGCAGGCGCTCCCCTCCGCCGGCAGCGGCGCGCAGGCCAATGCGATGCGCACGGCGCTTTCCACCTACGCGAATGTCGACCCGCAGGCCGCGTGGGATTTGGCCGAACAGGCGACGTGGAGCCGCAACACCCAGCCGCCCAACGACCCGAACGCGGGCATCCAGACCAAGACGCTCGCCAACATCGTCATCGCGTGGAGCACGCAGGACGGCGCGGCGGCCGCGGCGCACCTGGCCGACATGCCGCAGGGCAGCATCTCCGCCAGCGCGACCAATACCGTGTTGAGCAACTGGATCAAACAGGACCCGCACGGCGCGTCGCAGGCGATTGACGCCCTGCCGCCCAGCCCGGCACGTGACAGCGCGGTGACCCAGCTCATCAACGTCGAAGGAAAGAACGACCTGCCCACCGCCTTCGCCTGGGCCGCGACCATCAGCAACCCCGCCTCGCAGAATAACGCTTACACCACGGTCTTGCAGGAATGGGCCAAGCGCGACCCCGCCGCCGCGTCCGCCGCCGTGCAAGCCGCCAACGTCAGCGACGCCCAACGGGCGAGCATGCAGCAGATCATCTTCCAGTATTCGCAGGCCGGCGCGATCAAGAATTAACGTTGGGAGAATATCGGGAGGGTCCAAGCGTCGCTGCGCGACGCGGCTGATTTGCAAAACGGAATCCGTGGGCTAAAGCCCACGGCCAAGGTTCACGGCCTCGCGGTGCGAGGCAAAAGAGCCCACCATAAAAAACTGATTTGGAAATGCAAACTCGCCGGAACGGCAGACTCCCTGGTTAGTGCAGGCCCAGCTCCTTCAACGCTGCGCCGGCTCCCGCCAGATTATTCGGGTCCATTTCGGCATAGTTGCGGGAGAGGATGACTCCCGTGGCGCCACCGTGGAAGGCGGCGAGGACGTCGTTCTTCACGCCTTCAGGCGTGCGCTGGCTCGCGCCGGGGGGCACGGGGACATCGACGTCGATGCCGGGCCAGACTTGGACGTTTGGGCCGGCGTCGTCGAGGCAGCGGCGGGTTTCGCGGCGCACGTAGTCGGACGAAAATCCTTTCGCGGAGATCTGCGCGTAGGGCGCCTCGTCGAGGCCGAGCATTTTGTAAAACACGTCGAGCAGCTCGTCGCGCGGGACATCGCCGAAGACGTTCGCGCCGACGCTGTTCGTGAAACTGCGCATGCGGTCGCCGGCGCAATTGGCGTAGAGCACGGGCTTGATGTAGTCGGAGTATTTCGCCATCGGCGCGTAGTCCAGCTCGGCGCGGTGGAAGGGGCTGAAGGACAGCGCGTGCCAGATGTGCCAGCCGACTTGCAGCGCGGGCTTCACGCTTTTGACCTTCTGGTAAATTGCGGCCATGACGTCGGCGCGGCTGTCGATCCACATTTTTTCCCAGGCAAGCAGCTCCGGGTAGTTGAGCAGGATGCGGAAAAACTGGACAAACCAGCCGTCGCGCGGGGCGGCGGGGGTGCGGGCGCGGCCGGCGCGCACGAATTTTTCGATTTCGCCGAAACCGGCGCGGGCGCGCTCGGGGTCGACGCCGTTTTTCTTCGCGCGCGCGAGGCAGAATTCGCAGAAGCACGTGGCCTGGCCCGGGTCGGCGCCCTGGCCGTTGTGGTAGGCGCCGAGCGCGTTGAACAAGCCGCCCTGCCGCTCGGAGGACCACATGACGCCGTCGATGTCGTACGAGCGCGCGTAGTCCTCCATCAGGCCGAGGAGGTAGCCGCGGTAGGCGGGATTATTATAACAGGGGCCGGAGGGATGGCGCGAGGTGCGGCGGCCATGAAAATCGATTTCGTAAAGCGAGTCCCAAGACGGCAACGGCACATGCTCGTTGTCCTCGAGCACCCAGGCAAAGGTCTTGATGCCGCGCGACTTTGCGGCGGGAATGGTGCGCGCAAGGATGTCGAGGTCGCCGAGGTCGGGCGCGCGCATATCGGCAAAGGTCAGCGTCGTGTCCTGGTAAAATTCCATGTGCGGCATGGCGAAATTGCCGCCGCGGAAATTGCGCGCAGGCAGGCCGGTCGTGCGGTTGACATAAGTGTAGATAAAGGGAAAGAGCGCGTTGACGCCCGCGCGGGCCTTCATGTCGTCGAGGGTTTTCTCGTAATCCGGCTGGGCGAGCGCGCTGACGTTGATCTGGATGCCGATGGTCGGCGGCGGCGCAGCGGGCGCGGGGGCCGTGGCGGCTTCGGCGGCGGCGGAGAGTTTGCCCGCGCGGGAGAGCGCGGCGGCAGCGCCGAGGACGGCGGTGTTTTTCAAAAAAGTGCGGCGTTCGGACACGGGGGCGTTCATCGGTGGGGCGGGGTTGGGGTGGCGGGCAAAATCGTAGCGGGCTTTGGCGTGCGATTCGAGGGGAAAGCACGCGAGGCCCACCGCCCTTTGCCGTTGCCAGCAGCGGCGGCGCGCGTTTAGAAATGTCGCTTCCCCCATCCCCCCGCCCTATGAAGACTGCCCCGCTGATTTTATTTCTCCTGCTCCCCCTCGCCATGTCCGCCGCCGATGCTCCCGCCCCCGCCGCCGCGACCTCGGCGGCCGCGACCACCACCCCGCCGCTGCAAAATTTACAGATGTTCAGCATGTGGGCCGGCGATGCGCCCCTGCAGCACGGCACAGACCCGGTGAAGGACATCCCGACGATTCAGGTCTACACGCCTGACCCGGCGAAAGCGACCGGCGCGGCCATGGTCGTCTTTCCCGGCGGCGGCTACTCGGCCCTCTCGATGGTCAACGAAGGCTCGCGCATCGCGCAGTGGCTGGCCGACAACGGCATTTTTGCGTTTGTGGTGAAATACCGCCTCGGGTCCGCGGGCTATCATCACCCGGCGGAGATGGACGACGGACTGCGCGCCGTGCGCTTCGTGCGCACCTATGCGCCCGCCTGGAAAATTGACCCGAACCGCATCGGCGTCATCGGCTTTTCCGCCGGCGGCCACCTGGCCAGCACCGTCGCGACGCATTTTGACGAAGGCGACTCCAACGCGAAGGACGTCATTGACCGCGCCAGCTCGCGGCCCGACGTGCAGATTTTGCTCTACCCGGTGATCACCATGAGTGACGACGCCATCGTGCACAAGGGCTCGCGCACCATGCTGCTCGGCGCGGATGCGCCACAGGATTTGCAGGACCTGATGAGCAGCGAAAAGCAGGTAAAGCCCAATTCGCCGCCCGCCTTCATCGTGCATTCGGTGACGGACCGCACCGTGCCCATCGCGAACTCCGACGCGTACGTCGCCGCGCTGGAAAAGCAAAACGTGCCGGTGGTCTACCTGCGCGGGCCGTATGGCGGCCACGGCTTCGGGCTGACGGACGCGTGGAACGCCCAGTGCATCGCCTGGCTGCG
>DASZWY010000002.1:0-2427 GCA_035546135.1 Opitutales bacterium
TGAACTCGGCGGCAAACTGCTCCGGCGTGCAATAGATGTGCGCGTCGTTCATGTTCAGCGAGCGCACGCGCATCAGCCCGAACAGCTCGCCCGACTGCTCGTAGCGGTAGCAGCACCCGTATTCCGCCAGCCGCAGCGGCAGATCCCGGTAACTCTTCGGCGCCGCCGCGTAAATGCGATGATGATGCGGGCAGTTCATCGCCTTGAGGTAGTAGCGAGTGCCGTTTGATAAAGATTTCTGTAAAGCTTGCTGAAATGTCAAAAGTTGCCCCTTTTCAATTTCCAAATCTTTCCATTCGTCAGTTTCGATAACTTTAAGCGCATATTGAGCCGCAGCATCTTTATTAAATAGCGCGTTCATCCGTTTATCGATTTCTTCTATTTCGTGACGAGCCTGAATCTCTTTGCGCCTTGTTTCTTCATAAATTTTATCGTCATCGCCTTCCAGGGTCATCGGCGGGAACATGCTCTCCGCGTAATACGGCAAGTGTCCGCTGGTCTTATACATCACTTCCTTCGCAATGTGCGGCGTGCGCACGCGGACGTAGCCGGCCTGGAATTCCGTTTCTTTCGCCAATTCTTCCAGCGCCTCGATGATAGCGGTGCCTTTCGGCAGCCAGAGCGGCAGGCCGGGGCCGACATATTCGGCGTCCATCGCAAACAGGCCCATCTCGTGGCCGATTTTGCGGTGGTCGCGCTTCTTGGCCTCTTCCTGCATCTTGAGCCAGGCTTCCAGTTCCTCGCGGTTGGGGAACGCCGTCCCGTAGATGCGCTGGAGCTGCGCGTTCTTTTCGTCGCCACGGTGGTAGGCGCCCGCGATGTTCAGCAGCTTGAACGCCTGCACCTTCGCCGTGGTCGGGACGTGCGTGCCCGCGCAGAGGTCCACGAACTCGCCGTTCTTGTAAAAGGAAATCGTCTCGCCCGCCGGAATGTCGGCGAGGCGGCCGGGCTTGTATTTGGTCTGCCCGCTTTTTTCGATCATTTTGACCGCCTCGTCGCGCGGCACCTCGATGCGCTCGAACTTCTGGTTCTCGCCCGCGATGCGGCGCATCTCCTTCTCGATTTTCTCCAAATCCTCGGCGGTGAACTTGTGGTCGAGGTCGAAGTCATAGTAGAAGCCGGTGTCCGTCGGCGGGCCGATGTCGAGCTGGGCCTGCGGAAACAGGCGCAGCACCGCCGCGCCCAGCATGTGGGCTGACGAATGGCGCAGCTCCTCCAACGGGGTCATCTTCTTCATGGGAAACGCGCAAACTACCGCAACCCGCCGCCCGGGGAAAGGATTTTTTGGACGAGGTAGAGCCCGACGTCCTCGGCGGGCCTAGCTAGGGACGCCCTGAGGCCTGGCCCTACCCGAAGCTTGCCCGCGGGGCCAAAACCCGGCACGCTCACTCTTTCGCCATGAGCACCGCCACACCTGCGAAGCGCCGTCCCTCCGCCGTCAAGGCGGTGAAGGGCAAGCCCGTCGCCGCCAAATCCCAGGCAAGCAAAGAGTCCCTGCCTGACGCGCGGGGCCACTTCGGCGTGTATGGCGGCATCTACGTCCCCGAGACGCTGATGACGCCGCTGCTCGACCTCGAGCGGGCCTACCGCGCCGCGCGGGACGACGCCAAATTCCAGGCCGAGTTTGCCGGCCTCCTCAAAAACTACGCGGGCCGGCCCACCAACCTTTATTACGCGGAGCGCCTCACCAAGCACCTCGGCGGCGCGAAAATTTACCTCAAGCGCGAGGACACGCTGCACACCGGCGCGCACAAGATCAACAACGTCCTCGGCCAGGCGCTGCTCGCGCGGCGCATGGGCAAAAAGCGCGTCATCGCCGAAACCGGCGCGGGCCAGCACGGCACCGCCACCGCCGCCGTCGCCGCGAAGTTCGGCCTCGAATGCGTGATTTACATGGGCGCGGAGGACATGCGGCGCCAGGCGCTCAATGTTTACCGCATGCGGCTCATGGGCGCGGAAGTGCGCGGGGTCGAGGCGGGGCAGAAAACTTTGAAGGAGGCCGTCAACGAGGCCATGCGCGACTGGGTGACGAACGTGCGCTCGACGCACTACATCCTCGGCACCGCCTACGGCGCGCACCCCTATCCGATGATGGTGCGCGACTTCCACCGCTGCATCGGCCGCGAGGCCCGCGCGCAAATCCTCGCCGCCGAGGGCCGCCTGCCGGATGAAATGGTGGCCTGCGTCGGCGGCGGCAGCAACGCCATCGGGCTGTTTTTCGAATTTCTCGAGGAACCGGGCGTCAAACTCACCGGCATTGAGGCCGGCGGCCGCGGCATCGCCCCCGGCGAGCACGCGGCGCGGTTTGCGGGCGGGCGGCTCGGCGTGCTGCAAGGCTGCATGACCTACCTGCTGCAAAACCGCGACGGCCAGATTCTCGGCACGCACTCCGTTTCCGCGGGGCTGGACTACGCCGCCGTCGGCCCC
>DASZWY010000003.1:0-10983 GCA_035546135.1 Opitutales bacterium
CCCAGGATTTTCGCCAGATTTAAATTCAGCCGCGCCGCCAGATACGGGCTCAAGCGCTGCAACTCCACCAGCGACTTCCAGTCCAGCGACAGCAGTTTCACCGGCGTCAGCGCCGTCACGTCCGCCGTGCGCTGCACCTTCGCCATCAGCGCCACCTCGCCAATCACCTGCCCGGGCCCCAGCCGGTTGATGGAGATGCGCTGCGGGCCGGCTTGTTTGGTGACCTCCAGCTCGCCTTCGAGCACCACATACATCGTGTCGCCGCTCTCCCCGTCGTGGATGAGCACCGCCCCCGCCTCCCGCTCGACGATTTTCGATGCCGCGATCAGCTTGCGCGCCTGCCAGTTCGTGAACCCTTCGAACACCGGCGATTGCTTCACAATCGCCTTGCGCAAATGCAGGTCCAGCACCCCCCACACGGTGATGATGCGGCTGTTGCCCAGCATCGCCGCCGTGACCACCAGGTCGCCGAAGCACGCCAGGATCATCACCAGCGCGCTGAGCAGCCCGAATTCCTGCATCGGCACAAAGCTCGACACCGACAGCGCCAGAAAACCGCCCGCCATTGACAGCCCCGACAGCACGATGGGCTTGAACTCCGCCGCCATCGTGTCGTGCAGCGCCAGCGACTCCGTCTGCGTGCGCCGCAAATCGTCATGGTAGCGCACCATCAGGTTGATGGTGTTGTCCACCGCCAGCCCGATGCTGATGGCCGCAATCATGCACGTCCCGAGATTCAGCGGCACGTGCGTCACCGCCATGACCGCGAAGACGATGGCGATGGGCGTGAGGTTGGCCGCGATGGCCGCGAATGCCGCCCGCCACGACAGGAACACCAGCGCCACCGTGCCGCCCAGGATCGCCACCATCGAAGTCAGCGACGCCACCTGCCCGCTGGCAATCTCGTCCACCGACGCCGCCGCGAGCACCGCGTGGCCGCTGACCGCGAACAATTGCGGGCCAAACCGCCCGCTCCGCAGCGCCGTGCTGATTTCATCCACCAGCTGATTGAGCCGCGTCGTGTTGTGCAGGTTGCTGCGCAGGACGATGTTCACCTTCGCCCCGTTCGGCGTCGTGTAGGGCCGCAGGTCGTTTTGCGCAATCATCCCCAGGCATTGCGGCACCGCCTGCGGATTTTCCGGGATGGCGTACATCGCCGGGTCGCCGTCGTTGAACTCCCGGTTGAACAGCGCCAGAAAATCCGGTAGCCCCGTGACGGAGTCCACGTCCGGCAGGCTCCGCAAATACTCCTCGAATTTCAGCAACTGGGTCAGCCGGTCCGGGCGAAAATACTCCCCGGGGTCGCCCCGGAAGGTGATGTAAACGATGTCGGTGCCCGAAAGCCGCTGCGAAACCGTGTTCAACTCCTTCATCACCGGCGAATCCGCGCGCAGGAACGCCGCAAAATCGTTGTCGAGCCGGATATTCCGCGCGAACAGCAGCGACACCCCGCTGATGAGCGCGCACGCGCCCATGACGCGCGCCGGGTGCTGCACGAGGTGCTTCGACACCAGATTGATATACGGCCGCGTCAGCCAGCGGTCCCACCAGCCGCCTTCCGTCTGGCCATGCACGGCCGCTGCCTCCGGCTTGATCCACCGGTCGGCAATCCGCAGGTACGCCGGCACGACGAACATCGACGTCACAAACCGCAGCGCAATCGCCAGCGCCGCCGCCGCGCCAAATTCCCGCAGCACGCCGATGTTCGTCAACAGCGTCGAGGCAAAGCCCAGCACCGTGCTGCCGGTGTTCAGCAGCAGGCTCAACCCGATGAGCCGCCCGGTTTCCGAAATCGCCTGCAACCCGTTCAGCCCGCGGGCCCGTTGCTGCCCCGAGCCGATCATCAAATGCACGTCCGACCCCGAGCCAATCATCACCACCAGCGCCGGCACGACATAGTTCAGCATGTTCAGCGGAATGCCCAGCAGCGCCATCAGCCCCAGCGTCCAGCAATTCGCCAGCGCCGCGTTGATGAGCAGGATGATGACGCCGTGCACGCTGCGCATCAGCAGGCCCAGCAGCGTCAGCAGCACCGTGCACGCCAGCGGCAGCAGCAGCAACTGGTCGCGCACGATGTATTCGGCGATGGCCACGTGCATGACCGGCGAGCCAATCGGAAACACCTGCGCAAACTGCCCCGCCGGGTCCACCACCGGCTGCTTGTCCCTGCCTGGCACGGTGTCCCCGTCCTCGTCCTTCAGGAAGCCGTCCTGGTTTTCCGCGATGCACTTTTTCAGCAGCGGCACGAACTCCTTGTCGAAGTTCTCGCGCTGCGCGTCGTCGGCATTCAGGAACAGGGTCAGCAGCGTCGCCTTCGCGTCGGGTGAAATCAGCGTGCGCACAATCAGCGGGTTGCGCAGCGCGCGCGCCTTCGCGGCGGCAATCTCCTCCGGAGTGTCCGGCAGCGGATCGAGAATCGGCCCCGTCACCAGCGCCCCGCTCGAGCCGTCCACGCTGCTGACATTGAAAAGGTTTTCGGAACGCTCGACCCCCGGCAGCTCCGCCAGCTTGTGCGCCAGCGCGTCCAGCCGCCGGAGCTTCGGCAGCGTGAACAAATCCGGGTCCTCGACATACACGCCGACCACGTAGTCCGAGCCGAAGGTCTTTTTGGTTTCCTCGTAGGTCTCCCGCAGCGGGCTTTCCGTCGGCACCAGCCCTTCGGCGGACACATTCAGCTTCAGGTGCCGCGCCTCCAGCGCTCCCAGCACCGCCAGAATGATGGCGACGATCCACACCCCCCAGGCCCAGCGGTAGCAAAAACCGAGGAGCTTCCCGATGACGGGCGACACGGCGGAGAGGGGGAAAGGGGTTGGCCGGCGTGGCCGAGGGCGAAGTTTATTTCGGGCCGCCCCAGGTTATTTGCCCGCCGCCGTGCCCGGCAGCAGGTCTTGGACGATTTTATCCTGGTCCGGTCCCCAGTGCTGCACGGTGTCGAGGCTGAAGAATTTCGGGTCCAGCGGCTGGTTGATGCGGCTCGCCAGCAATGACATCACCGTGTTCGTCTTCTTCGACGGGTTCGTCATCTCGCCGCGGCGGGGCCGCTGCTGGGTGGCGCCGTTCGACGACTCGTAGTCGTACGCGTCAAACACCTTGATGAGCTTGTGCTTGCTGTCCAGAAATTCGATGCGGCGGATGTCATACGTCGCCTTGTCCACGTAAAGCACGCGGTCGGTGTAACCCGTGATTTTTTCGCGCTCCTTGTCCGCCGGGTCGGAGATGATGACGTAGCAGTCGGTGTCGCCGACCTTTTCGTCCTCCAGCCGCGCATACGTCCATTCGCCGGGTTTTTCCCGGCGCATGTCCTCGTAGGTGAAATCCGAATTCATGAAGCTGCCGCTGCGGCCCTCCGCCTTGATTTCCTTCACCCCGAAGCTGGGCAGGTAGATGAACTGCTGCACGTCGCCGCCGTCCTTTTCCAGCACCAGCAGGCTGGTGCCTTTTTTATCATCGGGTGACAGCACGCGCAGCATGTACATGAAATTGCCCTTCGGGTCCTTTTGCACCGCCGACAGGATGGTCAGCGTCACCGGGTCGTTCGTGCCGGACACCGACACCATCTTGACGATGTCCACTTCCGCGTCCGTGCTGTGCGTTTCCTTGACCTTCGCCATGACGGCGTCGCCATCCAGGTAATTGACCGTTTTAAAGGCCGTGGCCAGCAAGCCGCCGGTCAAAATCGTCAACACCAGCAATGGGCGAAAGCGGTTCATGGAAAATCAAAAAAGCGTGGGCGCGGATCAGCAAACCCGGCCGATGCATGGGATAGGGATTCCCCACCAATTTGCAAGCTTGCGTCAACCGGCGCAAGGGTCAAATTGGGCCATTAAGTCTTATGAAAAAGTCGCTGATCCGCGGCTTGGCTGGTTTCCTTCGTTGCGCCGGTTTTGCGCTAACGGCGTTTGCCATAGTTTCCTGCACCGTCCCCCCCGCCGCCATCGAGGAGGCCTCGGACACCACCCGATCCAATGCCGAACAACTCTCCGCCGGCTCCTACCTCAAGTCCCTCCAGCCCGGCACCATTCTCGCCCGCTCCCTCGGCACGTCGATGGAGCCCCAATACCACAGTGGCTGGATCTTCCTCATCGCCCCGACCAAGTGGGAGGACTTGCGCGTCGGCTTTGTCGTCGCCTACCGCAATTCCCGCCATGAACTCATCGTCCACCGCCTCACCCACTCCTATGGCGACAGCTGGCTCATCCAGGGTGACAACAATCCCGGCCCCGATGTCGAAGTCGTGACGCCGCAAAATCTTGTCGGTGTCGTCTACGGCTGCCTGCCTTCCAGCGCGCTCGATAATAATCCGTGAAGTCCCGCTTGGCGGGAATGGGCGCAGGGTAGGGGCACAGTCTTGCTGCGCCCTTCGTCGTCGCTTCATTTCCGCCGGGCTCTTTCACTTAATCAGCATCGCGTCGCCATAGCTGTAAAAACGGTAACCCCGCGCCACCGCGTCGGCGTAAATTTCCTTCAGCCATGCAATGCCCTCCGTCGCCCCGGGCGTCAAAAATGCGCTTACCAGGCATAGCAGCGTCGAACGCGGCAGGTGGAAATTCGTCAGCAGCATCTCCGCGCCCGCAAACGTCCGCGGCGGATAAATAAAAATATCCGCCTCCGCCAGCCACGGCTCATGCGAAGGTGGGGCGCGACCTCCGGGCGCGCCGATAGGCAGGGTGGGGTGGTCGCCTTGCTTCTTTAAATAATCCTCCATCGCCCGCAAGCTCGTCGTCCCCACCGCCAGCCGCGGCCCGCCCGCCGCCGCCAAGGCCGCCCGCGTCGCCGGGGGAATCTCATACCACTCGCGGTGGATGACGTGCTCCTCGATGCGCTCGGCCGTGATGGGCCGGAACGTGTCCAGCCCCACCCGCAGCGCCAGCTCGTGCATCGTCACGCCATTTTGGGCGAGTGCCGCCAGCACCGCTGGCGTGAAGTGCAGCCCGGCGGTCGGCGCCGCCGCCGCGATTTTTTTCGCCGGGTCCGCATACACCGTCTGATAATTTTCTTCGTCGTGCGCGCTCTGGGCCGTGGCTTCATCGCGCTGGATGTACGGCGGCAGCGGCATCACGCCGAGTTGCTCCGTCACCGCCGTCACCCCGCCGGGAATCGAAACCTCCAACCGCGCCAGCACGCGCCCGTCCGCCGCCTTTTCCAAGACCCGCGCCGTGAAAATTCCCTCCGCGCCGAATTCCGCGCCCGCCGGATATTTTTTCCCGGGTTTGAGCAGGCACCACCAGGTCAAGCCGTCCGCGTCGCGCGCCAGGTCCGGGTGCAGCAGCAGGCACTCCAGCCCGCCGCCCGTCGCGCGCTTCAACCACAGCCGCGCCTTGAACACCGCCGCGTGATTGCGAAACAGCCGCGTTCCCGCCGGCAGCAGTTCCGGCAATTCGCGGAAAACATGGTGGCGCACCCGCCGCCCCGCCCGCTCCACCACCAGCAGCCGCGACGCATCCCGCGGCGCTGCCGGCGTCTGCGCAATGCGTTCCGGTGGCAAGGGGTAGTCGAATAAAGCCGTGTCCATGGCCCGCCAGTGTGGCGCGCTTCCCTGGTTTTGGAAATGCTCTTTAACACCGAATCGTCACGGCATTTTGGCTTGCGAGGCGGGCGCTTTTCCCAAAGCTGAAACGCTCCCCAACCACCCCTAACTTTCCCATGAGCACCCCCGCCTCCCAATTCGACACCGTCAACACGGAGTCCCGCGTTTTTCCACCCTCCGCCGCCTTTTCGCGGCAGGCCCATATCAAGAGCCTCGAGCAGTACCAGGAGATGTACGCCCGCAGCATCGCCGACCCCCAGAAATTCTGGGCCGACATCGCCGGCGAACTCCACTGGTATAAAAAGTGGCACACCGTGCTCAACACCAAGGACGCCCCGTTCTTCAAATGGTTCGAGGGCGGCGAGACCAACCTTTGCTACAACTGCGTGGACCGCCATCTCCATGGCGCCACCCGCAACAAGGCCGCCATCATCTTCGAGGGCGAACCCGGCGACACGCGCGTCCTCACTTATTCTGACCTGCACCGCGAAGTCTGCCTTTTCGCCAACACCCTCAAGAGCCTGGGCGTGAAAAAGGGCGACAAGGTCATGCTCTACATGCCCATGGTGCCCGAGCTCGCCATCGCCGTCCTTGCCTGCGCCCGCATTGGCGCGCCGCACTCCGTCATCTTCGGCGGCTTCTCCTCCGAGTCCATCAAGGACCGCGTCCTCGACTGCCGGGCCAAGTTCATCATCACCAGCGACGGCGGTTACCGCCGCGGCAAAGTCCTCCCCCTCAAGCACACGGTGGACGAAGCCATCGCCGGCGTGGACTGCGTCCAGAAAGTCCTCGTCGTCGCCCGCGAGCCGCTGAAGCAGCTCCACCCCGTCGTCATGAAGGAAGGCCGCGACGTCTGGTATCACGAAGCCGTCGCCGGCCAGTCCCGCCATCACGAGCCCGAGCGCATGGACGCCGAGGATCTCCTCTTCATCCTTTATACCAGTGGCTCGACCGGCAAGCCCAAGGGCATCATGCACACCACCGGCGGCTACATGACCTACGCCTACCTCACCACCAAATACATCTTCGACCTCAAGCCCGAGGACGTCTTCTGGTGCACTGCCGACATCGGCTGGGTCACCGGCCACAGCTACATCGTCTACGGCCCGCTCCAAAACGCCGCCACCGTCGTCATGTTCGAGGGCACGCCCAACTGGCCCGAGAACGATCGTTTCTGGCAAATCGTCGAGAAATACAGCGTCACCGTCTTCTACACCGCCCCCACCGCCATCCGCGCCTGCATGAAGTGGGGCGAAATGTGGCCGCAAAAGCACGACCTCACTTCCCTCCGCCTCCTCGGCTCCGTCGGCGAATCCATCAACCCCGAGGCGTGGATGTGGTACCACAACGTCATCGGCGGCGGTCGCTGCCCGATTGTCGACACCTGGTGGCAGACCGAAACCGGCGGCATCATGCTCACCCCGCTTCCCGGCGCCATCCCGACCAAGCCCGGCAGCGCCACCGTCCCGTTCTTCGGCATCGAGCCCGCCGTCCTCGACGACGACGCCAAGGAGGTCCGCGCCGGCATCCTCGCCATCAAGCAGCCCTGGCCGGGCATCATGCGCGGCATCTGGGGCGACCCCGAACGCTTCAAGTCCACCTACTTCTCCAAATGGGGCGGCAAATATTACTTCCCCGGTGACGGCGCCCGCAAGGACCCGGACGGCTATTACTGGATCCTCGGCCGCGTGGACGACGTCGTGAATGTCTCCGCCCACCGCATCGGCACCGCCGAGCTCGAGAGCGTGTATGTCGAGCACCCGTCCGTCGCCGAAAGCGCGGTCGTCGGCATCCCGCACGAACTCAAGGGCCAGGCCCTCATCTCCTTCGTCACCGTCAAGCAGGGCAAGGAAGCCGGCCCGGACCTCATCCGCGAGCTCAACGACCTCGTCGCCAAAAAAATCGGCAAGTTCGCCCTCCCCGACAAAATCATCTTTTCCGCCGATTTGCCCAAGACCCGCTCCGGCAAAATCATGCGCCGCCTCCTGCGCGACATCGCCGAAGGCCGCGCCCTCGGCAACGTCACCACCCTCGCCGACCCCTCCGTCATCGAATCCCTCAAGGAAAAATACGCCACGACGGAGAGTTGAGGATTTTTTCCGCGAATGGGCGCGATTTTTTGAAAAACTTCGTGTGTATTCGTGGATAAAAATCTTCACTCCAGCCCCGCCTCCAGCTCCACCTCGGCGTCGTAATTCACGCCGGGGAAGCCGAAGCCGAACAGTTTCAAAAATTCCCGCTGGTAGCGCGCGAAGTCCGTCAGCGAATCCAGATTCGCCGTCGTCACCTCGGGCCAGATTTTTTTCACCGCCGCCTGCACGTCCGGGCGCATTTCCCAGTCGTCCACGCGCAGGCGCCCTTCGGCGTCGGGGGTCGCGGGCCGGCCGTCGGCACGGTAAAGTTGTTGCGCAAACAGGCGCTCGATTTGCTCGATGCAGCCTTCGTCCACTTTTTTCTCCGCCATCACCTTCAGCAAAATCGACAGATACAGCGGCACGACCGGAATCGCCGAGCTCGCCTGCGTCACCACCGCCTTGTTGACCGACACCCACGCCTTGCCCTTCAGGTCCGCGAGCCGCGCCGTCAGCCGCGCCGCCGTTTTCTCCAAATCCTCCTTGGCCTTGCCGATGGTGCCGTTGCGATAAATCGGGTAGGTGACCTCCGGCCCGATGTACGAATACGCGACCGTCACCACACCCGGCGCAAGCAATCCATGGTGGCGCAGCGCGTCCAGCCACAATTCCCAGTCCTCGCCGCCCATCACCTTCGTCGTCTGGCGCACGTCCTCGTCCGTCGCCGGCTCCAGCGTCACCTCGACGACTTCCTTCTTGTCCGTGTCCACCGACTTCGCGGTGAATTTCGCGCCCACCGGCTTGAGCACCGATTTGTACACCTCGCCGCTGCGCGGGTCCGTCCGCCGCGGCGACGCCAGGCTGTAAATCACCAGGTCCACCGGCCCCAAGTCTTCCTTCAGCCGCGCGATGGTCTGTAGCTTGATGTCCTCGGAAAATGCGTCGCCGTTGAGGCTCTTCGCGTAGATTCCCTCGGCCTTTGCCGCCTGCTCGAGCGCCACGCTGTTATACCAGCCCGCCGAAGCCGGCCGGCCCTTGTCCACCGGCCGCTCGAAAAACACCCCGAGTGTCGCCGCCTTCGCGCCAAACGCCGCCACGATGCGCGATGACAGACCGTAGCCCGTCGAGGCGCCGATGATGAGCACCTTCTTTGGCCCCTTGGCCAACGGCGGCTGTTTCTTCACATACTCAATCTGTTCGCGCACGTGCGCCGCGCAGCCGGCCGGGTGGGCGGTGACGCAGACAAATCCGCGCACCTTCGGTTTCACAATGGCAAGAGTAGACACAGAGGCACTAAGGCACTCTGGCACGGAGGTTTCAATCCAGAATTCCTTTGCGCTCTCGGCGCCTTTGCGGTGAACTCCCCCCGCTTGAAACCGAAAACGGCCAACCACAAACTCATGCCCGCTCTCGCCTCCGCCATCGGCGCCATTTTCGACTGGGACGGCGTCATCATCGACTCCTCCGCGGCCCACGAACAGAGCTGGGATCTCCTCGCCGCCGAGGAAAAACGCGTCCTGCCCCCGGGCCACTTCAAGGCCGGCTTTGGCCGCAAGAACCAGGTCATCATCCCGAATATTCTAAAATGGGCCGAGGCCGCCGACACCGCGGAAATCGCCCGCCTCGGCGCGCGCAAGGAGGAACTGTACCGCGAGATTCTGAAAACCACCGGCATTCAGGCGCTGCCCGGCGTGCGCGAACTCCTCGAAGGTCTCCGCGCCGCGGGCGTCCCCTGCGTCGTCGGCTCCTCGACCCCGCGCCTCAACATCGAGCACGTCATGACCCTCGCCAACCTGCACGGCTTTTTCGCCGGCATCGTCAGCGCCGAGGACGTCACCCACGGCAAGCCCGACCCCGAAGTCTTTTTAAAAGCCGCCGCCAAAATCAACCGCGCGCCGCCCCGCTGCGTCGTCTTCGAGGACGCCTTCGTCGGCCTCGAAGCCGCCCGCGCCGGCGGCTTCAAATCCATCGGCGTCGGCACGACCAATCCCGTGGAGAGCTTGCGCGGTAAATGCGATATCGCTGTATACCGGCTGGATGAGTTGGATACATTGAAAGTGACAGCCTTATTAACTTGACGTTTTAACGTCATGACGCTAAAGTCCCATCATGACCCGCGCAACTGTTTATCTTGAGGAGGGGCTGCACAAGGCCCTGAAGGTCAAGGCCCTGGAAAATGACACCACCATCTCCGGGGTGGTGAACGAGGCCATTCGCTCGGCGCTGGAAGAGGACCGGACGGATCTCGCCGACCTTCGTACTCGCAAAAACGAAAAACCTATTTCCTACGAATCCTTCCTCAAGGAGCTGAAGCGCCGTGGCCAGCTATGAATTGGTCGTGCGGCCTTCCGTGCGTAAGGATGTGCGGAGCATTCCACCCAAGGATTTGCAACGAATCCTTGAGCGCATGGAATCACTTCGGGATGACCCGCGTCCGCCAAATTGCGTCAAGTTATCCGGCCAGGAAGCTTATCGCATCCGCCAGGGCAATCATCGGATTGTCTACGAAATTGAAGATGCCCAGCGCATGATCATTGTCGCAAAAGTTGGCCACCGTCGGGAAATTTATCGATGATGACTCACGCTAATCCCCGCCGCTCCAAATCCCCTTCATCCCAGCGCAAATAGTGCCCGAGCTCGTGCAGGTAGGTGAGGCGCACTTCCTCGTCGAAGATCGCCGTGTCGCCCCCGGCGTAGTCCCAGATATTATTTAAATAAAGGATGATTTGGGATGGCAGCGGGTCGAGGCCCGGGTCTTCGCCATGCGCCGGGCCGACGAATAGCCCCAGCGTGTCGTCGTCGACGCCGTCTTCGCGCAATGCCGGCCCCGGCGCCGGCTCCAGCACCACGGGCAGCGCCGCCGCCGGCCCGCGCACGGCCGCCGGCAGCGCCCGTTGTGTGCGCGTCACCACGCGCTCGGCGCGCTCCAGCAATTTCGCGAAATGCATGGGCGTTTTTATTACCACGGATGCTCCCGGATGGCTCGGATAAAAATCCCGGCGGCATCCCGTGCCATCCATGGTCGCTTCGATTCTCCTTTTGTGAATAACGCGATTTGTGTGAACGTTGTGCAAAAGAAGAACAACAATTCGTTGCGCGAACGGCGCATTTGGGCAATTTTTTGCAACCTCGCCACCACATTTTTGCATCCACGCCGCAAATGCCGCGAAATTGCAGAAAAATACCCTATTTTGGTCAAAAACGCGCAATTCCCCTGCCTGTGGGCATCAAAAATGCTTTCTTAAACCCCTACCGGTAGGGGGTCCTTTAAAAAAGTCACACTAAATGTAGTGGAACCGCTTGACAAACCCTCAAAACTGAACAACTAATTTCATTCACGCCGAGAATGGTGGATTTTGCGGCCGCTCTCCGACCGAACCCCTC
>DASZWY010000004.1:0-8852 GCA_035546135.1 Opitutales bacterium
CGGCCACCGGTTTTGGCGGCGACATCCGGGTCGGGCATGTAGAGGTAGTCCACCTTGGCTTTGCCGATTTCGTCGTATTTGCGCTGGATGAGCTCGTGGAGGTCAATGTAGGGGGCGTTGATTTCCTTCGCGGCTTGCGCGGCCCATTCGACGTGGGTGTTTTTGTCGCTCATCTGGTCGCCCGTCCAATTTTTGCGCGGGGTGAGCGAACAGATGATGCAGGTGCCGCCTTTTTCGCGCGTTTCCTTGACGATCTGCTTGAGATACCAGCCGAACGTGTGGAGCGTGACGGACTTGCCGGAGCGGTCGGTGGTCTCGCGGGTTTCGTCACCGGTGCCGTTGAGGTCGGCGGCGCCGTTGTCATTCGCGCCGAACTGGAGGATGACGTAATCGCCCTTCTTGATTTGGGCCACGGTGTTTTTCCAGAAGAAGCCGTCATAGAAGCTGCGCGCGCTGGTGCCGCCGAAGGCGCGGTTGACGACGTTGATTTTCTGCACGTCGAAATAGTAGGTAAGCGGCGCGCCCCAGCCCCACTGGCTGAGGTTGGTGCCGTCGCCGAGCGTGCCGTTGCGCACGGTGGAGTCGCCGATGAGCCAGAGCGTGGGCAATTTGGGGTCGGCGGGCACGGGCGGGAAATAGCGGCCATTGCCGGGCGCGCCTTCGACGGCGACTTTGCCCATTTGGGCGGCCTGCATGTAGGCCACGGAAGCCTGGTCCGCGGGCGCGGCGCCGGGAGCCACGAGCTTGTCCACGGGCGTGGGCGGGTCGGATTCCAGCGCACCAATCGCAAACGGGGTGGCGGAAAGGAGGGCAAGGAGGCCAAGGAGGGGGAGTTGCTTTTTCATGGGGGTAAGGAGGGGGTTGAAGAAAAATTATTGAACCGCGGAGGCGGCGGGTGCAGCCGCCGCGGCGCGGGCCTTGGCGGCGTTGGCGGCATCGGCCAATGTCGTGGTGCCTTCGAGCGCGGGCTTGGCGGGGTCGGCGGCGGGGAGATCGCGGGCGCGGCCATAAAAATACGGCGCGAGTGGGTCGTCCTTCAGCGCCTTGAGGCCGCTGATGACGGACTCGGCGTTGATGATGGCGCCGTACCAGTCCGTGTGCGTGTGCTCGGAAGGCATGGGCACAAAGAGCGGCTCGACCTTGTCGGGGCCGAGTTCGTCATACTTGCGGCCCGTGATGGCATTGATGTCCACAAAAGCGACATTCTCGGCCTTGGCGACGTCGCGGGCCCAGTCGGCGTAGGGAAAATAATTGGCGTTGGCGCGGATGACTTTGCCGTTTTCCCAGATTTTGCGCGGGATGAACGAGCAGACGATGGGCGTCGCGCCCTTGGCTTTGGCTTGCTCGACGATTTGCTTGAGATACCAGCCGAAGGTGTGGACGGTTTCGGGGTTGCCGCCGCGGCCGGTGGCTTGCTGGGTCTCGTCGCCGATGCCGTTGAGGGAGCCGATGCCCGCGTTGGCGCCGGAAAGGTCGCCATTTTTGTCATTGTGGCCGAACTGGAGCATCACGAAGTCGCCGGCCTTGACGCTGGCGAGCACCGTGGGCCAGTTGTTGTTATAGAAGGTGCGGCTGCTGGTGCCGCCGAGCGCGCGGTTGACGACGTTGATTTTGTCGGCGTCGAAGAAATATTCGATGGGCGCGCCCCAACCCCACTGGCCGTTGGCGCCGCCGAAGCCCGAGCCGTTGCGCACAGTGGAGTCGCCGATAATCCAGAGGGTGGGCAGGCTCGGATTCAGCGGCAGGGCGTTGAGGCCCTGGCCGGTCAGCGGGATGGCGAAAGCGCGGTATTGCGGCGGGCCGTCGTTGTTGGCGACGTATTTCGGATCGGCGGCGGGGAGGGCTTTGCCGGCGTCGGAGAGCATCGCGGTGAAGGGGCTGTTCTTAAAGGCCTTGAGGCCGGAGACAATGATTTGCGCGACGAGGTCGGCGCCCGCGGGATTGGTGTGGTTGTGGTCGAGGTAATTGACCATGACTTTTTCGCGGCCGACTTTCTCGTAGCGGTCGGCCTCGAGTGGCGTCAAATCGAGCACGGGGATTTGCAGTTCCTCGCCGATGGCCTTAGTCCACTCCGGATACCTGCCCCAGTTGGCACGATCCACCCGGTCCTCCGCCGGATTGTAGCCATCCTCCTGAGTCACGATGGCGGCGTCCTTGAACGTGGCCTTGGGATTGGTCCAGATATCGCGCGCCGTGACGGTAAGCAGGACGACATGCGCGCCCTTGTCGCGGGCATCGCTGGCCATCTTGGCCATGTACCAGCCATAAGTGTGGGCGTCCGCCGCCGGGGCGCCGCGACTGGTGCGCGGGTGCAAATCATTGTCGAGACCGCCGGGCGTGCCGAGGCCGCCGTCGTTGATGCCGAAAACGAGGAAGACGTAGTCGCCTTCCTTGATTTGCGGCCGCACGTGCGGCCAGTCGCCTTCAAAATAAGTGAGGCTCGAGGTGCCGGCGTGGGCGACGTTGTTGACCGCGGCCTTGGCGGGATCGAAGTATTGGGCAATCGCGGTGCCCCAGCCTTCAGCGCCGCGGGCGGTGTTTTTGGCGGTGGAGTCGCCACAGACAAAAATTGTCGGGATGTCAGCGGCGTGGGCGGCCAGCGCGGAAAGCAACAGGCCGACGATGGTGAGCAAACGAAGGGAAATCAAGGAACGGAAGCGGACTTTCATAACCAGGGGGTTGTGGAGTGAAAGAGGGGCGGGGAGAACCAGTTTGGAGGATTTTTCCAACGAAACAAGACTAGAGAAATGAGGCGCTGGGGGCAGTGTGCTGATTTGAAGGTTGAATGTTGCGGGCGGTTGATTGTTGTTGTCTGCCGTGAACACACCCTCCCCGCCCTCCTGGACCAGCCCGCATGGCCGGGCCTTGCCGGTGCCGGGGGGGCGCACGCTGGTCATGGGCGTGCTGAATGTGACCCCGGATTCGTTTTCCGACGGCGGCCAATTGACGACGACGACGGCAGCGGTGAAGCGGGCACGGCAATTATTGGCGGAGGGCGCGGACGTGCTCGACCTCGGGGGGGAATCCACCCGGCCTGACGCAGCGCCGGTAGGCGCACGCGAGGAACTCGCCCGCGTGCTGCCCGCGCTGGCGGCATTGCGGAGAAATTTTCCCGACGCGCCGGTCTCGGTAGACACCTACAAGCCGGAAGTTGCGGAGACGGCGGTAAAGGCGGGTGCGGACATCATCAACGATGTGTGGGGCGGGATGCAGGGCTGGAGTTCCGCGGTGCGGCGCACGGCCATCGCCGACCTGAAGGCCGGCAAAAAACTTCCCCCTTCCCCGATGGCGCAGGTCGCGGCGAAATTAAATTGTCCATTGATTTTGATGCACAACCGCCCCGACCGCGCTTATGGCGATTTTTGGGCGGAGGTGCTGGATGATTTGAAATTGAGCGTGGAGCTCGCGCTGGAGGCCGGGGTGCCCAAGCGGCAAATCTGGCTCGACCCGGGCTTCGGGTTCGCGAAGGACGCGGCGCAAAATCTGGAAGTGCTGAAAAATCTTGGGCGCATCGGGGAGCTGGGCTTTCCAGTGCTGCTGGGCACGTCGCGCAAGTCCACGATTGGGCGCGTGCTCGATAATGCGCCGGCGGACGCGCGGTTCGAGGGCACGGCGGCGACCGTGGTGTGGGGCATCCAGCAGGGCGCCGCGATGGTGCGCGTGCACGACGTGGCGCCGCTGCGGAAATTTTTACGGATGGCGGACGCGATTAAACAGGGCGTGAAATGGCCGGGATGAGGGATGAGACATTTGCGGCGCGGCTCCTTGGCGGAGCCCGCGAACCCAACCGGCAATCGGCGCATTTACCCGCACCCAAAACTTCTCTATTTCAAGCTTCATCCTTCTTCCTTCATCCCTCATCCTTGCTTCATGGATTCGCTCATTCTTCACCGCCTGCGTTTTTTTGCGCGGCACGGCGTTTTGCCGGCCGAGACCGCGCACGGGCAGATTTTCGAGGTGACCGTGCGGCTGGAACTGCCGCTGGCCGGAGCGGCGAAAGCGGACGACCTGGCGCAAACCGTGGACTATCAGGCGGCATATGAAGTGGTGCGCGGCGTGATGGAAGGCCCGCGGATGAAGCTGGCCGAGGCGCTGGCGGAACTCATCGCCAAGGAGCTGCTGTTTGCGTTGGCGATGGTCGAGGCGGTCGAGGTCGAAGTGCACAAGCCGCAGCCGCCGGTGGCGTTCGCCTTTGCGGGATTCTCGGCGAAAATCCGGCGAACGCGGGTGTAGCGCCATGCCTGCGAGCGCGCGACAAGCTTTCATCGGCGTGGGCGCCAATCTCGGCGACCGCTGGGGAACCATGAACGCGGCGTTGCAGGCGCTGGAGAAAACCCCCGGGATTTTATATCTGGAACGCTCGGCGGTGTTTGAAACCGCGCCGGTGGGCGTGACGGCGCAGCCGGTGTTTTTGAACCTGGTGGCGGGGATTGAAACAACCTTGTCGCCGGAGGAGTTGCTCGAGGTACTGCTGCGGCTGGAGCGCGCGGCCGGGCGGGAGCGGAAACTGGAAACGCGGTGGGGGCCGCGCACGCTAGATCTGGATTTGTTGCTTTTCGAAGGCGAGCTACGGACGATGCCAGCACTCGAACTGCCGCACCCACGCATGGGCGAGCGGGACTTTGTGCTCACGCCATTGAAAGATTTGCTGGAAGGCAGCGCGCGTTTTCAAAAACCCGCCTGGCAGGAATGGCGCGCACGCCTGGCCAAATATGCTCCGCCGAAGGCAGGAATTGCCCGATGGACGCCGCCGAACGGATAGCCGGGTGGAGCGGGCGCTCCCGCTGAAGAGGGAACTCCGGCGCTGTTCGTCTTGTAAGTAGGAGGCCGGAAGGTTTTAATCATTTCTTGCCGCAAAGAGCTGATGCGCCACCCCACATGAGCCAACTTCCGCCAAAGTGCCGTCGCGGGCGGCGCCTGATTGCGCTGGCGGCGCTGGCGCTGCTCACCGGGTGCGCGTCGTACACCGACCAGACGACGCAACTGCGCACGGCGTGGACGGTGGGCGACTTTCCCAGCGCGGCGAAAATCGCGGCGGAAGCGGCCAAGCAGGCGCCGAGCCGCGACGCGGTGTTGTGGAACCTCGAAGCCGGCACGGCGGCGAGCGCCGCGGGCGACCCGGCCGCGAGCATGGCGGCGTTTCAGCAAGCGGACAACCAATTCGACTACTGGGACACGCAGCCGGAGATCTCGATCTCGCGCGAGACCGCGGCGTTGCTGGTGAACCAGACGACGCTGCCCTACCGCGGGCGCGATTACGACCGCATCATGGAGAGCACCTACCAGGCGCTGAATTATCTCAAGCTCGGGAAATACGACGAGGCGCGGGTGGAGCTGAACCGCGCGCTCGAGCGCCAGCGCACGGCGGTGGACAAAAACGCGAAGCGCATCGAGGCGGCGAAGGACGCGGCGGAAAAATCCGCCGCCGACGGCGGCTACAATGTGCAGGCCGCGCAGAACGACCCACGCTTTCAGCAGCAGTTGCAGCAGGTGTATGGGCCGCTGGCGGGATTCAAGTTTTACTCCGACTACGTGAACCCCTTCACGACGTATTTGCAGGGCGTGTGCCTGATGGCGCGGCCGCAATCGCCGTCGGACTATGAAAGCGCGCGGGTGGACTTCGAGCGCGTGCGCGCGATGATTGGCAACAACGCCTACATCGACGCCGACTGCGCGCTGGCCACCAAGCTGGCCGGCGGGACGGGCACGATGCCAGCACTGACGTATGTGATTTTCGAAACCGGGCTGGCGCCGACCCGGCAGGAGACGAGCATCAACATTCCGGTGTTTCTGGCGTCAAAGGACGTGCCGTATTTTGGTGTGGCGTTTCCGCGGCTGGAATTCAACGGCCAGTTCGACCCGGGGCTGGTCGTCCAGGCCACCGGGCAGCCGCCGCTGGGCACAGCGCTGCTGTGCGACATGGACGCGGTCGTCGCGCAGGAATTCCGGAACGATTTGCCGGAAGTCGTGGTCAAAACCCTCATCTCCTCGGGAGCCAAGGCCGCGGCGCTGTTTGGCCTGCACCAGGAAACGCGCAAAAACGACCTCGCCGACACGCTGACCCAACTCGGCGGCCTGCTCTACCAAGCAGCCACCAACCATGCCGACCTGCGCACCTGGAGCACCCTGCCCAAGCAGTTCCTTTTTTGCCGGCTGCCGACGCCGCCCGATCATAAATTGTCCCTCACTTCCGACGCCACCCACGAAACCCGCGTGGTTGACCTGACCGCGGGGGGTGTTACCATGGTCTATGTAAAAAGCGCCGCCGCGGGCAACCACCTCGCGATTCAAGTGTTTAACTTACGCTAACCCCGATGAAAAACATTTCCCTCCGCCACACGATTCTCTGCGCCGCGCTGGCCCTGGCCGCCGGATGCGCGACCGTCAACACCGTCGAGCCGGCGGTGGCGACGGCGAAGCCCGACAAGGTCGCGGACAAGCGCATCATCACCAACGACACGCTGAACGCGATTGCGTACGTCGTCGAGGTGGACCGCGCCAAGACGCCGGAGGGCTACCCGATTGTGCAGGTGCAGTTGCAGAACAAGAAGTCGGGCGTCAAGAACGTGAACTACCGCTTCACGTGGTTCGACGCCGACGGCATCGCGCTGAACAACGACCCGGTGGTGAAAACGATTTCCCTCGAAGGCGGCGAGACGCGCCTCATCAGCGACGTGGCGACCTCGCCCAAGGCGGTGGACTGGAAGCTCTCGCTGTACGAGAGCGTGGGCCGCACGCCGGGAACCTTCTAAACAATTTTCCTCCATGAAATCCTCCCCTCTCCTGCTCCTTGGTCTTTTCGGCGCGCTCGGTTTTTCGGGCTGCGGCACCCCGCCCACCGGCGCGCAATACATTGACCCGAACGGGCAGCGCGCCATCGTCAACGAGAACCGCATCAATTACCAGGACTTCAACATGGCGGCGGACGACCTGGTGCAGTCGCTCATCAAGAGTGGCGCGATCAAGGACAAGCACGCCGACCGGCCGACGCTCGTCGCCGTCTCGCGCGTGACCAACGACACCGACCAGCAGTTCGACACCGACCAGTTGACCAGCACCATCACCATCGCGCTGCTGAACACGGGCAAGATCCAGGTCTCGAACGTGGCGCTTGGCGGCGCGTCGCTCGACCCGCTGGCACAGGAGGTCGCGAACAAAAAGAATTTTGTGCAAAACACCGCGGCGCCGGACAATGCGCCCGACTACACGCTGTATGGCAAGATCCTGATGGACAAGACGAGCGCCGGCGACGTGAAGCAGAGCGCGTATTTCTTCGACATGTCGCTGACGGACGTGAGCGCCGGGACGACGGTGTGGCGCGACCGCAAGGCCGTCGTCAAGCAGGGCAAGGGCTCGTCCATCGGGTTCTAGTCCCCGGCGATTTTCAGGATGGCGCGAGGCGGACGGAGGCGTCATTTTGGCCGCATGAAAACGTGGTCTTACCCCCTGATTGCCGCCGGTGTGTGGCTGGTTGCGCTCTCGGCGCGCGCGGCGGCGGCGCCGTCTTCCGCGAGCCCGAAGCTGGAGCAGCCGCAGCCGATAATTGACGTCCATGCGCCAAGCGCGACGGTGACGCCGGAGGATTACCTGCGCATGCAAAAAGGCGCGTCCGAGGTGCTGACCCTCCGCATCGCCTCCGTGAAAACGCAGCCGGCGACGACGGACACTAAAACCCCCGGCGCGCTGCTGGTGACGGCGCAGGCGGTCATCACCGGGGTCACGCGCTCGCTGATGAAGCTCACGCCCGGCGGCACGATCTACATCCTCTACGGTTATGTGCCGCCCGCGCCGGGCGCGCCGGCCCCGCCCCCAATACCGGTCATCAAGCAAAACGCCGAATACCGCGCCTACCTCGCGGGCGGCAAGGACTCCCCCTTTTATTCACCCGCGGCCGGCGCGCAAAGTTTTGTGGACCCGAATTCGCCGGATAGTTCCGCGCCGGGCATGGGGGCGGACGCCACAGCCCGCGCGCCGGGACCCATTGCCGACCCGGCGTTTCTGCCCACGCCGGACAATCCGGTGCCGAGCGGCTCGGTGCGGTTGCGCGGGGCGACGCTCGAACAGTTTGTGAAGCTGGTGCAGTTGAAAAACGGCAGCTGGGCGGTGAGCATTGCGGAGTCGGACCCGGTGCCGCTGCAAACCCTCGGCGGCGCGAAGCCCGTGCTGCTGGTTTATTACGGGCCGCCGCTGCGCGCGCCCGTCACGCAGCCGGCGGTGCTCGTGTACCAGGCTGGCACGCAGGCCGCGACCCCGCCGCTGACCGGCAACGTGACGATTGAACGCGCACTCATCCTCGACCCGAATCACAAGGCCCTCGGCGACGGCCTCTGGGCGCAGCGCGTCGAAAACAACCAGCACCCCCCGCCGCTGCCCCTCTGGCACTGGGGCACCTACAAAGTGGACATCGAAGACCCCAACACCCACGCCACCCAGACGATTTTGTTTGCGGGGAATGCGGCGCCCACCAGCCCTCCGTGAGCGATGCGGCGCTCGGAAAAATTTTAATTGAGCGCGGGATGCTGCACGCCTGAAGCCGGGGACAGCGAGGCCTCCGCCGGCGGGACGGTGAGGGTGATGTGGATGCTGGTGCCGCCGGGTTCCTCGCTTTCGCAGGAGACTTCGCCGCCGTGGAGTTGGATGGCGTGCTTGACGATGGAGAGGCCGAGGCCGGTGCCGCCGCTTTCGCGGGAGCGGCCTTTGTCCACGCGGTAAAAGCGCTCGAAGACGTGGGGCACGTCGGCGGCGGGGATGCCGCAGCCGTTGTCCTCGATGGTGAGGCGCAGGCAGTCGTCCTCCTCGCGGGTGAGGATGCGCACGCGGGTGAAGCCCTTGGCGTAGCGGAAGCAGTTGTC
>DASZWY010000005.1:0-10913 GCA_035546135.1 Opitutales bacterium
ATAAAAAAGGGGTAAGGCTCAGGAGTGCCGGAGATAGGCCTCCTGGATCTGGCGCAGGAATTCCACCTGATCCAACTGCCAGAGGCGATTAGAAAAAATCTCGACCTCGATGAAGCCACCGAAGCCGGCGGCCTCGACCCATCCACGGATTTCGCGCAGCGGGATGCAGCCCTCGCCCATCAGGCCGCGGTCGTTGAGAAAGTCCACTGTCGGCGAACGCCAGTCGCAGACGTGATACGCGAGCAATTTGCCCAGCCGCCCGCAGCGCGCGATTTCCGCCTCGAGCTGGTCGTCCCACCACAGATGATAAACATCCACCGCGACCCCGACCGCAGCGTCGAATTGCGCGGCGAGGTCGTTGGCCTGCTTGAGCGTGTTGATGGCCGAGCGCGTGTCGGCATACATCGGGTGCAGCGGCTCGATCGCGAGCTTGACGCCCGCGGCCTTCGCATGCGGCAACACCGCGGCGATGCCTGCGGCGATTTGCCGGCGCGATTCCGCGAGCGGCTGCCCGGCCACGGCGCCGCAGACGAGCACAATGATCGGCGCGCCGAGCGCGGCGGCTTCATCGATGCAGCGGCGGTTTTCATCGATGGCTTTTTGGCGGCCCGTCGCGTCCGCCGCGGGGAAAAATCCGCCGCGCACCAGGGAAACGATGCTCAGGCCGGCGTCGCGCAATTGCCGGCCCGCCGCTGGCACGTCGCGCCCGGCAAGCGTGTCGCGCCAGACGCTGATGCCCTTGACCCCGGCGCGCGCGTATTCCCGGCAGGCGACATCAAGCGACCACGGCTTCGTCGTGATCGTGTGCAGGCAGAGGCGGGAAAAATCGGTCAGGGCGGTTGCGGGCATGAAGAAGAATGAAAAACCAATCCACGAATGGACACGAATAACGGAGGTAAATTCGTGTTGATTCGCGAATTAAATTCTTCGTTTTAAAAAAACGTGTAATACGGGCCGCGCTCGAGGATGCGCTGCACGTAGAGCGCGCATTCGCGGGTGTGGTAGTCGCCCCACATCGAGGACTCGCCGCGCGGGATGCGCGAGCCGGGGGGGAGGTAATCCCAGCCGTTCGGACGGTGGTAAATCGAATGCAGCACGAGGCCCTGGTGCGACTTGGCGATGCTCAAATACGGCTCGTCGAGCAGCGTGCGCAGAACGGTGAGACCCGCCTGCCAGTAGCGTGTGCCTTTGGTCTTTTGATCCTTCCCCTGGAGATAATGGCCGAGACGCAGAAGCCCCTGCGCGGCAATTGCCGCCGCCGAACTGTCCACTGGCTCGTAATCGTTGAAGGGGTCGGAGGTCTCGTCGAGATAATCACCGAGGTGAACGAGGCCCGGCGCGCCGGTGTCCCAATATGGGATGCCGTCGGTGGGCGTGTTGCCGATATAGAAATCCGCGGTGGCGGTGGCCGCCTTGAGCATCATGGCCTCGACCGCACGGCGCCCGCCAAAGGGTTTCAGTTCGGCATCCGGGCGCGTGGCGAGGAACTCCAATTCCTCGGCAAAGCCCACCAGCGCCCACGCGAGCCCGCGCGTCCACGTCGAGAAACCGGTGTAGCCCTGCTGCGAATTCGGGCAGCGAAACGCGCCGTCGTTGACATTGAAGACGCACTCGTGCGCGACGCGCCCGCGCACGTCGTAATGGTCGCGGCCTTCGCCGTAATAGACGGAAAATTCCGCGGTCGAGCGGATGTGCGCCAGCGCGCGGCCGAGCAGGCTGAAACGCCGGTCGCCCTCGCCGCAAAGCTCATGCCCCAGTGCGTGCGCCGCCATGAGCGCGCGGCAGGAGCGGATGGTGTCCACAAACAGCGAATGCGGGCCATTGAAGGAATAAATGTAACCGCCGCGGGCGTGCTCCGTCCACCGCGCCGCCTGCACCGCGCCGGTGATTTTCAGCGCAAGCTCGTAGAAATTCAGCTCCCATTCGCCGGCGGGAATTTTCTTCTCGCGCATCAGCCGGCGCAAATTGCCGTAGGTGGAGACGTTGTTGAAGCCGTGGTCGTGCACGCCGATGTGCGAGACGTGCGGGGCCATGCGGCGGACGGTGTTGTCGCGGCCAATGGCGAGAAATTCCTTCTCCCCGGTGGCGTCGAACTGGAGCAGCGCCGAGCCGTATTGGAAGCCCTGCGTCCACTCCGTCCAGCCGCGCGCGGTGTATTCGCCGGCGGCGGTGAAGACGGGCGCGCCGTGGTCGGGGTCGAACTTTTTTTCGATGAGCCGGATTTTTTCGCCGGAGAGCTGCCAGAAGCGCGCGAGCGCCGGGCGCAAATCCGCGGCCGTCAATTTTGCATCAAGCTTGAGCATGAAGGGGAAAGACGCGCGGACGGGTTATTTTTTGGAGGCTTGGGCCAACTCGACGGCTGTTTTGGTGAGCTGGGTGATTTTGGCCCAGTCGCGGTTTTTCAGCAGGTCGGCCTTGACCATCCAGGTGCCGCCACAGGCGACGACTTTGGGGAAGGCGAGGTAATCGCCCAGGTTGCCCGGCTCGATGCCGCCGGTGGGGATGAAGCGCATCATGCTGTAGGGGCCGGCAATCGCCTTGAGGTAGGGCAGGCCGCCGCACGCTTCGGCGGGGAAAAACTTCACCACGTCCAGCCCGTGCTCGAGCGCCATCTCGATGCTCGTCGGGTCGCTGACGCCCGGGGTGATGGGGATGCCGTGGCCGACGCAATAGCTGACCACGCGCGGGTTGAAACCCGGAGTGACGATGAACTGCGCGCCGGCGTCCGCGGCGGCCTGGGCCTGCTCGGGCTTGAGGACGGTACCCGCGCCGACCAGCATCCCGGGGATTGCCGCGATGGCGCGGATGGCCTCGAGCGCGGCGGCGGTGCGGAAGGTGACCTCCGCGCAGGGCAAACCGCCGGCCAGGAGCGCCTCAGCCAGGGGCTTGGCGTCGGCGGCGTTATCGATGACAATGACGGGAATGACGCGCAGTTGCGCGAGGCGGGAGATGACGTCGGCAGTCTTCATACGGGGCAAAAAGCCGCCGTCAAGATGCCGGGATGCCGCGAGAAAAACAACCTTAGAAACTGACCAGGACGGGTTTAGTGCGTAACGGTGGCCGGGGCCGCGGCAGCGGCCTCGGCGGACGGCACGGGTGAAGTGCTGGTCGTCGTCTCGGTGGCCACCTGGGGAGAATCGCCGGGTTTGGCCTGGTTCAGGATATTCAGCCAATCGCCCATGATGCGGAGGCTCTCGCGCAACTGCACGTCGAACGCCACCGGCTGGTCGGCGGGGTCCATATCATCGGGCGTCAGGGAGCCGTCAATCGGCGGCGTGGCAGTCTTGGCCGGCTGGTCCTTCTGCTGGGCCTTGGCGGCGTCGAGGAGGATGTCCGTGGACTTGTAATTGTCCTTGGCGAGTTGCTCGAAGCTCTTGTTCAGGCTGTCGCGCAGGGACATATCCGTGCGGCGCTCGGCCATGCGCTCGTCGAAGTTGAGGGAAACCTCCTTCTGGTCGGTGCGGGCCTTTTCCCAGGCGATGCGCTTCTTGACGAGGGAGAATTCTGGCAGGTTGTTCTGCCGCGCTTCACTGTCCTGGCGCAATTTGGTGATGAGGGAATCGTCCACCAGCGAGGCGCGCCAGGGGCCGTTGCCGCGCAGGGTCAGGGGCAGCGGCGTGACACTGTCCCACGCCATGGCGTTCTTCATGTCGCCTTCGCCGATAGGCAGGAAATCAATGTCGGAGGGCAGCGGAATATCCGCCGAAACACCCTTGGACTGGATGGAATTGCCGTCGGGGAGATACCATTTTTCGATGGTGACTTTGGCGGCGCCCTTTTCCGTCGGGTCAAAGACGTTGAAGTAGAACATCTGCTGGACGGTGCCCTTGCCGTGCGTGGTGTGGTCGCCCACGATGAGCGCGCGGTGGTAGTCCTGCAGCGCCCCGGCAAAAATCTCGGTGGCGGACGCGCTCTGCTTCGAGACGAGCAGCATTAGCGGGCCGTTCCAATACGGCGTGGACTCATCGCTCTTCAACTGCGTAAGCGAATCGAGCGCCGAACGCACCTGCAGCACCGGGGCGGGCGGGATGAACAGGCCGGTGAGGTCAATGGCCTCGTTGAGGAAGCCGCCGCCATTCATGCGCAAATCGAGCACAATGCCCTTGACGCCGAAATTCTTGAGCTTGCCGATGAGTTCCTTGACGTCCTCGGTGGTGCTGAACTTGTCCGCCTCGCCACCCTTGCCGTAGAAGGCGGGCAGGTTGATGACGCCGATGGGCACAGTGCGGTCGCCGACGGGCACGTCAATAATCTGGGCCTTGGCCAGCGTGGTGGTCAGCTCGATTTTCTTGCGCGTGAGCATGATGACCTTCGCGTCGCCCTCGGTGAGGCCCGCGGGAATCACCTTGAGGTAAACGGGCGTGCCTTCCACGCCGCGGATGAGGCTCACCGTCTTGGTCAGCTTCATGTTCACGACGTCCACCATGTCGCCGTCGGCGGACTGGCCGACCGCCATGATGCGGTCGCCGGGATGCAGCAGGTTGGAAGACTGCGCCGGACCACCAGGGACGAGGTCGCTGATGGTGCAATAATCGTCCTTCTGCTGGAGGATGGCGCCGATGCCGATGAGCGTGTTGCGCATCGCAATGTCGAAATCCTCGGCGCCATTTTCGGTGAAGAAGTTGCTGTGCGGATCGTACTGGTAGGCCAGCGTGTTGAGGAAGACGTCCTGCACCTCGTAGGCGTCGGTTTCGTCGAGTGTCTTCAGCGAATTGTTATAGCGCTTGCGGACCGTCTCCTTGGCGTCGGCGAGCAATTGGTCGTAGGTCTTGGGCGCGGGAGTCGTCGTCGCCGTGGAAGAACTCTTGTCGGTGGCCGGGGTGGCTTTCTCCGCCGACGATGCGGACTTATCGGCCGCGGGTTTGTCCGCGACCGGCTTGCTGGCGTCGTCCACCTTTTTGGTGGCGGCGTCAATCTGGCGGGTCTCCGAAGCGAGCAATTCGTTCAGGACCTCGTAGCGGATTTGCTTTTCCCACAGCTGGTCGGCCTCCTGCGCGGTCGCGGGCCAATTGGCGTCGGTGCGGTCGGGGCGGTAGCTGTCGTTGGACTTCAGGTTGATGTTGCCGTCCAGATATTGGTTAATCCAGGCCACGCGCTGGTGCACGGTGTCCTGAAATTTCTTGAAAATGGCGTAGGCTGGCTGCAAATCGCCCAATTCGCGCACTTCGCGGACGAGTTGCGGGGCATACTGGTCCTGAAAACCCTTCACGTCGCCCTGGAGAAGGAAGAGGTGGCGGGAGTCGAGGTTCGCCATGTAGTTGCGCAACAAGTCCCCTTGGTCCATTTCCGCGTAGGGCTTCTTAAGGTAGTGCTCCAGCTCCATGAACCAAATGGTCGAGCGCGTCTCCTTCGACATCTCCACGGTGTCGGCCAGCTTGGCCTGCGAGGTGTCCGGCGTGGTGGGCACGGCGGAAAGATACGGTACAAAAATGGCGGCCAGCAGACTCGCCCCGATGCCCGTCAGGAGGGGAATGGTTTTCTTCTTCATGTGAGGTTGCTCCCAGTGACAAGGCATAATTAAGCAGGGTTTCGCAAATATGTCGAATACTAAGCCCGCAAAGACGTTTTTTTTACACTTGGTTCCAGACCCAGGATTTTCGCATAAATCGCGCGCACGGCCGCGCGCCGCTGCGCGAGTTCCGCCAGCAGCGCGGGCCCGTCCGGCCGCCGCAGCCAGACGGCGAGCGCGGTCAGGTTTTCCGGCTCCGCGGGCAGCACGGAAACAGCGGTGCCGGAGTCCCGCCGCAAGGCGAGCTCCACGCGGCGCAGCACTTCATAATGTTCCAGCAGCGCGTCGGCGTCGGCGGCATCCAGCAGGTTGGCGGTGTGCGCCGCGTGCAGCAACACGGCGCGGGTGTTCGGCGTGCGCAAGGCCGGGGCCGCGAAGCCGTGCGCCAATTGCAACCATTGGGCCGCAAACTCGACGTCCACCAGCCCGCCCCGCCCGGCCTTGAACGAACGTTCCGGCCCCGCTGCGCGGGTCTTTTCCTTCTCGATGCGCTGGCGCATCTGCGCGATTTCCAGGCGAACGCCGCTGGTGGCGGCATGGGTGTATAAAAGGGTGTCCCGCCAGGCGAGGAATTCCGTGCCCAAAACGCGCGCGCCGGCCGCAAACCGCGCACGGGTAAGCAATTGGCGCTCCCACGCCTGCGCGCCGCCGCCGGGCTGGTGATACCCGCGCAACGCCGCCAGCGTGACCACCGCCGGGCCATCCCCGCCGTGCGGACGCAGCCGCAAATCCAACTCAAACGCACGACCGAGCGGATGCTCGTAATCGAGCAGTTTCCTCCACGCCGCCACGCGCTGTTCGTCGCCCGCCAAATCGTCGCCGGGGGCAAGCACCAGCAGGTCGAGGTCGGAGCCCAGCGCGAGTTCGCCACCGCCGTATTTGCCGAGCGCAATCACCGCCAGCCGCCCCGCGGGATCGGCCACGCGCAAGGTCGCCGTCAGCACGGCATCGGCCAGGTTGGTGAGGCGCAATTCAATTTCCTCGACGCCAAGGTCGAAGAGCAGTTCGGCCATCGCGGCGCGGACCTGCTCCGCCTTGACATAGAGCCAGAGCCGCTGGGGAAATTTTTCCGGTTCGCGCGCCAGCAGGGCGATTTCCGCCGCGATTTCGGCGCCGGTTTTGGTGCGGCGCGGCGCGACGTAGAGCAGCTCCTCCATGATGCCGGGGTAGGCGCACAGCCATTCGTAAATCGCCGTGCTGCGGTCGAAGAGCAATGCCAGCGCGCGCAACAGCCCGGGATTGCCGACGAGGGCCTGGAAAAATTGCCGGCGCGCACCGTAGTGTTCGCCAAAATGCACGAGGCCTTCGAGCGTGCGCAGGGGCCGGGCGAGCTTGGGCAGCAACTCGTCAAATTGCCCCGACACGTCGAGAAACAGGCTTACCTGCTCGCGCGTCAGCGGCCCGTCGCCGCCGTGGATGAACTGGCGCAGGCGCGCCTCATCCTCCGGAGCGCCGCCAAACCAGCGGGCGATTTGCGCGCGCAACGCTGGCGCCGGCTCCTCCCCGCCTGCGAACAGCGTCCACTCCTGAATCGCGGCCTCGCGCGTGCTTTCCGGAAACAGCGCCGCATAATACCGCCGCACGCCCTGGCGCAGGGCGGTGAGCCGGCTCTCAAAATCCTCCGGCGCGGAAAATCCGAGCGAGCGGGCAATCAAGACGCGCTCCGGCCCGGGTGGCGGCAGCTCGTGGACGGCGTGCTCCTCGCGCAACTGGAGGCGGTTTTCCACCAGGCGCAAAAATAAATAGGCGTTCTTCAGGAACACGGCGTCCTCCTTTGCCAGTTTGCCGTAGCGGGCCAGCCGCTCGAGCGCCTCGGTCAGCAGCCCCGTTTGCAGGAACGGATTGCGCCCGCCTTGGAGGAGTTGCTGCGCCTGCGCGAAAAACTCCACTTCGCGAATGCCGCCCCAGCCGTTCTTGATGTCGCGCTCCAGGTGGTCGCGCCCCACGACTTCGCGCTCGATGCGGCTCTTCACGCCGGCCACTTCGTCGAGCAGGCCCGGCGAGACCGCGCGCGGGTAGCGGAAGGGGTTGAGTTCCTCGAGCAGTTCCGCGCCGAGCGTCAAATCGCCCGCCACCGCGCGGGCGCGAATGAAGGCCAGGCGCTCCCACGTCTGCCCGGCGCTCCAGTAATAACTCGTCAGCGCGGTGAGCGAGCGCACCAACGGGCCCGACTCGCCCTCGGGCCGCAGGCGCAAATCCACGTTGAACAAAAAGCCGTCTTCCGTCCGCTTTTGCAGCATCGCGCAATAATCCCGGGCCACGCGGGCGTAAAATTCGCCGGTCTCGATGGCGGTCGGCTCGCCATCCTTGCGGCACGGGCCGTCGCCGGAGTAAAAGAAAATCAAGTCCACGTCCGAGCAGAAATTGATTTCCTGGCCGCCGAGCTTGCCGAGAGCCAAAACACAGAACCGCGCGGGCGCGCCGGCCTCGTCGTCCCCTGGCACGCCAAGGCGCTGCTCCCAGGTGCGGGTGACTTCGCGCAGGGCCTCGCGCAAAACGAATTCCGCCAGCAGCGACAATTCGCGCACCGTCGCGGCCACGTCGGACAATTCGTTGACCTCGCGATATGCGGCGCGGAAGGACAACTGCCGGCGAAAACGCCGCAGCGCCGCCGCGAAATCCTCCCCGCCGCCTTGGTAATCCTGCCTCCAAATTCCGCCAAAGGCCGCGTAACGGAAAGTCTCGTCGCGATTGGCCGGCTCCTCGACCCAGCACCAGTACGCGGGATGCCGGGTCACCAGGTCGCGATAGAGCGGGCTGATTTCCGCGAGGCGCTCGAGCCGGGCATCGGCCTCCGGCGCTGGCGCGGGCAGTCCCCCGCCCTCCTGCGCCAGACGCGCGCGAATCTCGGCCGCAAAGGACATCCCGCGAGGTTAAGCGGGAAAACGCCAAATGGAAAAACCAAAATAGCCGTCGCCTCATTTTCCGCTGCCCTCACAGCGCTGGACGGTTTCCGGTCAGCGTAACAGTGAGAACGATTTTCTGGCCGTCGGTCGTGAGCGTGACGGTTTTGCCGCTCGCGCGCATCACTGGGGCGGGCTTATCCTGCGCCAGCGTGGCGGACGAATCGAGGTCGAAATTATCCAGCGAGGGCGTGGCCCATCGCGGCACGCCGGGCGCGGGCCGCGAATCGAAAACCTGCCAGCTGATTTTATAATCCACCACGTAGGCCGACGGTTTGGCTTCGGCGTCGCCGGGGTCCAGCACCGGCCGCACCGTGCCCCCGCCCTGCACGACGGCCATTTCCCCATCGAGGGGGCTCATTGAACTGAGGGTGAATTGCCAGGTGCCGCCAGCCGCATCCGCGATCAACGGGACCGTGAGCGTCATCACGCCGGGCGGATTGGCGGCCGTCGCATTCGCGGCAACCGCCCGCGGCGGGTCATCATTGGCCATCGGGATGACCGCCGCCGCGGGTGCGCCGCGATGATTCAAGAGATACCAGCCCAGCAATGCCGCTCCGGCTACCGCCAATAATCCACCGGCAACAACCACTTGCTTGGCCAATGCGGCTTTCACTCCCAACCCGGTGGCGCCGACGCCACCGGGAACACTCGCCAGCGCGCCGCCGACCATCCCGGCGGCCAACCCGGGCGGCGCCGACGGCGTGGTATGCGCCGCGAGCACCCCGCCCAGCGCCAGGACGCTCGCGGTCACGCCGCGCCGGGCAAAATGTGCGCGCATTTTTTCCAGCGCGCGGCTGACGCGCTTCTGGGCGGCATCGTCGGAAAGGCCCAGCGCCAAACCGACTTCGCGCAGGCTCTTGTCCTCAAAAAAACGCAGCACCAGCGCGTCCTGCTCGTCGGCGGAAAGACGCTGCATTGCCTCCTCCAAAAACGGCGCGATGGCCGACCAGGTGTCGGCGGCGGACGCTGGCGGCTCGGCGAGATTCATGGCTTCGATTTCCCGTTTGCGGCGGCGGCTTTCCACGCGCACCACGCTGGTTGCCGTGTGGGCGGTGACGCGGTAGAGCCAGCCCGCGAGCGCGTCGCCATCGCGCACCGTGCCGGCTTTTTGCGCGAGTTGGATAAAAACTTTCTGGCAGACGTCCTTGGCCAGATCGGCGTCGCCCACCACGCGCCAGGCGCAGGAATGCACAAGATTGATGTGCCGTGAAACCAGCTCGGCAAAGGCGGCCTCCGAGCGGTTGAGCAAATATTCCCGGAGGAGGTCACGGTCTTGCATGGGAGTGGTGAGGCTCCGCCGCCCCCTTCGCGGTTGCGCGCATCACTGGTCCACCCTGGTTACGGCGAGCATCAGGGTTTTGCCGGCGTCGTTCAGGACGGCAACGGATTTGCCGGGCTGGAGCATCACCGTGCCGCTGACGGCGGCCGTGCGGTAGTTGACCGTCTGAACCGCCGGAGTGGAACCGGTTATTTTAGGAATCGACGCCCCGAGGGTGTAGGAAAGGCGATAGCGGTCCCCCACCTTGGACAAATTGGCCACGAAATTTCCAAGGATGGGATGCATGACGCCGTTGAGTTTGACTTCGCCCAATTTTTGCCGCATTTCCAGCTTTGCGCCGGACACCGTGAAGGTTAAATCCATCGGCACATCGCCGGGCATCGTGCCTTTGATGGCCACGCTCAAATTCTCGGCCGGGACCGTCGCCGGGGCAGTGGGCGCGGAGGGCGCGGCCGGGGCTTCCGCTCCCGCCTGCGCCATCACGAGTCCCGCGGACCACACCAACATGAACAGCAATAAGGCGCGTGATTTCATGGTAAAAACCGTTGGGGGTTATTCGGCGGCGGCCAGTGAGAGCGTCAGCTCCTGCCCGTTTGAGGTGGACACCGTGAGACTTTGCCCGAGCTTCAGAATCACCGAGGAATTGGTGGAAACCGCGCGATAGGTCACCGTCGAAGTCATTGCCCCGCCCAGGGTCGGGACGGAGCAGCCGATTTCATATTCGAGGCGATAGCCGCCCTCCACGGCAACGATGGAAATACGGCAGTTGCTTAGCGGGGGATATTTCTGGCCGCCGATTTCGATTTCTGGCAACGGCCCGCTCATCACGAAATCCGGCCCGCAGCCGGTCATGGTGAAATCCACCGGAATGTCGGCGGTGATCTTGCCCTTCACGTGGATGGACACGTTCATGTTCAAGGGCGGATAATTCGGGCGCGCAGGCGCCGGGTTCCCGGCGGCCCGGGCGGCGGCGGTTCCGCGGGCCGGCGCGCGAGGCGCTGTGGCGCTGCCCGTGGTGGCGGGAGCCGCCGCAGACGCAGCGGGGGCATCCTGACCCCACAGTGCGCCGCAGATTAAGATTCCCATCAGACCGGCAATTCGCAGTGAGTTTTTCATAAGGGTAATAATAACGGGTTTGTCCCTATTGTCGCCACCGGGTCGGCAAATCCGACGGATTATTTTAGGTGCCTAATGGCACACCGGCAGGCTGTCAAACACC
>DASZWY010000006.1:0-10371 GCA_035546135.1 Opitutales bacterium
GCGCGCTTCCTTCGGGTAGAGCTTGTTGCGGTGCGGGGTGTCGTCGACGAGCATCCAGTCGAACATGTCGGCGAGCTTCACGCAAAAGCGGGCTTCCGTGATGGTCGTGGCGGAATAGGCGGGCTGGTGCTCGAACACGCAGTAGGTGTAAACGCCCGAGTCGCCTTCGCTCAGCGCCCAGCGGATTTCGATGTCGGCAATGAAATTGCCATCGCCCGACTGCGCGGTGCCCGCGCCGGGGCCGGTGCCCATCTTGCGGTTGTTCGAGATGCCCTTGACGGAAACCTCCGCGCGCTCGCCGCCATTGGTCTTCGGGTCAATCGTGATTTTCGCAACCGCGGGGTCGGTGCCGCGCACGCCCATGGCATCGTGCGACCAGAAGCCGTATTGGTGGTCAGTCATCGTGGGGTTGAGGCCGTTGAGGTTTTCCCCCGGCGGGTCGTTCGCGAAGTTCAACTGGCCATCCGGCCCGGTGGTGATGGCGAGCATCTGCATGCCGTGGTATTTCAGCGACACGAGGTCGCCCGAATCCTTCGCCACGACGGCGGTGACGATGCCGTTGTCGAGCGAGTAGAAGGCGCTGTTCTCCGTGATGGTGACGGGGTCGGCCGCGCGAGCGACGGCGCCGGCAAACAAAAAGCCGCAGAGCGCGGCTTTGAGAGGGGCAAGGGTGGTCATGGCAGGAATGGGGTTCAAAATTAATTGGCGGCGGTGGGTGAAGGCGCCGGTGCGGCGGCCGGAGGCGTGGGATGGGCGGCCCAATTGAGGCTCTGGACCGTCCAATCCTGGGTGTAAGCCGGCAGGCGCGCATAATCCCATGGCTCGTCCACCATGAGATCCTGCGGCTTGTCATAAAGCGCATACACCTTGCGCACGTCGGTGAGGGCGGCGTGAACCTCGGCGGGCGTGGCGTCGCGGTCAAACTTTGGCGCGACCAACACCACCGGGCGCGGCGCGATGGCCGCAATGACTTCGGGCAGGTCCACCGGGATCTGGCTCTCGTGCCCGATGAAGAAACCCAGCCGCGGCAGCAGCGGACGTTCGATGCTCCAGCGCGCGATGCCGCCGGTGCCCTTGTCCGCCGTGTCGGTGCGCATCGGCGTGAGGTTGTTCACCGCCACGACACCCTTGACGCGCGAATCGAGCGCCGCGGTATAAAGCGCGACCGAACCGCCGAGTTCGTAACCGTAGAGATAAAGGCGGTTCGGGTCCACCACCTCATCCTTGGAAAGGGTATCGAGCGCCGAACGCGCATCGTGCACCAGCCGGCCCATCTGCGACCAATGCGGGGCCGTGTCAAAGAAGGGGCCGATTTCCGTGGAGCGAATGCCGAATCCGCTCTGGTCGTACGCGAGCACCGCATAACCCGCCTGCGTCAGCGCGAGAATAGGATGCAAATCGCGGCGGTAAACCCACATGTAACCCAGCGGGTAGCTGAAGCCGTGCAGCCAAATGACCGTGGGAAGCTTGGCGCCCGCCGGTGTGTCCTTCGGATAATACAAATCGCCTTTGATGCCCTCGCCAAATTCCACCACGCGCGTCGTGATGGCGCTGCGTTGCGGATCAATCCAGCCAAATTCCACTGAACTGCGCGTGAGCAGGGGAACGATGGCCGGGTTGATGCTGCCGCCCAAATTAACATTCGCCGCCGGACCACCCCGCGCACCAGTCGGGCCGCGCGCGCCACCGGGTCCGCCTCGTGCCCCACCCCGTGCACCGGCGGCAGCGTTGGGGCTGGTCGAACCCGCATCGGGCTTGCCGCCCGCAGGCGGAATCGTGGCCGGCTCATCGCCAAGCAGCCACAGAATGTTTTTGCGAATCGTCGCGGCCTTGGCGTCCCACTCGCTCAAATTCGTAATCGTTTTGCCGTTTGCGCCAGTGAGCAGGTCATCGGCCTGGTGAGTGGGAAACGCGGCGAGGTCCACTTTCTCGCCACTGTTGGCGGCCCATTGCTTGAAATCCCAGGGGAAGAGCAAATTATTCACCCATTTGGCCTGCGAGCGGCCCAACACGTCATCGAGCCAGTCGAGATACATCTCGACGTTGTTCGCGCCATGGGTGCCGGGCACGCGCATGATGCCGATATGGTCGGGCTGGCCCAGCAGGGCGTAAACCGGCTCGACCGAGTGCATGGTCTGTTCGCAGCCCCAGGTGTTCGACACCTCGTCGTTCATGCCGTATTCGATAAGGCAGGCGCGCGGGGCGATGGCGGCGACGAGCAGGTTGCCGTCGACGGGCAGCCGGTCTTCCCGTCCGGCGAAAAAGCGCAACTGGCGCGCAAACCAGATGGGGAACATGCGCGTGGTGGTCTCGATGCTCTCGGCCTGGTTGCGTTCGCCGCCCTGCCGCCAGGTAAAAACTCCACCGACACCAGTGCTGCCCGCGACGACCGCGGCGATGCGGTCATCAAACGCCGCGGCGGTCGTTGCCATCTTGCCGAGACGCGAATAGCCGGTGATGGCGATGCGCGCCTTGTCCACTTCGGGCAGCGTCTCCAGATAATCCACCACCATTTGCGCGACGAGCGCCTGTTGGCCCATCGTGCCAAAATCGTAATTCGGATAAAGCGCCTGCAACGGCGTCGGCGCGTCCACACTGTTGGGGAAATCGCAATCGATGTAGCCGCGGTTGACGATGGCCGCGCCGCCGCCGCCAAATCCCCCGCCACCGTTAATCAGCACCGGGAACGGCCCCGGGCCGGCGGGGATGGTCATCGTCACGCGCGTCGCGGCCTGGTCACCCGGCCCGTAGGCCAGCGTGACCACGCGGGAAACGGTGCCGTTGTCGTTTTTGGTTTCGCTCTCGATCGTCACGTTGTCCAGCTTGGGTTTGGGCGGCAACTGGCCGATTTGGTATTTCTGCTCGAGGTCGAGAATTTGCTGGCGCCGCGCGGGCCATTCCGCGGCAGTCTTGACGATGCGGCCGTCGAGAAATTTCAGCGGGTCGGGCAGCGCGTTCTGCTTCGGCAGCGCATCGAAGTCCGGCGGCAGTTGCTTCGATGACTGCAACCAGTCGTCAAATGACGCCGTGTATTGCGTCGCGGGAACCGGCTGCAGGATGCGCCGCAGCTGGTCGAGATAATCGCGGCGTTCCTGCTCCGTCATCGCGGAAGCCGGACGCGCCAAAAGAAAAGCCGAACAAACGGCCAGAAATACTAACTTACGCATAGGGGTGCGGGGTTGATGCGCGAAGTTGATGCAAACACCCCGCCCCGTCCTCCGCAACACCGTAATTGAACTGTAATCAATTCTGCGGCAAGGCGGTCGCCGCCGGAGCCACGGGAGCCGGCGGGGGTGCCCCGGTATCGGCGGGCGGGGTCGTCGCTGCCGCAGCCGCGGTGGCCGCCGGTGACGTGGTCGCCGCGGGTTCCGCCGGCGCGGCGGGCGGCGGAGCAGTGGCCTCAGGCGGCGCGATGGCCGGCGCCGGTGGAAGGGACGGAGGGGTTGCCGGCGGTGACGGGGGCGGGGGCGGGGGCTCCATCTCGATCGCGGGCGCCTGGTTCGGGCCCAGAGACTGTTGGTAAGATTGCGCCAGGCTCTTGAACGCGGGAATGTTGTCCACGACCAACTGGTACGTCTTCCATGCGTCATCAAATTTCATTTGCTGCCTGTAAATGTCACCGAGGTGGAACAGGCAGTCCGCCATCCAGGTGCTGCCACTATGGGTCTTGAACAATTCGTCGCGCATGGGCAAATCGAACAGAAACTTCGAAACCACGGCCATATAAACATTGGCGGCGGCTTCCAGATTGGCGGCATGGTCACCGTTCGGGTCGTTTTCCAGCAGGTAGCCCCAATCGTAGCCGGATTCGACGCGGGCATCCAACGGCAGCGCCTCTTGGTTAAAGAGCCGTTCCAATTCCTCCATCGTGTCCTTGCGCTTGGCCGGATCGTCGCCCGCCAGGACCAGCAAGCAGTCCGCCTTGCCCCGCGCAGCTTTGGCGACCATCGGGTCGTCGAGCCGGGTGCGGCTGGAGTTTTTCAGCAGGTCGTTGTAAATTTGCAAAGCGCCGTCAATGTGGTTGAGTTTGCGCAGCAGGTCCGCTTCCTGCAATTTCGCCTCATAAACCATCGGATGGGCGGGATAGTTTTTGATGAAATTGCTGAGCAAACCCAGCGCCTCGACATATTGGTCCGAGCTGCCGCGGGCCGCGGCAAAAAGCGCTTCCTGGTAGCGGGCCGCGGGGATCCACGGGGAATTGGGGGCGATGGTGGTCAAGCGATTCGCCAGGTCGGCCATCAGGCGCTGGGCCTCCGCGGTTTTGTTGAGCTTGTCCGAAGCCAGTTCGCTTGCTTTGCTCATCACCGCGGTGATGGCATCTTCCGTATCGGAAAAGTTTTTCTGCAATTCGTTGTAGAACCCCTCCTGGTCGTCGGGCCGATTGCCGTTGGCCGCCGCCTTGTATTGCAAAAAGATCGCGTCCGCCAAAAGTTGCCGGCGGGTATTGCGGTCCAAGCCCGGCACGCCCGCTTCCGGCACTTGCTCGACGGCTGCCCGCAATTTGGCGGCCTTCGCGGCGGCGTCGGGTTGCTGCAGGTCGGTCGCCAGCCGGGCGTCGAGCCAGGCCAGCCGCAACCGCAGGGAGTCCGAACGCAGGCTGGCGCCGTGCTCCGGGTCGAGCAAGCGCGTGATTTGCGTGAACGCTTCCTGTTCGCGGCCGGCATCGCTGAGGGCCATGAGCACGTTGAACCACGCCTGCCATTGGTTGGTGGTGTACGAATCGTCCAGATCGCCGCGGTAGCCGGTTTGCTGCAAGAGCGCAAGGGCGTCATTGAGCTTGCCGGAACGCAATTCGCTCTCGACTGCGCGCATCAGCAGCACCCCGGGGCCGGGCAGCGCCGGCGGATGCGGATCGTTGAGCAGGTTTGTATAATAGGTGGCGGCGGAATCGTAATCGCCATTCTTGAAATACAAGTCGGCCATCAGCCGCGTGTAATCCTGCCGGTCGGGATAATCCGCCGGCAGCAATTTGAGCAAGTTGCCCAAATAATCGGCCGCGCGGCGGTATTGCGGGGGCTTGGCGCGCCACGCAATCACCGCGAGCTGGCGCAAGGCGTCCTCGCGCGCGGTGTCGCGGCCGGCGTCCGCCGGCAGCGCCAGCACGGCGTTGGCCGCCGCCGTTGCCTCCTCATCGCGGTTCAAGCTCAAGGCGAGCTGGGCTTGCAGCAAGCGCAGTTGCTTGAGCAGCGGGTGGCTGGGTTGGTCGCTGACCAGCCCGTTGACGAACTGCAGCAAATCGGCGGGATTCAGCCACGGCGTCAGCGACGGCACGTCGCCGGTCGCGGGGGTTGCGCCGCCGTAAAGCATGTTTTCGAGGAAAGCCAGCGCGGTCTTCTGCATTTGCACCAGTTCATCCTGCCCCGCCGCACCGGGTTCGAGGCGGTCCTGCAGGATGCCTTCGAGGTATTGCTCGTCGAGCGCGGCGTTGGGATGTTTGATGTCCTCATTGTCAATCAGCGCAAACTCCAGGCGCAGGGCGTCGAGCTTCAAGTGGGCGATGCCGGGTTTGCCAATCCACGTCTTCAAAACATTGAGCGCGCGGTCGTGCTGCCCGGGAAGTTTGTTGAGCATCACCGCGGCGGTGCGGACAAATTCCGCGCCCACGGAGGGATTGGGGCTGGAGTCGGCCTTGCCGAGCAGGGTTTCCGCGTCGGCCTGGGTGGCGGCGCCGGTGAGCAGCATTTTGGCGCGCCACAGTGCGGCTTCGAACTGCGCCTTTTGCATCACGGTGAGGCTGGTGTCCTGGGCCTGCTGCCAGGCCTTGCTCGCGGCATCAATGTCGTTGCGTTGCTCGGCGAGCTTCGCCTCCAGCGCGTAATACCAGGGGCGGTCGGACACCGGCAGCGTGGCGGGGTCAATTAAATTGGCCTGCACGGCCGCGGCCGCCCAGTCCTGGCTGCGCGCGGTCAGCATCGTGGCGCGCAAAGCATACGCCGGCGTGGTTCGGTCCAAAACCTGATTCAACGCGGCGGAAGCGTCGGCAGCCTTGCCTTGCGCGAGCAACGCGGTCGCCAGCCCGAGATTGAGCGAGTCGGTGGTCGCGGCATCAAGGCCGGGTTTGGCGAGCGCGGCCCGGAAAAAATCCACCGCGCGGGAGGCGAAACCGTTCGCCAGGGCGCTGCGGGCGACAATGGCGAGTTCGCTGGCATCCGCGGTGTCGTTGATGCTGAGGCTGGAACGCGCATACGGCACCGCGAGGGAACCGTTGTCCGTGCTCGTCGGGCTCACGGCCGGAACGGGCTCGGTCGCAGTGGCCGCCGCCGGGGCTGGCGGGGTCTGGGCCAGGGCGCTGGCCAAGGCCGCCGCAAAAATGGCGGATATCCCTAAAAGCTTCATGTCCAAAGACCTTATCTTACCGGCGCGCAGGCGAAGATAAAGAGCAAAGACCGGATGGCGCCGCGTTTGGTTCCCCTTGGCCCCCGGCTGAAAAACCGGAAAGTCAGCGCTTAACGGGAAATCTTTTTGTTGGCGATGTAATCGAAGACCGGCAGATCATGGTCAAATTCGAGGTCGGAGATGCGGTAACCAGCGTCGTTCCACTCGGTTTGGCGGCCCTGTTTCTCCTGCTCGACGACCTCGCCGCGGGCGTTGCGCTGCACCAACACCTGCAGCAGCGATTTCGGGTAGCCGTTCACATACCATTCCTGCACGCGGCTGACGGGCCCCGCGGGAGAATTGTCCCAGTCGGAAAAAATGCGCTTGTTGCCGTTGGGCCAATAGGTGGTGAAGCGCGCCACCTGCCCGCCGTCGTATTCGTCCACCCGTTCCGGCTGGCTCGTGCCGACGAAATAATAGGTGCGCTTCGCCAATTTTCCATCCGGCCCGAATTCCGACATGCCCCCCACGATACCGCCGCTGATATAGTACAGCGCCTTTTGCGGCACCCGCAGCGAAGTGAACCACGTCTGCGATAGCAACTGGCCGTTGATGTATTCGCTGGCGAGGATGCGCCCATCAGGCTGCACCTGGTTGATGACGCCGCTGTAACCGGGCTTTGCCAACGAGGTGGATTTGGGGGCCGGCGGCAGCGTCATGCCCGGCAGCAAGCCACCGTGGTTGCCGGTGACTTGCGGGAGCGGGTCTTTGGTCGAGCCGCAACCGGCGAGGAGCAGCAGTGCGCCCGTCGCGAGCATCCCGGCAACTGCGCGCGTAAAATTCATCGGCCTGGATGATTAAGACACCACCAGCGCGATTTGTATCCCCGGGCCGTGCACGCCTTCGATGAGGATGCCTTCGATGTCCGCCGTCTTGGACGGGCCAGTAATCCAAATCACATTCGGATCGTCGCCAAACGTGCGCACGGCGTCTTCCAGCGTGCGATGGATTAGATTGCGCGGCACGACGGCGATATGCACCCAGGGCGTCAACGCCCCAAGCCGGCGGGAGGTCACGGTATCGTTGAGGATGATGGTGCCAGTCTCGGCGATGGCGCCGGCGGCGCGCGTGATGCCAAAAGTAAAATCGTCCACGCGGGTGCGGTCAAATTCGGTCTCGAAAGTGAACTCCGGCCCGAATGCCGGGCGCAACGCGGGCAGCAACGCCGGGTCGCAATAGCCGTGCCGCCAGCCGCCGTTTTTCAAAAAGGCCGCGACCGCCGCCGGGTCGGTCATCGCCATCGCATTGGCGATTTTGATGCGCTCGGAAAAAACCGCGAGCACGTCGTGGTTCTCGACGAGCTTGCGCGCGACGGCGAGTTCCGTGTCCCACTCGGGCAGCGGCTTGCGCTCGGGGAGGATGGCCAGGGCTTTATTCACCCGGCCCAGCATGTCTTCGCGGGCATTGCTCATGGCTTGGCCTGGGTGGGGCGGTTTTTCATCCAGTGGCGGAACTGGCCGCCGCGCCAGGGCGGCAGCGTGCGGTAGTCCTGCCATTTGCGCAAGGGCCCGGGCATCAGCGCGTGCGGCACGTAATTGATCGCCGCGCCCATGGAGAGCGCCGTCTTCCACGCCACGGGCTGACTCGCCAGCAGCGACCACGCGCCCATCGGCGGCGTGCCGGCGCTTGGGCCGTGTTCCTGTTTGTTTTTATTGCGCAGGCGCAGCAGCAAATCGGGAATCGGAATATTGACCGGGCAGACCTCCTGACACGCGCCACACAGGCTCGACGCCTTTGGCAAATCGGCGAGCTGGGGGAATTTTTCCTTCGCCAGCAACGGCGACAGCACCGCGCCGACCGGCCCGGGATACACACTGCGGTAGGCGTGGCCGCTGGCCTGGCGGTACACCGGGCACACGTTCAGGCACGCGCCGCAGCGGATGCAGCGCAGGATGTCGCGGCAATCGCTCGCCAGCACGTCAATGCGTCCGTTGTCCACGAAGATGACGTGCATCTCGTCGGGGCCGTCGGGCTGCGTCGGTTGGCGCGGGCCGGAGATGAATTCCGTGTAAACCGTGAGTTGCTGTGCCGTGGCCGAGCGCGCGAGGAGATTCAGCAGCAGCGCGAGGTCGCGGTCGCGCGGCAAAATTTTCTCGATGCCGACCATCGCGATGTGGCAGCGCGTGGCGGCGAGGCAGAAGCGCGAGTTGCCTTCATTCGTCACGAGCACCAGCCGGCCGCTCTCGGCGACGACGAAGTTTGCGCCGGTCAGCCCCACGTCGGCCTGCAAATATTTCTGGCGGAGGAATTCGCGCGCGCGCTGGGTGATGACCTGCGGCTCGTCGTTATACTTGCCCAGGCCGTTTTTCTCAAAACTCACGGCGACTTCGCGGCGGCTTTTGTGGATGATGGGGCGCACGATGTGGCTCGGGTGGTCGTGGTCGATCTGCACGATGAACTCGCCGAGGTCCGTCTCGAGGCACTCGATGCCCTGCTTCTCCAAAAAGTGCGCGAGTTCCGTCTCCTCGCTCACCATAGTCTTGGCCTTGACGATCTTGGTCGCGTTGCGCCGGCGCATGATATCGAGCACGGCCTGGTTGGCCTCGGCGGCATCGCGCGCCCAGTGCACCGTCACCCCGTTGGCCTGGAGCTTCGCCTCGACCTGCGGCAGGTAGGTGTCGAGGTTTTCGATGACGTGCTGCTTGATGTCGCCCGCGATTTCGCGCAGCCGGTTGGCGTCCGGAAAATGGTCGAAGAGCAGCTTCGTGCGCTTCTCGTGCGTCGTCTTCGTGCTTTTGTAGACGGACTCGTGCGTCTCCGGCGAGAGATGCGCGGCAAACCCGTCCATGGCGGAGGTTTTCATCGGTGTGATTTCAAGTGCGAAGCAGGCCGCCGTTCTTGAGGGCGTCGCGGAGGATTTGCACGAAGTGCGTGGTGCGGATGGGGTGGCCTTCCTTTTCCGCCATGCCGGCGAGGTGCATCAGGCAGCTCGAGTCGCCCGAGACTAAGATATCGGGCTTCGCGGCGCGAACGTGCTCAAGCTTCAGGTTGCCCATGCCGGTGGAAATATGCGGGAAGGTGACCGAGAACGTGCCGCCGAAGCCGCAACACTGCTCGCCCTCGCCAAAGGTGACGACCTCGACGCCTTCGATGGAGCGCAGCAGGCCCAGCACGGCTTCGCCACTCTTGGTGCCGCGCGAGTGGCAGGAGGTGTGGAACGCGATTTTCGCCGGGTATTTGCCGGGCCAGGTTTTCACGCCGAGGCCGTTGACGATGAAGTCCGCGAGTTCCCAGGTGCGGCCGCCGAGTTTCTCGATCTCGCCGCAGTCGGCTTCCTTTTCAAATTCAAGCGGCGCGCCGTGGACGAGCATCGCTGCGCAGGAGGCGCTGGGCACAATCACCGGCGCTGCCCCGGCAAAAACCTTGGCGGTGTGCCGCACCACGCGGCGCGACGCCGCCCAGTCGCCCGCATTGAACGCCGGCTGGCCGCAGCACGTCTGCGCCTCGGGGAAATCCACCGTGCAGCCGAGGTGCTCGAGCACCTCGACGGTTGCGCGCGCGGCGTCGTCGAAATACGCGTCGCACAGGCACGTGGCCATCAACTGGACGTGCTTGCCGTGGGGCCGGTCGGAGGAAGGAGTGCTCATGCGCGGGGCGTGTAAACGGTTTGCTGCAAAGTGGGCGCGAGGTGCGCGCGGAAGGCGGCGCGGTTTTTGACCACGCCGAGCGCGACCCACTGGCTCGCGAGGTTGCCGAGCGCCGTGCCTTCGAGGGCAAAGGCGACGACCGGCAAGCCGGTGGCGTCGGCGGTGGCCTGGCAGAGCAGGCGATTCTTCGCGCCGCCGCCGACCATGAGGATGCGTTTGAAAGTTTTGTTGCCGAGTTTGGCCAGCATGCGCAGCGCGCTCGCGTGGCCCTGGCCGAGCGAATCAAAAATCAGTCGCGCATAACCCGCCACGTTCGCGGGCGGTTTGGCTTTGCGCTTTTTCAACTGCGCGTCAATCGCGGCGCGCATCGAGGGCGGATTGCCGAAAACCGGGTCGGAAACATCGAGCA
>DASZWY010000007.1:0-17304 GCA_035546135.1 Opitutales bacterium
CGAACGGCAGGTGGCGCTCCACCAGCTCGGCAAAAGCGGCTTCCGAGCGGTGGCCGATGTATTCCCGCAGCAAATCATCATCTTCCATGGCGTTTATCCTAAGATTGCCGCCCCCCAAAGGAAACGGACAAGATTTTCCACACTTCGACGAATCTCCACAACCGCCCTAATTCGCCGGCAGATACCTTTGGACCATATTCAGGAGGGTGGCGCGCTGCTGGTCGGAAACGCTGGCATTTTGTGCCGCCGCCGCCGCGGCGTTAGGGTCTTTCTGCGCCCATTGCTGCACCACTTGCTGGATTTGGACAAACCGCGCATTATCATTGCCAATGGTGGAGAGTGTCGCGGTCAAGGTGGCGCGCGCCCCAGAGCCAGAATCCTCCCGCCAGCAGGAACATCACGCCGACGACAAGAAAGGCGTCCATCATCCCGTAGCGGTCGCCCAGCACGCCGATAACCACCGGCGAAATCACATCGCCAAAGGCGTGGATAAAGAAAATATTCGCGGCAAAGGCTACGGCGCGGATGGAGGGGTGCGTGACGTTGGCCAGGATGGTGTTCGTCGGCCCGGTGTTGAAAAACAGGCAGAAGCAGGTGCAGAACGTCAGCACCCAGATGGTGTTGCCGGGAAACGAGGCGTGCAGCATCCACCACATCAGCGGGAAGCCGATAATCATCGCGATGCCCGACACGATGAAATAGGAGCCGCGGAAGCGCCCGCGCAGCCGGTCGCCGACATAGCCGCCAATGAGCGTGCCCGACATGCCGGCCAGACAAACGATGCCGCCGAAAATAATGCTCACCTTGCCCAGCTCGGGCGCGCCGGGCAGTTGGGCGAGGTAATAGGGCATCCAGAAGGCGATGCCGCCGATGGAGAACGTCATGGCCGCCATGCCCAGCGTGCACAGCGCAAACGACGGATTGCGCAACAGGGCGAGATAATCGGACCACGCCGCGGCTTTGAACTTGCCGGTGTTGTCGGACTGGCCGCGCTCGGGCTCGCGCAGAAAAAAGCAAAAAGCGCCCAAAATCAACCCCGGCGGAACGACGAGGAAAAAGGCCCAGCGCCAGTCCGCCGCGTGGATGCCCAGGTAACGCGCGCCCCAATCGCCCACCTGCAAGGCCAGCACGGACCCGCCGAGCGCAAACCCCAGCGCGCTGCCGACCGGGATGGCCAGGTTGAACCACGCCAGGGCGCGGCCGCGATGCTCGACCGGATAGAGGTCGGAAATTATCGCCGGGGCAACCGGGCCATACGCCGCCTCGCCGATGCCGATGAAGCAACGCGTCAGCAGCAGCGCCAGAAACGTCGGCGCCAGGCCCGAGGCGCCGCTGGCCAGCGTCCATAAAATCACGCCGATGCCAATGAGCACGCGGCGCGGGTAGCGGTCGGCGAGGTGGCCAAAGATGGGCGCGCCGACCATGTAAACCGTCATGAACGCCATCGAGAGAAAACCCATGAAGGCCAGCTCGGGCTTGAAGTGCAGGTGCGCCTGCGTCCAATCCTGAATCGCCTGGATGGCGCCGCCGCTCGCCCCGCCTTGATGGAGAAAAGTGTCCTTCACGCTGCCCACGACCGACGCCAGCACGTAGCGGTCAATGTAATTGAAAAGATTGACCGCGAGCAGCAACGCCAGCACGCGGCGGGCGTTGGCCAACGGCGCAGCGGGAGGATTCGGCTTCACCCTGAACTTCATCGCGGCGGCCTTTCCGCGCGTCAATCTTCAAAGCAAACGCCGGGGACGGAATTTATCGCAAAAAAAAAGACGCCCGCGCAGGCCGCGGGCGTCTTTCAGCGAAGCACCGACTGAAAAATCAGCTCTTGGCGGCCGGGGTTGCGGGAGCCGCCGGCGCCTCGGGCTTGGTCGCGCCCGCCTTGCCGGTCAGGCCGGCCTTCTGGAAGGCGGCAAAAACATCGGTGGGCTTGAAGTCGCCGGTGATGGTGAAGCTCGTGGCCTTGGTCTTGGCATCGTTGGCCTTGACGCCCGGGACGTCCGCCAGCACGGCGTTGACGGCCTTGACGCAACTGCCGCAGCACAGGTGGAGATTCTTCACTTCGAGGCTGGAAACTTTTTCGTCCTTCGCGCCCGTGGAGGCATCCACCTTGATGGCGGCGTCGCTGGACTTGCCGAAGAAGCCGGCGCCGGTGAGCAAGTTGACGGCCTTTTGCGCGGTGGCCTGGTCGGGCGCGGTGACGACGATGGTCTTCTTGTCGATATCGGCGTCGGCCTTGACGTCCTTCAGGCTGGCGACGGCGGCGGTGGCGCCCACCACGCAGCTATGGCAGCAAACGTGCGCATCGCTCAGCGTGACGGAGTAGGGTTTCGCGGGAGCATCGGCGGCCACGGCGATAAACGCGGCGGCGGCGAAAGCGCTGACCAAGGCGACGAGTTTGGGAGTATTCATGGCGTAAAGGCGGGGGAATTGGGCGCGACCCAAAGAATTGTCACAATTCCCCCCGCTGGCAAGCGGATTCCCGCGGGTTCCCGGTAAGGCGTTCTTTGTCTCAACGCAGGATTGCCACGCGGCGGATTTTCCGGTGGAGTTGCCCGTTTCGCCCACCATGCCCGACCCCGCACCGCTGCTCGCCCTCCGGCGCATCGCCAAGTCTTTTGCCGGCGTGCGCGCGCTGCGCGGGGTGGACTTTGACCTGCACGCGGGCGAGGTCCACGCGCTCCTCGGTGAAAATGGCGCGGGCAAGTCCACGCTGATCAAGGTCGTCACCGGTGCGCACCAACCCGACAGCGGGACCATCACCGTCGCCGGCCGGGTGGTCGAAGGGCTCTCCCCCGCCCTTGCCCACGACCTCGGCATCGCGTGCATTTACCAACAGCCCGCATTGTTCCCGGATTTGACTGTCGCCGAAAACATCGGCCTGCGCCTCGAACCGACCAAGCCCGTGCGCCGGGTGGACTGGAAAAAGCGCCGCCTGCGCGCCGCGGAACTTTTGCAGCGCATCGGCGCAAACATCTCACCCGAGAGCGAAGTGCGCACCCTCTCGATGCCGGAGCAGCAGCTCGTCGAAATCGCCTGCGCGCTCGGCGCCGGGGCGCGCATCGTCATCATGGACGAGCCGACGGCCTCGCTCACGCAGAAGGAGCAGCACCTGCTCTTTGCCGTGGTGCGCGATTTGCGGAAGTCCGGCGTGGGCGTGATTTATATTTCGCACCGCCTGGAGGAAATTTTTGAGCTGGCCGACCGCGTCACGGTTTTGCGCGACGGCGAAAGCGTCGGCACCAACGCGGTGGACGACATCAATGAGACGGAACTCATCCGCATGATGGTCGGGCGCGAAGTCTCGCAAATCTACCCGCCGAGCGAGTCCGCCCCCGGCGACGTGGTGCTCGACGTGCGCGGCGTAGGCTGCAAGGCGTCGGGTGTGCACGATGTTTTTCTACAGGTCAAGGCCGGCGAGGTGCTCGGGCTGGCGGGGCTGGTCGGCGCGGGCCGCACCGAGTTGGGCCGGATTCTTTTCGGCCTGACCCCCCTGGATGCCGGCGAGATTTTGCTGAATCACCAGCCGATCGCCGTGCGTTCGCCCGCAGAAGCCGTCGCGCACGGCATCGCGTATGTGCCGGAAGACCGCCGGCGCCACGGGGTGATTCTGGAAATGCCCATCGCGCACAACATGACGATGGCGATCCACCCGCGCATTTTCCCGGGCACCTGGCTGCGCTTTGGCGCGGAACGGCAGCTTGCGCTCGAATACATCCGCGACCTCGCCATCAAGGCCTACGGGCCCGAGGCGCCGGGCGGCTCGCTCTCCGGCGGCAACCAGCAAAAAGTCTCGCTCGCGCGCTGGCTGGCGACCAAGCCGAAGCTGCTCATTCTCGACGAACCAACCCAGGGCGTGGACGTCGGCGCGAAAAGCGAAATCCACAAAATCATCCGCCGCCTCGCCAAAGCCGGCCTGGCGGTCATCATGATTTCCAGCGACCTGCCCGAAGTGCTGGGCATGAGCGACCGCATCGGCGTCATGCGCGGCGGCACGCTCGCGGCGATTTTGCCCGGCCACGCCGACGCCCACACCGTCATGGCCGCCGCGCTCGGCCAGAAGGGAGGCCCGGCGTGAAGCAGCATTTCCGCGAGTGGTCGGTGGCCGGGGCGCTGGGCGCGATGCTCGTGGCGCTGGCCATCTTCGCGCCGCGCTTTTACGAGGCGCAGCCGCTGCTCTCGCGCCTGACGGACGACGCGCCGACGCTCATCATCGCCTGCGGCATGGCGAGCATCATCATCTGCCGGCAGATCGACATTTCCGTCGGCTCGATGTTCGCGGTGTGCGGGGTGTGCAGCGCGTTGTTACTTGAGCATCATTGGCCCATCGCGGCGGTCATCCCGATTTCCATCGCGCTCGGCGCGGTGCTGGGCGCGTTCAACGGCTGGCTCGTCGCGGGGCTCGGCCTGCCTTCGATCGTCGTCACCCTCGCGACGATGGTGACGTGGAAGGAAGCCCTGCGCTGGATGCGCCAGGGCGTGCTCGTCAACGTCGGCTCCGCGCAATGGTTCGGCCTGAGCCAGATTCACGGGCAACTCACCATCATCGCAACTTCGCTGGTGATCCTGGTTATTTCCGCGTTGGCGATGCGCCATCTCGCGATGGGGCGCTTTGTTTACGCCGTCGGCGCCGACGCCGAGGCCGCGCGGCTGGCGGGCCTGCGTCCGCGGCTGGTGACGTTTTTGATGTTCGTGCGCCTGGGCGCGCTGACCGGCCTCGCCGCCATCCTCAACGCCGTGCAGGCGGCGACGCTGCAACCCAACCCCGACTCCGGCCTCGAGCTGAAAGTCATCGCGGCGGTGGTGGTCGGCGGGGTGGCGATTTCCGGCGGGCGCGGCAATTTGTGGGGCGTGTTCTGCGGGCTGCTGCTGCTCGCCTGCATCACACCCGCGCTGGTTTATCTCGGCATCCCGCCGTATTGGGGCAAGGCCATCCAAGGTGCCATCATCCTGCTCGCGGTCGTCGCCGACGGCGTGCGCAACCGCAAAACCCGAACTTAACCCGCCATGGCCGCCTCGAACTCCAAATCCACCGGCTGGAAAGCCGTGCTGCGCAGCCACGAATTTATTTTGTTCGCGGTGCTGGTCGCGGAATGGGTGTTGTTCTATGCCCTCGGCACGCACCGCAACGCGCGCGGGATGACGGTCGGCTTCGGTTCGCTCGACGCGCAATATAACATTCTGCGCCATTCGGTGGAAATCGGCCTGCTCGCGCTGGTGATGACGCCCGTGATTCTCACCGGGGGCATCGATTTGTCGGTCGGTTCGGTCCTTGGCTTCAGCGCGATTGTGTTCGGCAAACTCTGGCAGGACGCGCACTGGCCCATTGCAGCCGCCGCGCTGGCCGCATTAGTTACGGGTGCGGCCGCCGGCGGCCTGAATGCTTTCCTGATTACCTGGCTGCGTTTGCCGCCGCTCATTGTCACTCTGGGCACGTATTCGCTGTTCCGCGGTTTTGCCGAGGCATTGACCCGCGGCGCGGATATTTTCACGGGCTTTCCCGCTTCCTTCACCTTCATCGGCCAGGAACGCATCCTCGGGGTGCCGGCGCAATTGCCCATCTTTGCCCTCGTAGCGGTTGCGGTGTGGCTGCTGGTGCATCGCACGACCTTCGGGCGCTCCTTCCGCGCCATCGGCTTTGCGCCGGAGGGCACGCGCTACGCGGGCATTCCCGTCGAGCGGCGCGTGGCGCTGGCCTATATTTTGTCCGGCCTCGTTTCCGCGCTCGCGGGCTTGATTTACACGGCGCGTCTCAATCAGGCGACGGCGGACGCCGGTACTGGCTACGAACTCGCAGCCATCACAGCGGTGGTGCTCGGCGGCACGAGCATCTTCGGCGGCATCGGCACCGTGCATGGAACTTTATTGGGCGTGGCGGCGGTGGCGGTGCTCAGCGAGGGCCTTTTTTATGCCGACCAGCCGCGCGAGCTCGGCGGCATGCTCACGGGCGTGCTGCTTATCGTCGCCCTTGGCGCCAGCGTGGTGCCAAAAGTCTTGTCTAAGTGGCGATCCTCCCGTCAAACTGCCCCTTCCACCCCACAACCCCCTGCCTCGACATGAAACGGTCTCTCTCGCTGCTTCTCGCCCTCGGGCTGGCCTTCGGCGCCTGCTCGAAATCGGACAACAACGCCCCGGCGTCCTCCTCCGCGGGGGCCGCGCCCGCCGCCGGCAAAAAAATCACCATCGCGATGCTGCCCAAGTCCAAGGGCAACGCGTATTTCATTTCCTGCTCCGACGGCGCCAAGAAGGCCGCCGACGAACTGGGCGTGGACCTGCTCTTTGACGGCCCGACGCAGACCGACCCGGGCATGCAGAACCAGATCGTCGAGGGCTGGATCGCCAAGGGCGTGGACGCCATCGCCGTCGCCGCCGAAAACAAGGACGCCCTTTCCACGGCGCTGCGCAAGGCGCAGGCCCAGGGCATCAAGGTCATTAGCTACGACGCCGACGTGCTGCCCGACGCCCGCACCTTCTTTGTGAACCAGGCCACGCCGGAAGGCATCGCCAACGCGCTGACCGACGAGGCCGCCAAGCTGATGAACAACGAGGGCGAGTTCGCCATCATCACCGCCTCGCTCACCGCCGCCAATCAAAACGAGTGGATCAAATACATCAAGCAGCGCCTGGCCAAGTATCCGAACCTGAAGCTCGTCGCCGATCCGCTCCCGAGCAACGACAAGCAGGACGAGGCCCAGCAGCAGGCCACCACCATCATGAGCGCGCATCCCGACCTCAAGCTCATCATGGCCATTTGCACTCCCGGCGTCCCCGGCGCGGCGGAAGCCGTCAAGCAGGCCGGCAAAGTCGGCAAAGTCCACGTCATCGGCCTCGGCTTGCCGAATGAGAACAAGGACTATGTCCACCAAGGCGTGACGGACGCCGTCATCCTCTGGGACACCGGCAAGCTCGGCTACCTCACCATCGAGGCCGCCGACGCGCTCGTCAAAGGCACCCTCAAGCCCGGCGACAAGGAATTCAAAGTCGGTGACACCGTCTATAAAATTGACGGCGACAACATCCTCCTCGGCGAGCCCACGGTCTTCGACAAGAGCAACATTGATAAGTATAATTTCTAAAATCGCGGGGGCGGGAAACCATGACCAAAGCAGGGGCCGTGGCGAAGCGAGGCCGAGACAAAGCCCATCATGCTTTGCGCTTGTTTTTGTCTTCATCCTTCCGCCTTCATCCTCCATCCTTGCTTGATGCGCCTGCTGGATCGCTACCTCCTGCTGGAATGGCTGAAGGCCCTCGGCCTGGCCTTGGGCGCGACGCTGGGCGTCCTGCTCCTCATGGACCTCTACAGCAACGTCGGCGACCTGATGGCGGACGGCGCCCATCCCCGCGACCTTTTCTATTATTACCGCGAGCTGCTGCCGAGTTTTCTGCCCTCGGTGCTGCCGTTGAGCCAGCTCGTGACGCTGCTCTTCGTGCTCGGCAACCTGCACCGCAACAACGAAATCACCACCATGCGCGCGGCGGGGCTGAGCCTGTGGCGGATTTCGCGGCCTTTGTGGCTCGGCGGCGCGGTGCTGGCGGGGCTGCTGGCGTGGCTCGACGCGGGGGTGGTCAACGACTCGATTAAAAATGCCCGCGACTTTCGCGCGAACCTGCACGCCGCCGCCTTGCGCCGCGCGAATCCGAACGCCACCAATGATTTGGTCTACGACCTGACGTATGATGACGCCATCGCGCACCGGCAGTGGTTCATCAACCGCTACAGCCAGCAAAAAAGCGCGGCCAACGGCGTCAGCGTTTACGAAATGGACGCGCAGGGCGCGAACCGCCGCTACGTGCTGGCGAAGGACGGCCAGTTCGACGCGGCAGCGGGCGGCTGGGTGCTCGAGGGCGTCGCGGAAATTGTTTTCGAGGCCGACGGCATCGGCCAGTCCATCCACAAGTTTCCCCAAAAAACCTACCCGGAATTCTTCGCCGACAATCCCGGGCTGATGCTCGAATTGCGCCAGCAGCCCGACGACCTTTCCGCCGACGAACTGGACAAGGTGTTGCAGCACGCCCCGGCGGGCGGCGCAATGGCCGCGTATTGGGTCGAGCGGTACGAGATGCTGGCCAAGCCGCTCATTTGCCTGCTGGTCGTCGCGCTGGCGGTGCCGTTTGCGGTGGCCGGCGTGCGCACCGGCCCGCTCGCGGGCGCGTCGAAGGCCATCGGCCTGTTCTTCGCCTACTACGTCATTTCCGGCATCAGCACCCACCTGGGCGACCAGCATTATCTGCCCGCGCTGCTTGCCGCGGGCCTGCCGATCATCGTCATGCTCGCCGTGTCGGCCTGGCTGTTTCGGAAGGCCGCTTGAACCCGCCCATGCTCTCGCTCCGCCTGCGCCCCAATGCTCCCGCCCGCGTTTTGCACGGGCATCCGTGGGTTTTTACGGGCGAATTGCGCGAGCCGGTGCCGCCCGAAGCGCACGGCCGCGCCGCGCTTTTGCGCGATGCGCGGGGCCGCGTGCTTGGCGCCGGATTGTGCAGCGCGCGCTCGGCCATTGCCTGGCGGCGCTACAGCCACGAGCCGGCGCCCTTCGACCGCCAGTATATCGACCGCGCGCTCGCCGCCGCCGCCGCCCATCGCGAAGCCGCCGGCGCCCCCGGCCCGGTGCGGCGCATCGTCTGGTCGGAGGCCGATCATCTGCCGGGACTCGTGGTGGACCAATACGGCCCGGCGCTCGTCGTGCAATCCCTGACCGCGGGCATCGAAACCGCGCTGCCGGAAATCGGCGCGGCCTTGCAGGCGCGCTTCCAGCCCGAGGAAATTATTTTGCGCAACGACGCCCCGGCGCGCCGCCACGAAGATTTGCCGCTCGAAGCGAAAACGCTTTCCGGCAATCCCTGGCCGGCGCGCTGGCTGAACATTGACGGCCTCGAATATTTTGTGGATTTGCTCGGCGCGCAAAAAACCGGCTTCTACCTCGACCAGCGCGCGCAACACCAGCGCGTCGCGCAGTTCGCCAAAGGCCGGCGCATGCTCGACGGCTGCTGCAACCAGGGCGCCTTCGCATTGCAGTGCGCCAAGGCCGGCGCGGCCAGCGTGCTGGCGGTGGACAGCTCGGCGCCGAGCATTGCCCAAGCCGCGCAAAATGCCGCGCACAACGGCCTCGGCGACAACGTGGTGTTCGAAACCGCCAATCTGTTCGACTGGTTCACCGCGCGCAAAGACGCCCGCGACGAATTCGATCTCATCGTGCTCGACCCGCCATCGTTCGCGCCGCGCCGCGGGGCGATGGAGGGCGCGTTGCGGGGCTACAAGGAGTTGAATCTGCGGGCGCTGCGCCTCCTTTCGCCGGGCGGCATTCTCGCCACCTACTGCTGCAGCCAGAATGTGGGCACGTCGGCCTTTCTGGATGTCGTGGCCGATGCCGCCGCGGATGCACGCCGTGAAACCCGCCTCCTTGAAGTGACATCGCAGCCGCCCGACCATCCCATTCTCCTCGCCTGCCCCGAGACGCATTACCTCAAGGGCGCGATTGTGGAAGTGGAGTGAGCGGGCCTATTTCTCCTTCAGCACCCACGCGCCGTCCCAATCCGGCGGCGGCGGCTCGGCCCGATAGGCGCAGCAGCGCTCGAGGTAATTTTCACAAAGGAAATCCCCGCCGCCCATTTTTTCGTTGGCGGCGCGGAACCATTCGGCGGCGCCGGTAAAATCGCGCGCGTAGTATTTCACAATTGCGGCCTCGTATTCGGCCAGTCCGGGTGGCGGCGTGGCGCTCTTGGGGCCCAGCGGCGTGTAAACCGGCACGGCGAAGGTCTTGCCCTTGACCTGCATTTTGTCGGCGAGGCGGAAATCGAATGTGTCCTTGGCGTGCTCGTAGATGTGTTCGCCGGCCAGGATGGTCTGATGGTATTGCTTGGTCGCGCTTTCGAGGCGGGCGGCGAGATTCACGGCATCGCCCATGACGGTGAATTCCTGGCGGCGGGTGTGGCCGATGCGGCCGACGACGCCCTCGCCGAGATTGATCCCGATGCCGAAGCCCAGTTGCTCGCGCTTGGGCTTGCCGACCCAGCCGTCGTTTAATTTTTTCAGCTCCTGCTCCATGCGCCAGGCGGCGCGGACGGCCTGCAGCGCGCATTCCCGGAGCGGCTGCTCGCGCACGTCGCCCCACGCGGCCATCAGCGCGTCGCCGATGTATTTTTGCACGGTGCCGCCCTCCTGCTGGATGACCTCGACCATGCCCTGAAAATATTCGTTGAGCTGCGCGACGAGCGCGTCCGGCCCGACCTTTTCGCTCCAGGTCGTGAAGCCGCGAATGTCGGAAAACAGGATGACGACCGGCCGGCGCTCGCCACCGAGGCGGTGCTCGAAGTCCTCGCGGTCGCTGAGCACGAGCTTGGCGACGCCCGGCGAGACCATCGTCTCGAACACGCCCAACATGCGCCGGCGCTCGTAGCGCTCGAGCAGAAAATCATACACGGTGCCGAATCCGCCGCAGAGGACGAGCCCCAGGAACGCCCCGCCGACCGGTATCACCAGCTGTTCGGCATTGAACAGCCATTGCGTGACAAAAAGAAACCCGACGAGCACGGCGGCAAACAGCCCGACTTTAATCAGGACGGAGTGAATCCGCAGATTGATCAGCACGCTGCCCAACGCGAAGGTGATGGCCAGCAACGGCGCGACCCAGGCGGCGGCCAGCCGCAGCCAGTCACCATTGACCAGGTTGGAAAACGTCACGGCCTGCAGTTCGACGCCGGGAATTTTGCCGAAGGGCGTATTTTGCTGGTCCTTGAAGCGGGTCTCGGAAAGCGCGCCGATGAAAATCTCCTTTCCCTGGAGAACCTTGCCGTCCTGGTAATGCGTGTGCCAATTGAGCAGGACATCCGCGACGGTCGTGGTGTTGATGTAGCCCGAACGGTAATAATAATTGATGACCATCGGCTTGGCGGGGTCGCGCGCCGGCGCGTGGCCCAGGGCTTTCGTGGCGGCGATCCAGGTGAAGCTGAACAAGTCCGGCTTGAGTCCTTTGATTTTTTCCGGATGGCCGGCCAGCTCCGGATGCATCAGCAAAATCCGGTTGAAGCCGTGGGTGATGCGGCGCACGGTGCCGTCGTCGTCCGGCGGGAAATTGGCCAGGCCGACGATCTCCGGCCCCTGCTCGGGCACCAAATCATCCACCGGCTCGACGATGGGCTGCGCGCCGCCCATGGCATTATCGCTGCCGATTAACTCCGAGGTGATGGCGATTTTATCGGCATGGCGGTCGAAGACTTCACCGCATTCGATGTCCCCCGGGCTCGGGTCGTGGAATAGAAAATCGAGCGCGACCACCTTGGCGCCGGCGTTCAGGAGCCGGTCGGTGAACTTGCCCCAAAAGGCGTGGTCCCATGGCCAGGATTTGGTCAAGTAAGCCAAATCCGGCGCGGCGGCCAATTGCGCGGGCGTCCACGGCGTATCGGGCAGGCAGGTTTCGTCCACGCCGATGACCATAACGTCCTTGGGCGGGGGGCGGATGGGCCGGGCGTAGAATCGCGCGTCGAGCACGCTGCTCTCCAGCGACACCAGCAAGGCATCGTTGCGCAACCAGACATACGCCGCGGCAAACCACAAGGCGGCCAGGATCTGCAAAAGGACGCGCCAGCGCCGAAGAAACTCGAAGAAGCGCTGGGCCGTCATGAGGCGAGCAGCTTAGCGCAACGGCGGGTGGCGCGGCAAGCCCGCGAGGTTGGCGGAACCCGCGCTCCAGGCGCGTTCGAAACGTGCGCGGAGCGCCCGCTCCACCGCGCCTAGAACGACCCGGTGAGGGAGACGCCGACACCGATGTTCCAGTTCTGGTAGCTGTTGTCCACGCCGCCCTCCATGGAGCTGTTGCGCCACTCGATGCTGGTGAAGGCGCGCGCGGAGAGGTTTTCGTTGAAGTAGTAGGCCACCATGAAGGAAAGGGTGTTGTAGATGTCCGAGCGGTAGCGCTCGGGATTGGTGTACTTGGACCACATCAGGCGGTAGGAAGGCTGAAAGATCCAGTGCTCGCCGAGAATGTAGCTGTGGATGAGGCTGATGGAATTGTCGGCGCGGTCTTCCCAGCCGGTGGGGTGCGTGCCCTTTTCATCGGTGTTGGTGCTGCGGAAATCGCCGTCGTATTGCACTTGGACGATGCGGTGCTGGTCGAGGACCCACTGGTAGCCGAAGCTGCCGGAGGGCACCCACTCCTGGTAGAAAGTTTCGTCGCTGAACTGGTTGCTATTGGTGTAGGCCGCGTAGCGCAGGGCGAGGCCGCCATACCAATTGTTCTTTTTGAAGCTGACTTCGACGAAGGGGGAGTAAATTTGGAAGTCGAGCAGGTTGACGGGATTGTAGGTGGACGCCGAGGTGCTCTTGTCGCGGCCCGAGATAATGCCGTACCAGTAGCTTTGAAAACGGAAACCGGCGCGAAACTGCGTCTGCACGTCGCCAAACATGACCTTGGCCTGGCTCTGGTACGCGGCCTCAACGGTGAAGACGCTGACGTCGGTGCCAATCTTGTTGGCCGGAACGAGCGCGGCGTTGTCGGTGTGGTAAACCTGCAAGTCGCCCATGACCTGGAGGTATTTGGGCCGCTCGTGCGGTTGCAGCACGTATTGCGGGCCGAGGTCTTCCAGTTCACCCTCATACAGCAAGGGCACGTCCTGGCCCTTCTGGTCGGAGGGCTTGAGCGGCTTCTGCAACTGCTGGTTGGTGTTGACCGACTGGGCGGTGTCCACCGCCGTTTGCTGGGCGGCAACCGGCGAGGCGCTGGCGAGAACGAGGCCGGCCAAAAGGGCGGCGCAAGGAGAAACGGTCTTCAGGTGCATGGAGGAGCGTTGGGGGGTAAAAGAGACCCTAGTAGTTTTGATAAACGTGAATCTGGATGGGCGTGGTGAGGCTGGTGTTGGAACCGCCCACCGCGGTCGGCACAAAGTTTTGCGCGGGCGAACCGCCATAGAGCACGTTGGTGACGAAGTTCACATAGCCGACGATGGGCTGCGCGTTGGTGTTCGGGTTGGGCGCCAGGCGGCCAACGGAGGACGCCAGGTTCACCGTCGAGCCCGAGGGGAAGTTGATGTTGCTTAGGTTGATGGTGCGCGACGACATGCTGATGGAGGTCGCGTTGTTGAGATTCAGCGTGTTGACCGTGAGCGTCGCGTTGGAGATGTTCGCGGTGGACAGGCTCACGTTGCCGGCGACGATGGTGCTGTTGACGACCGTGGCGGTGATATAACTGCCCAGGTTCAAAGTGCCGTTGGCAGGCGCGACGGTGATTGCCGAGTCCTGGACAGTGACTGCGTCGGCATTAAGATCCGCGCTGTACATGCTGCGGAGGCTGGAATTGGACACCGCGAGGGAATTGCCGCCTTGGATATTGAGGTTGCTATTGTTCGAGGTCAAAGAACTCGATTGAATGAGCACATCGCCCAGGGAACTGTTGCTCAGGAACACCGAATCCTGGAGATAGATGCTGTCATTGGCGGTCAGGTTGCTGTTGACGATGTTGAGCTGGCCGCCGATGGAGTTCGTGATTTGCAAACCCGCTTGCGGTGAAATCACGCTGCTGTTGGTGATCGCGATGCCGCCGCCAAAAAACTCGGCATAGTTGTCGCTGACCAGGCTGCTGTTGGTGATGGTGATGACGCCGCGGGCCGGCGAACTGCGGCTGTTGAAGCCGAGGATGATGCTCCCGGTGGCGTTCAGGCTGCTTCCATTGATGGCGATGGGGGCGTCGAGATTGCCATTATTCAGGAAAATACTGCCGTTAAAATCCGACTGGGACAGGCTGCCGCCAGCGAGCGAGATGCCGCCGTCGCCTTGCGAGGTCAGGTTCAGGGAGGTGGCGCTGAGCGTGACATTGGTCAGGCTGATGGCGGGGTCGATGTCCGACTCGGAAATCAAATTAAACGAGCCGGTCGGATTGCTGGCGGAGAAATTAGCCACGATGATGGGGTTCAGGCTGTACACCGTGAACGAGGTGTTGCCGGTTTGGTTGCCGAAACTGGCGGTAAAGTTGCCGCCGCCAGCCACCGCGATATTCCCCAAGACGAAGAAGCTGAAGTTGCTGGTCAGGTTCGCATACAGCTCGCTGGACACGCCCAGCTTGAGGTTATTGACCAAGCCGGCGGATATTCCATCCGTCTCGGTTTCACCATTGAGCGTCAGGTTGCCCACGATGAAGCCGCCGGGGAAGACAAACGGCTCGTGCTCCTGGCTGCCGCTGATGTAGGGCGCCAGATTGGCCGGGGTGAACATCACCTGGTCGAAGAAGTTGTTGCCCGTCAAATTGCCGCTGGGCAAAGTGACGCTCTGGGCCAAGGCCGCCTTGACCACGGGGTTGTCCGCGGTGATGCCGAGGGTAATGCCTTCGTCTATGGCGTCTGCCGCCGGGTCGCCGAAATAAGTCACGTTGGCGAGGAAGTTGACGTCGCCCTCGACAATGTTGCCATCGGTGTTCAATTCGCCATTCGCTGACCAAAGGGTGACATTGGCGTTCGGCCCAAAGGGAAGATTGCTCAAGACCACGGTGGCGGCGCCGATGTCAACCTGTTGCGTCGGCGGGAAAATCGAATTGTCCACGGTGGCCCGGTTGCCGCCCACGATGGTCACGTTGCTCGCGTCAAAAATGCTGTTCGTCACACTCACATTGCCGACCGCGTATATTTTGGCGTCGCCGATTCGGGAGGTCCCAAACTGCCCCAGCGACACGAAAAGATTCCGCGCATCAATGGCGCCGCCGGTGTGGATGAAAACGCCGTCGTGGTCGTCGGGGTCGGTCTCGTCTGGCAACGCGTCGGTGTTCAACTGGAGGCCGAAGAGCGTCAAATTTCCGCGGCGGGAATCAATCTCGATCTGGCTGTCCCGGCTGGGATTATTAACCAGAGTGCTGATGCCGACGTTGTTGTTATTGGCCATCGCCGAGGAAATATTGGCGCCGGTGATGCTCAGGTTGCCGACCAGCGTCGCCAGTTCCACGTCACCCAGGGTGTTGTTGATGGAAATATTGGTCACGTTCAGCGCGTTCACGCTGCCCAGCGTGAATTTGGTGTTGAGAGGGCGGGCCTGCGACGTGAAATGGGAGCCGCCCGAGCCGGGGTTGGCCAGCAGCGGCACCAGTGTTTGATTGAAGCTTATGGATTGTACGGTGATGGAGGTATTTGCCGGGATGTTGAAGCTGTTGGCGAGCAACCGCAGGTTGCTCAGCCCGGCGGGAACGTTAAAAATCACATTGCCGCCGCTGAAGCTGAAAGTATTGCCGGCCAGGACATCGAGCTTGGAAGAACCGGCGAACGGCGAGAAATCAATGTTGCCCGTGGCGGTGATGTTGCCCGCAATGAGGCCGAGGATGTTCAGCACGTCATTGCTCAGCAGCCCGGCGGGAATGCCCAGGCGGCTGACGGGAATCGAAATGGTCGGGCTGAAGACATTCAGGTCGTCAAAATTGTCGCCCGTCAGCACGATGGACGAGGCCAGCGCGCGAGTCAGCTTGTCGCCGCCGGTGGTGTTGGTGCGGCTGGCGTCCAGTGCGGCGGTGATGGTGGACTGGTCCACCAAAATGACCTGATTGCCGGACGTTGCGCCAACCACGGCGAGGTTGGTCTCGGTCAACTGCCCGTTGCTGATTTGCAACTGCTGGGTGTGGGTGGCATCTACGATAAGATTGTCCGACGGCAGCGTGATGTTAAAGCCGTTGACGAGGTCGGAGTTGGAAGTCTGGCGCGCGAGGTCGAAGTTCAAGACCGGGCCGAGCGTGCCGCCGGTGCCGCCGCCCGAGCCGCCGGACGACCCACCGCTGCCGGGAGCGGCGGGCAGCACAAACGTCATCTGGCCGGGACCGAGCGTCACCACCTGGCCGTTGGGCATGGTGATGGACGCATGACCTTCCAATACCAGCAGTTTAAACCCGCCATTGGGCGTCGCCGAAACAATGATGGTCGTGCCGAGCACGGTGGCCGTGGCGGCGTTGGTCACAATCGTGCCGCCGCCCATGCCCTTGGGGGAATTGAAGAGGATGCTGCCCTGCTGGAGGTGGATGGTGCGGCTGTTGGCTTCGAGCGAAAAGGCGGTGTTCGAACCCACGCGCGCAATGGTGCCATCGGCGGCCTTGAGTTCCGCGCGGGAACGGCGGCCGGTCAAAAGCGTGTCCGGCGCCTTGAACGTCTCGTCAACCTTGGCCGGCAGCTTGACGGTGGGGTCGCTGGAAGGCGTGATGTTCACGTCGCCCGTCGTCTCGGTGATTTTCGCCTCGGTGAAAGGTGAGGCCGCGGTGGTGTCCGCCGCGCGCAAGCCAGTGGGGGAAAACAGCCACGCAATCAGGGTTAAACCACTAGTGATACTGGCGTAGCGGAAAAAACGAACAGACATGTTTGGCCCTCCAAGGAATTTTTGTTGGGTGAACGAAACCCCGGCAGGTTTCGGGTAGTTTAGCGGCACTGCAAACGGCGCCGTTTGTATGGGAAAGGGCCACGGAGTGTCAAGCACGTCACGAGCCTTTTTCCCTCTGCTGGCGCTCTAACGGCCCCAAGCGCAGTTTGTGCATGATGCGGTAAACTAGGCTCGCCGCCCAGACCTTCGGCAATCGCCCGGCCAAGGCGGAACTGAGCTTGTTCGTCCAGCCACACACAACCAGCGGACGTTTTCGCGCCAGTGCCTGGAGTGATTCCGCCACCACCTGCGCGGAGGTCTGCCCAGGATGGCTGGCCAGCGGTGGTTCCTTGAAGCCCGCGCCGCGAAAGAAATTTGTCGCGGTCGGCCCGGGGCACACGCAGAGCACATGCACATTCGAGCCGAGCAACTCGCGCCACAGGCCGAGGCTCCAATTGAGCAAAAAAGCCTTGGTGGCGCCGTAGGTGGAAAAAAGCGGCGTGGGCTGGTAGGCTGCCGTCGAGGCGATATTGACCACCGCGCCACCCCGCGTTTGGAGTCGGCATAGCAATCGGGCCGTCAGGAGCACGGGGGCGCGCACATTCAAGTCCACCATCGCCAGCGTGCGAGCCTCGTTCGGCGCGGGAAACGGCCCATAAGTGCCGAACCCGCTGTTGTTCAGGAGCAATACCCTGCCCTGAGTGCCATCCAGCCACTTTGCCGCGGTCTCCGCCGCCGCATCCTGGCCGGCAGTGGAAGACAGGTCCGCCGGGCAATGCTGCAAGGTTTTAATTTCGCTAATAATTGGCGGCGCGGTGCGGGAAAGGTTGAAAATCGCGGCGTTCGGGCTTAACTTGTGGATGGCCCGGACGAATTCTTCTCCTATGCCCGACGAAGCCCCGGTGATGACGATTGCTCCAAAGGACGCCAGGCATTCTGGCACGGATTGTGCGGCACACATGAGAGAATGGACGTTTTTCGGAACCCGCGCCCGCCGCGTC
>DASZWY010000008.1:0-5802 GCA_035546135.1 Opitutales bacterium
ACCTGGTGGGCCGCGCCGTGGTGAGCGTGCCGTATCTCGGCATTGCGAATTTGCTGCTCGGCCGCGACGCGTGGCCGGAATTTATCCAGGGCGACGCCAAGCCGGTGGCCCTCGCCCGGCGGCTGATGGAATGCGAAGCCCGCGCCGCGCACCAGGAAGCCGCGGCCGACGCCGCCAAACTGCGCGCGCTCCTCGGCGAACCCGCCGCCGCGCCGGACGCCGCCGCGCACTGGCTGGAGAAGAATCTGTTCGACCACAGATGACACGGATTCAACGGATAAAATAATCCGTGCCATCGGTGTTATCCGTGGTAAAATATTTTTATGGCCTACCAACGCAAATCCTGGCGCGAAAAACTGGCCGACAGCAAAGGGCTGCCGAAGGTCGGCCGCATCACGGGCCGGATGAGCCGGCGCTTTGGCTCCGGCACCCTGGTAGTCCCCGCGCCTTTGGAAGTGGACGAAGTGATGCGCGCGGTGCCCAAAGGCAAGCTGACCACGATTGACCAAATCCGCACAGCGCTGGCGAAGAAGCACCAAGTTGACGTCGCCTGCCCGATGTGCACCGGCATCTTCGCCTGGATCGCCGCCCATGCCGCCGAGGAGGGAAAGGCCGCCGGCAAAAAGAAAATCACCCCCTACTGGCGCACCCTTAAAAACGGCGGCGAACTCAACCAAAAATACCCCGGCGGCGCCGCGGGCCTCAAAAAACTCCTCGCCGCCGAAGGCCACCGCATCATCGCCAGAGGGAAGAAGTTTTTTGTGAAGGATTTGGATAAGGTCGTCATCTAATCATGACCGCTTGACGCGCCCACCCGGCGGGAGTAGGCTTCCAACATGGAAACGCACGAAGGCATGCGCGTAGTCGGTCGGCTGAAAGGCACGCCATGGGAGCGGTTTGTCAAATTGCAGCGCATGACGAGCAAGCTGGGCGCGGGCAGCTTTTCCCAACCGCGCACGGCCAAGGGATTCAAGTCTTTTGAAGAATGCGAGGAATGGACATGGAAACACCGGACCTACCGAGCCGCTCGCCCACAGACGGCGACCTCATCACCCTCGCTCGCGAATTAAACCGCCTCGGAGCGAAATACATTGTCGTGGGCGGTTTTGCCATCAACCACCACGGCGTTAATCGCGCCACCATGGACATCGACTTCCTGATTGCGGCAGACAAGGCCAACCAGGCCCGCATACGCCAAGCGCTGGAAATTCTTCCCGACAAAGCCATCAAGGAGCTTGGCCCGGATGAAGATATGGCCGAGGTCGTCGTGGTGCGGGTTTTTGACGAAATCACGGTCGACCTGATGACCAAAGCATGCGGCGTTTCCTACGATGAGGCGCAAAGCGACATTCTCTGGCATGAAATGGATGGCGTGCGCATCCCGTTCGCCAATCTTGATTTGATGTTAAAACTCAAGCGTTCTCACCGCGCCAAGGATGTTGAAGATCGCCAAATTCTTGAACGCATCAGGAAACAACAGGCGAAATAGCCTTAGATGCGACACGCAAGGGATAGGTTGCGCCAGCCAGTGTGACACGATGGCGCAAATGGCCCGAAAATGTCGTAACCGAGAATCCGGTGATAAATTTATAAGCTGCTTCAGGCAAATGGCTTATAAATGAAACATCCGTAGAGGCACACGGTCTGCTCAATATTCTGCCAAATGAGCAGAATCATTGGCATAGACCTTGGCACCACGAACTCTTGCGTCGCCGTCATGGAAGGCGGGGAGCCGGTGGTCATTCCCAACAGCGAAGGCGCGCGCACCACGCCTTCCGTCGTCGGCTTCGCGAAAAACGGGGAGCTCCTCGTCGGCCAAGCCGCGAAACGCCAGGCAGTCACGAATCCGCGCAACACGGTGTTCTCTGCCAAGCGACTGATCGGCCGCAAATTTTCCGAAGTCGGCGAGGAAATCAAGCGCCTCCCCTATAAAGTCGTCGAAGGCCAGAACGGCGACGCCTGGATCGAGCTCGAAGCCGAAGGCAAGACCCGCCGCTTCTCCCCGCAGGAAATTTCCGCCAAAGTCCTCGGCAAACTGAAAGCCGACGCCGAAGCCTACCTCGGTGAAAAAATCGGCAAGGCCGTCATCACCGTCCCCGCCTACTTTAACGACGCCCAGCGCCAGGCCACCAAGGACGCGGGCACCATCGCCGGCCTCGAGGTCGTGCGCATCATCAACGAACCCACCGCCGCCTCCCTCGCCTACGGGCTCGACAAAAAGAGCGACGAAACCATCGCGGTTTACGACCTCGGCGGCGGCACCTACGACATTTCCATCCTCGATATCGGCGACGGCGTCTTCGAGGTCAAGGCCACCAACGGCGACACCCACCTCGGCGGCGACAACTGGGACGAGACGATCATCGACTGGCTCGTCAGCGAATTCAAAAAGAGCAACGGCATCGACCTGCGCGCCGACCCGATGGCGCTCCAGCGCCTCAAGGAAGAGGCCGAAAAGGCGAAGATCGCCCTCTCCTCCGCGCAGAGCCAGGACATCAACCTACCGTTCATCACGGCGGACGCCTCCGGCCCGAAGCACCTGAACATGACGCTCACGCGCGCCAAGCTCGAGCAGCTTTGCGACAGCCTCGCGCAGCGCACCGTCAAACCCTTTGAAGCGTGCCTCAAGGACGCCGGCATCAAGTCCAGCGACATCGACGAGCTCGTGCTCGTCGGCGGCATGACGCGCATGCCCAAGATTGTGGACATCGCGCGCGGCCTCACCGGCAAGCAGCCCCACCAGGGCGTGAACCCGGACGAAGTCGTCGCCATCGGCGCGGCCATCCAGGCCGGGGTGCTCAAAGGCGAAGTCAAGGACGTGCTCCTGCTCGACGTGACCCCGCTGACCCTCGCCATCGAGACCGCCGGCGGCGTCTCCACGCCGATGATCGAGCGCAACACGACCATTCCGACCAAGAAGTCGCAGGTTTTCTCCACTTACGCCGACATGCAGACGGCGGTGGACATCAAAGTCCTCCAGGGCGAACGCGCCATGGCCAAGGACAACAAGACCCTTGGCACCTTCCGCCTCGACGGCATTGCGCCCGCGGCGCGCGGCACCCCGCAAATCGAGGTGACCTTCGACATCGACGCCAACGGCATCCTGCACGTCACCGCCAAGGACAAGGGCACCGGCAAGGACCAGAAGATCACCATCTCCGGCTCCTCGGGCCTGAACAAGGACGAGGTCGAAAAACTCCGCAAGGAAGCCGAGGCCCATGCCGCCGAGGACAAGCAGGCCCGCGAAACCGTGGAGTCCCGCAACAATCTCGACAACCTGCTCTACCAAATCGAAAAGCAGGTGAAGGATTTGGGCGACAAGCTGCCCGCCGCCGCCAAGGCCGAGGCTGAAACCCTCGTCAAGGACGGCCGCGCGGTGCTCGCCAACCAGAACGCCGACGCCGACACGCTCAAGCGCGAGTTCGAGACCATCTCGGGCAAAGTGCAGGGCATCCTGTCGCAAGCCGCCCAAGGCGCCGGCCCCGGCCCTGAAGCCGGCCCGACCGACTCCGGCGAAGCGGCCTCCGGCCAAAAGCCGAAAGACCCGAACGTGGTCGACGCGGACTTTGAAGTCGTGGACGACGACAAGAAGAAGCAGTGATAAATGCGGAATGAGCAATGTGGAATTCAAGCAGCCAGCCTAGGCTGGTTAAATTCCACACTCCGCATTTCGCATTTCCTGATTTTAACCCTAACCTCCCTAACCCAATAACACTACCATAGCTATGGCCAAAGTGAAAATCCAACCGCTCGGCGATCGCGTGCTCGTTAAGGCGATCGAAGAGAAGGAACAAGTCAAAGGCGGGATCATCATCCCCGACTCCGCCAAAGAGAAACCGCAGGAAGCCGAAGTCATTGCGCTCGGCACCGGCAAAAAAGACGACAACGGCAAGGTCATCCCCTTCGAGGTGAAGGTGGGCGACCGCGTGCTCGTGTCCAAATACGGCGGCACCGAAGTCAAAATCGGTGACGACAAATACTCGCTGCTGCGCGAGGACGACATCCTCGGCGTCATCGGCTAAACCGGCCCCGCGCCGCTTAACCGCAAACTCCCAACCGCAAACTTACCTACTTAAAAAACCATGCCAGCCAAACAACTCCTGTTCGACGAAGCCGCCCGCAAGAAGATCCTCAAAGGGGTCGAATTGCTCTCGCGCGCGGTCAAAGTCACCCTCGGCCCCAAGGGCCGCAACGTGCTCATTGACAAAAAATTCGGTTCCCCGACCGTGACCAAGGACGGCGTCACCGTCGCCAAGGAAATCGAGTTGAAGGACCCGTTTGAAAACATGGGCGCGCAAATGGTCCGCGAAGTCGCCTCGAAGACGAGCGACAACGCGGGCGACGGCACCACCACGGCGACCGTGCTCGCCGAGGCCATCTACCGCGAGGGCCTCAAGAGCGTCGCTGCCGGGGCGAACCCGATTTACGTCAAGCGCGGCATTGACCGCGCCGTCGAGGCCGCCACCGCCGAGTTCAAGAAGAACTCCAAGAAAGTCTCCGGCCGCGAGGACATCCTCCAGGTCGCCACGGTGTCCGCCAACTGGGACACTGAAATCGGCAACCGCATCGCCGACGCCATGGACAAAGTGGGCAAGGACGGCACCATCACCGTCGAGGAAGCCAAGTCCATCGAAACGACGCTCGACGTCGTCGAAGGCATGCAGTTCGACAAGGGCTACCTGTCGCCCTACTTCGTGACGAACGCCGAGGCGATGGAAGCCGTGCTTGAGGACGCCTACGTGCTCATCCACGAGAAGAAAATCTCCAACCTCCAGGAACTCCTGCCGCTGCTGCAAGTCGTGGCCAAGGCCGGCAAGCCCCTGCTGCTCATCGCCGAGGAGGTCGAGGGCGAAGCCCTCGCCGCGCTCGTGGTGAACAAGCTGCGCGGCACGCTCAACGTCTGCGCCGTCAAGGCGCCGGGCTTTGGCGACCGCCGCAAGGCCATGCTGGAAGACATCGCCATCCTCACCGGCGGGCGCTGCCTGACCGAAGACCTCGGCATCAAGCTCGAAAACGTCCAGGTCGCCGACCTCGGCCGCGCCAAACACATCGTGGTGGACAAGGAAAACACCACCATCGTCGAAGGCGGCGGCAAGAGCTCCGACATCCAGGGCCGCGTGAAACAGATTCGCCGCCAGATCGACGAAACCACCTCCGACTACGACCGCGAGAAGCTCCAGGAGCGCCTCGCGAAGCTCGCCGGCGGCGTGGCCGTCATCAACGTCGGCGCCTCCACCGAGCCCGAAATGAAGGAGAAGAAGGCCCGCGTCGAAGACGCGCTGCACGCCACGCGCGCAGCCGTTGAGGAAGGCATCTCCCCCGGCGGCGGCGTTGCGCTCCTGCGCGCCGCGTCCGCCATCGACGAGGCCGCGGACAAGACGAAGGACCACGACGAGAAAATCGGCGTGAACATCGTCCGCCGCGCCATCGAGGCCCCGCTGCGCCAGCTCTGCGAGAACGCCGGCATCGACGGCTCGCTCGTCGTGCAGGAAATCATCAAGAAGAAGACTGGCGCGTTCGGCTATAACGTCGCCACCGGCGAATACGAGGACTTGTTCAAGGCCGGCGTGGTGGACCCGACGAAGGTCACCCGCGTCGCCCTGCAGAACGCCGCGTCCGTCGCCGCGCTCCTGCTCACCACCGAATGCATGATCACCGACGCTCCCGAGCCCAAGCCGGCGGCCGGCCCGGGCGGCCACGGGGACATGGGCGGCATGGGTGGCATGGGCGGCATGGACATGTAACACCAACCATCCAGGTGCCGGGTCGCCGGCGCCATTAGACGCAAACGGCCTCTCCGAT
>DASZWY010000009.1:0-29200 GCA_035546135.1 Opitutales bacterium
AAAATTCCTCCCCTTCTCGCGCCCGACCATTTCGCGCGCGGCCATCCAGGAAGTCGCCGCCTGCCTCGAATCCGGCTGGCTGACAACCGGGCCGCGCTCGGCAAAATTCGAGGAGCTGATGCGCGAATACTTTGGCGCACCTCATGCGCTTGCCTGCCTCAACGCGACGATGGGGCTGTGGATGGCGCTCAAGGCCATCGGCCTGAAGCCGGGCGACGAAGTCATCACCTCGCCGCTGACGTTTGTGGCGACGCTCAACACCATCGTGCTCGCGGGCGGGCGGCCCGTGCTCGTGGATGTCGAACCGGGCACGTATAATCTGGAGGTGAAAAAACTGGCATCCGCCATCACGAAAAAAACCCGCGCCATCATGCCGGTGCATTTCGCGGGCTGTCCGTGCGACCTCGGCAAAATTTACGCGCTGGCGAAGAAGCACCAGCTCCGCGTCATCGAGGACTGCGCGCATGCCGTCGGCACGGCGTATAAGGGCAAACGCCTCGGCAGCTTTGGCGACATCCAGGTGTTTTCGTTTCACCCGAACAAGAACATGACCACGGGCGAAGGCGGCGCGGTGGTCACCCGCGATGCCGCCGTGGCGAAGAGCGTTGAAATCCAGCGCTTCCACGGCATCGACCGCGCGGGCTTCACCCGCCACAGCAAAATCCCAGGGCTGGGCCATTACGATGTCGTCGAGCCGGGCCTGAAATCGAACTTCATGGACCTCCAGGCGGCGCTGGGGCTGCACCAATTGCCCGCGCTGGAAAGTTTTAATAAAAAACGCCGCACCATGGCGGAACGCTACCTCAAAAAATTGCGCGGCATCCCCGGCCTGAGGCTCCCCACCCCGCCCCGCTACGCGCACACGCACGCCTGGCACCTGTTCGCGCCGGTCGTCGAGCGCGGCGCGAAAGTGGACCGCGACTCGCTGATGGTGGAATTGAAAAAGCGGCACATCGGCACGGGGCTGCATTACACGGCCTGCCACCTGCACTCGTATTATCAGCAGAATTTTGGCTGGCGGCGCGGCGACTTTCCGCAAGCCGAGCGCATTTCCGACGGCATCCTGAGCCTGCCGCTCTTCCCCACCCTGTCCTTGCGCGACCAGGACCGCGTCATTCGGGCCATGCGCGAGATTTTAGGCAAATAATTCGCCGCGAAGACGCCAAGTCCGCGAAGACTTTTCCTTTGCGCTCCCGGCTCCTTTGCGGTTAATAATCCCGCTCATGCCCGCTCCCGAAATATCCGTCGTCGTGCCGGTGTACAACGAGGAGGCCAACCTCGAGCCGCTGTTTGCGCGGCTGGAAAAAGTGCTCGATGGCGTGGGGCGCCCCTGGGAGGTCATCTTCACCAACGACGGCAGCCGCGACCGCTCGCTGGAATTGCTGCGGAAATTCCACGCCAAGCGCCCGCAGCAGGTGCGCGTGATCGATTTCAATGGCAACTACGGCCAGCATATGGCCATCATCGCGGCGTTCGAGCGGGCGCGCGGGGAAACCATCGTCACCCTCGACGCCGACCTGCAAAACCCCCCCGAGGAAATCCCGAAGCTCCTGGCGAAAATTGACGAAGGCTGCGACGCCGTGGGCGGCGTGCGCGCCAACCGGCAGGACAGTTTTGGGCGCAAATACCTTTCCCGGCTCATCAATTTCGCGCGCGAAAAGATGACCGACATCCGCATGACCGACCAGGGCTGCATGCTGCGGGCTTATCGTCGTCCGGTGGTCGAGGCCATCGTGCGCAGCGGCGAGCGCGCGACGTTCATCCCCGCGCTGGCCTATAAATTTGCGAGCAAGAACGGCGAAGTCGAAGTCGCCCACGCCGCCCGCGAAGCGGGCGAATCGAAGTACAGCTACTACAAGCTCGTGCGCCTGAACTTCGACCTCATCACGGGCTTCACGCTGGTGCCGCTGCAGTTGTTCACCCTCTTTGCGATGGGCTGTGCGGGCGCGAGCTTCCTGCTCGTGCTCTTCATCGCCTTTGGCCGCGTGATTTACGGGACGAAATGGGCGGTGGACGGCGTGTTCACGGTGCTGGGCATCATCATCTTCCTGATCAGCGTGTGCATGGTGGGCATCGGGCTGATTGGCGAATACGTGGGCCGGGCCTACCAGTGCGTGCAGCAGCGCCCGCGTTACGTCGTGCGGGAAATCTACGAAAATGTGAAGTAAGCCGTGCCCATGCCCTCGCCGCGCGTCCTTTTTTTCGGTTACAGCGAGGTGGGCTACGCCACCTTGGAAATGCTGCTGGCCCGCGGCGTCCACGTGGTCGGCGTGTTCACGCACACGGATGACGGACAGGAGACCCAGTGGTTTCGCTCGGTGCCGAAACTGGTCGCGCAACACAACCTCACCGTGTTCACGCCGGAGTCGCTGAAGGATCCCGCGTGGGTGGAGACCGTCCGCACGCTGCGGCCGGACCTGATTCTCTCGATGTACTACCGCAACCTGATTCCCACGCGGCTGCTCGACCTCGCGCCGCTGGGGGCGTTCAACATGCACGGCTCCTACCTGCCGCGCTATCGCGGACGTGCGCCCTTGAATTGGGCCATCATCAACGGCGAGGACCATACGGGCGTGTCGCTGCATGTCATGGTCAAGGAAGCGGACGCGGGCGACGTGGTGGACCAGGAAAAAGTTTCCATCGGCCCGGAAGAGCCGGTGTCGGCGGTGCTGCCGCGCGTGCGCGAGGCGGCGGTGCGCGTGCTCGACCGCCAACTGGACGCTTTGCTGGCCGGAACCGCGCCGCGCACGCCGCAAAACCACGCCCTCGCAACCTACTTCGGCAAACGCACCCCCGAGGATGGGCGCATCGACTGGAGCAAATCTCCGCAGGAAATTTTCAACCTCGTGCGGGCCGTGACCCGGCCCTTTCCGGGAGCATTCACCGACATTACCCGGGAGGGCAAAAGCGCGCGGCTGTTGGTGTGGTGGGGGAAGCCCGCGGAAGCGCGCAATCAATCCCATCAAGAGCCCGGCCAGGTCGTCCGTTTTGAGCCGCTAATCATCACTTGCGGCCCCCGATGGGAAACCTTTGAAGTAACTGACTACGAATGGGTTAGATAGAAATTCCCGCGGCATCACCCTGCGGATACAAATGTGCCCGGCGCCGGCAAGGAACGCACGCCATTTAAGTGAAACACTCCCGCAAGAAATTCGTTAAAATTTATGCTTAATTTCCTCAGACAAACGCCGATAGGCAACGGGACGACGGACTATGTTTATTTCCGCCGCAATCACGACATAATGTCCCAAATTCATGTATAACGTGACCACTACGACCCCCGACATGAAGGGCATCAGCCGGATCGACTCCGGCTCGACCCACGGCTGGTTCGTGCGCGCCTACAAGAACGGCAAGACCTATTCGAAGCTCTTCAGCGACGGCAAATGGAAAGGCTCGCCGGAAGCCCTCATTGCCGCCCGCCAGCACCGGGATTCACTCAGCGACCGGCTGGCCAAAATTCCGACGAAGCCCCGCGGCCGCCGCATTGTATTTCGCGATTCGCGCAACACGACGGGCGTGCTCGGCGTTTCGCGCAGCGTGAAGCACACCCCGATTGGCGCCGTCAGCGAATCCTACGCGGTGACCTGGCGGCCCGAACCGGGCGTGCAGAAGTGCACTTCCTTCTCCATCAACAAATATGGCGAGGAAAAGGCCTTCAAGCTCGCCGTGAACTTCCGCCTGAAGAAGCTGCGCGAAATTCACGGTGGCGCGGTTGCCCGCAAGCTCAAGGGCATGCTCGAAGACAAGGGTATCGCAGTCTAGCGGCCAAAGGGGTTGCGCACTTGGCGCGTCGCCGGACGCGCCGGGTTTTCTTTTTTCAGCCACCGGGGGTCAGGCGACGAGCTTCTTGACAAACGCCGGCTGGTCGGCGGCGTGGAAGTAGGCGGTGCCGCAAACAAACGTGTCGGCGCCTTCGGCGCGGCAGCGCAGGCCGGTGTCGTCGTCAATGCCGCCATCCACCTCGATGCGGAATTTTAAATTGCGTTCGGCGCGCCAGCGGGCCAATTCGGCGATTTTCGGCAGCATCTCGGGCATGAATTTCTGCCCGCCAAAACCCGGCTCGACCGTCATGACCAACAGATTGTCCACCCGGTCCAGAAAAGGCTCGGCCACCTTGGCCGGCGTGCCGGGCTTGAGCGCGAGGCCGCAATGGAGGCCGAGCGCGCGGATGCGGGCCAGCGTGTGCGCAATGGGGTAATCCGGCTCGGCGTGAACGGTGATTTGCTGGGCGCCGGCGCGGGCGAAGGCCTCGATAAACAGGTGCGGATTGTCGAGCATCAGGTGCGTGTCAAAATACAGGCTGCTCAACGGGCGCAGATCGGCCAGGACCTGGGGGCCGAAGGAAAGATTGGGCACGAAATGCCCGTCCATGATGTCGAGGTGCAGTTGGGTCAACCCGGCGTGGGCGACGGCGAGTGACGCCTCGGCGAGCCGGCCATGGTTGGAAGCGAGCAGCGAGGGCGCAACAATGGGCGGATTCGGGCTGGCGGGCATGGCAGGCTCCTCACCACGTGCTCACGACGGCATCCTTGATTTTTTCGCTCAGGTCGCGCGCGAGCCGCGGCATCGCCTGGTATTCCGATTCGTTGAAGCTGACGCCGTTTTGGACGAAAGCCTGCTCGCGCACCTCGATTTTGCGGTCCTTGAAATAAACCTTGCCCGTGCGGTTGTCCACCAGCGTGCAGGTGGCTTCGAGCATCAGGGAAAAGGCGACCGCGTTAAGGGTGTTGTTTTGCTGGGTGGCGTCGGAGCCGCGCTGGTAATTGCTGAGGGTGACCTCCAGCGTGGCATCGGCATCGGCCTGGTTGGCCAGTTGCACCTTGCCCTCCTGCAGAAACGACTGCCGGAGCATTTCCGAAACGGGCGCGGCGGCCTGCGGGACGCTCGCGGCGACGCGCGCCGGCGGAACATACAGGGTGTGGAACGGCAACGGGCCGCCCGCGCCAAGGTGATAATTGGCGCAACCCGCCAGCGCCATCACGCCGGTGACAATCGAAATCCGGAGCAGGAATTGAAACGCGGAAAATCGCATGGGAAAAGAAATGCCGAGGCGCCCTCACGGGAAAACGGAACCCGAGGACGGCGGCGGGGCCGGGATCAACTGGCTCGAGGCGTCGGGCGCGGGCGGCGGCGCGCCGGCGGGGTTCAGGAACGGTTCGAAGCTTTGGTATTCCTGCGTCTGACCCGAGCTGCTGATGGTTTCGACCGTTTCCATGCCCGGCGTCTCGATAAAGTCCTCGGCGGACCGGGCCTCGAAGGCGGCGGCGGCGAGCTTTTCGATGCGGCCCTGTTCCGCGGCCAGGCTGAGGGCGTGGTCGTTGTAACGGCCGAAAATCCAGTCGTAGGGCGTCATCGGGGCGAGAATGCCGCGGTTGATTTTGTCAATCTGGGCGCGGGCATCCTTGGCGGCGGGCGACTGGGGCGCGATGGTGACGGCCTGGTTGTAAAAGATGAGGGCGGCGCGGTTGGAGTTGCGGTAGTAATAGTAGAAATTGCCCAGCAGGAGCTGCGAGCGCGCATAGGTGTCGAGCATGTCGTTGCGCTCTTTCTCGGCATCGGCGGCGCTGCGGGTTTCACGGTAATAAAAAAGGTAGTCCTGCAGGTAGCGGATGGCCTGGCGGGTGGCGCCCTGGTCATAGGCGGGGCCGACGACCATGTTGGAATAAATCTGCGCCAGTTGCAAATAGGCGTCCGAGGCAAACATGCTCTGCGGGTAATCGTTGATGAGCTGCCGCAGCGCCTCGATGGCCTGGGCCGAGGCCTCGGATTGATTCAGGAACCAGCTTTCCTTCAAGGCCAGCAGGGAAATTTTCATCAGCGCCATGGGCGCGTATTCCGTCGCGGGCGCGCTTTTGACGACCGTGTCGTAATAATCGAAAGCCTTCGCCGGGTCTTTGAACCACGGGATCCAGCCCCACAGGTAAGGACGCTCGGAGGTCATCAAGTCGGCCACGTTGAACTGCTGGCGGATGACGCTGTCAAAATTGGGATAGTCGGGGTAGCGCTTCACGATGCGGTCGAAGCAGCCGAAGGCCTTTTCAAATTGATGGCGGTTGATGTAGATGATGCCTTCCTGAAACAGGGCCTCGGGGGCAAAGACCGAGCCGGGATAGTTCGACACGACGTCTTCGTACTGGGAAAGGGCGCTCCAATAGCGGCCCGCGTCCTGCGCGGCCTTGGCGCTGTTCATGGATTCCAACGCGCTTTTGGACGCGCCCATGTCGCCAAACAACGGCCCAAGCACGCCGCCTTTTACCTGCCAGCCCTCGCCGGGCGTATACACCAAATCCGCGCGCGCCGCGGGCCGCAGCGCCAGCCAGCCGGCCGCCACCCAGAGGCCCAGGCAGCCCAATCCACCCAACCGGCGTCGTAGAAATCGTATCATCGTGAATGCCATTTAATGAGCGTTGCGCCCCAGGTCAACCCTGCGCCAAAGGCCACCAGCACGACATAATCGCCCGGGCGGATGTGGCCGGCGGCCAGCGCTTCGTCCAGCGCAATGGGAATCGAGGCCGCGGAGGTGTTGCCGTAGCGGTCAATGTTGACAAAAACGCGCTCCATCGGGATTTCAAGGCGGGTGGCGAGGGCTTCGAGGATGCGGATATTGGCCTGGTGGGGAATGACACAGGCAATTTGCGCGGAAGTCAGGCCATGCTGGGCCAGCAAATCGCGCAGCACCTGTTCCATCTCGCGCACGGCGACCTTGAAGACTTCCTTGCCGTTCATCTTGAGGAAATGTTTGCGCTCCGCGAGCGAGTCGGGCGTGGGCGGGCAAGCCGCGCCGCCGCCGGGCTGGAGCAGCAGGCCGGCCCCGGCGCCTTCGGTGTGCAGGATGCTGCCGATGACCCCGGCATCCGTTTCCTCGCTGCGGGTGAGCACCGCCGCGCCCGCGCCGTCGCCAAAGAGGACGCAGGTCGAGCGGTCCTGCCAGTCGAGCGAGGCCGACATTTTGTCCGTGCCAACAATGAGGGCCGTGCGATACGGCCCGGCGCGCAACATCGCCGCGCCGATTTCGAGAATGTAGAGAAACCCCGAGCACGCCGCCGCGACGTCAAACGCCGGGATCGTCCGCAGCCCGAGCTTGTTTTGCATCAGGCAGGCCGTGGACGGAAACGGCAAATCAGGCGTCATGGTGCCGACGATGAGCAAATCCACGTCGGCGGAGGTGAGCCCGGCCTTGGCGAGCGCCGCATTGGCCGCCTTCGCGCCCATGTCGGAAGGGTTTTCGTCCGGCCCGGCGATGCGGCGCTCGCGGATGCCCGAGCGGGTGCGGATCCACTCGTCCGAGGTTGCGACCATCTGGGAAAGGTCGTCGTTGGTCAGCCGCTTGGCGGGCACATAGGAACCAAGTCCCTTCAGGATAATGGAGGCGGGCATGAAAGAAGCAGGAAGGCTGAAGGAGTGCGCAGAAAAACGCAAGGGGAACCCGCCCTTTTCACTCCCACTTAATCCGGCTTTGCCAACGACGGTCCCAGCTTGTCCAAGTCGGCGCGGATGGCGCCGGTGAGGTCGTGGCGGAGGGCTTCGCCGGCAACGCGGATGGCGCCGGCGATGAAGCCGCGCTTGCTGGAGCCATGCGTTTTGATGACAAGGCGGTTGAGGCCCAGCAACGGCGCGCCGCCGAGGACTTCCGGGTTCAGCTCGCGCATCATCGCCTTGTAGGCGCCCTGCGAAAGAATCGCGCCCGCGGTGCGCAGCGGGTTCGCCTTCAACTCCTCCCTCAGAAAACCCTTGAGCATATAGAAGCACGACTCAAGCGCCTTGAGCAGGATGTTGCCGGTGAAGCCGTCGCACACGACGACATCCACTTCGTTGCGGAAAAGCTGAAAGCCCTCGACCGGCCCGATGTAGTTGAACACGCCGTTGGCGCCCTTGAGCAGGTCGTGCGTTTGCAGAATTTTTTCGCTGCCCTTGCCTTCCTCCGTGCCGATGGTGAGCAGGCCCACGCGCGGATTTTTCATGCCGAGGGCGCAGTGGGCGTATTCCTTGCCGAGAAGCGCGTTGTGCAAAAGGTGCACCGGGTCGCCATCGGGATTCGCGCCGGCGTCAATCAGCACAAAGCGGTGGCCGCGGCTGGGGATGACGGTGGCGAGCGCCGGGCGTTGGAGGCCTTCCATCGGGCGCAGTTTGAGCGTGCCGCCGGCCATTAGCGCGCCGGTGTTGCCCTGGCTTAAAATCGCATGCGCGCGGCCTTCCTTGACCATCTCGATGGCGCGCACCATCGAGGAGTCCTTCTTGTTTTTGAGCGCCGCAATCGGCTTCTCATCCATGCCGATGACCTCGGAGGCGTGAACGACCTCGACGCGCTTGTCACCGTTCAGGTCCTCATCGCGCAGCAGGCGCTCGAGGGTCGGCTGGTCGCCGACGAGCAGGATGCGCACGTAGGAGGCGTGATGGCGCAGGGCCAGGCGCACGCCGGCAACGACTTCGGCGGGGCCGTGGTCGCCGCCCATGGCGTCAATGGCCAGGACGTTTTCGGAATTGCCGTTGGGACCAGAGCCAGAGGCTGCGCTCATGGCGTGGGGGGTAAGGTTGCCGTGCCCAAGACTGCCGCCGGAGGAAGTTTAGACCTCGACGTCGAGCACTTGGCGGCCGCGGTACATGCCGTTGGCGGGGTTGACGCGGTGGGGCATGAAAGCGGTGCCGTCCGTGGGGTCTTTGGACAGCTGGGGGGCCTTGTAGCGGTTGGCACCGCGCCGGAGGGCGCTGCGCCGTTTGGATTGTTTGCGTTTCGGATTGGCCATGGTGGCAAAAAGTTAGGAGGTCGGAAACGGGTTTCGTTTACCGTCGCAAGGGACACTCTGCCGGCCGGGCCGGGCCGGGTCAAGCCGGGAAAGCGGAACTTTTAGCCGGGGATTTCTTGCCCTTGCGGCCATTGCCGTTGGCTGCAGGGGCCAAGTGGCCGCCTTCGCCTTCCCAGTTGGCGAGCGCGGCCTTGCGCTGACGTTCCCGGCGGCGTTCCTCGGGACTCAAGAGCGGTGGCGTAGAACCCGGTCGTGGCAAAATCGGGCTGTTTTGATTCTTTTCCATCCCGCAACCTGCCACAACCACTAACGGCCCGCAAGTGAGGCAAACCCACCAAAAATTTAGTGCATCTTCCACAACACCACGATCGCCGCCGCGAACCGATACCAGGCGAAGGCCGACAGCCCATGCCTGGTCAACCAGCCGACAAACCATTTTACGGAAATGAAGGCCGCGACCGTGGCGACGACGATGCCGACCAGCATTGGCCCCATGGGCAGCGCCGCGCGCAATTCGGCATAATGCCCGACGGCTTTGTAGCCCGAAGCCGCAGTCAGGGTAATCAGGCCGAGCAGGAAGGAAAACTCCGCCGCGCGAGCCGGGCGCAAGCCGGTCAGGTAGCCGGCGGAAATAGTGGTCATCGAGCGGCTCATCCCGGGCCAGAGCGAAAAGCACTGGCACGCGCCGATGAAGAGCGATTGTTGCCACGACAGTTCGTAAATTTCAGGGCCAGGCGAAGCGGAGGTGCCGGCGCGGCTGGTCTTGCGCCAGCGCTCCACCGCGAGCATCGCCACACCCCCGGCAATAAACGCCGCGGCGACGACTTTGGCGGAAAACAAATGCTCATCAATCCAATGTTCGATGAGCAGCCCGACCGCCGCCGAGGGAATAAAGGCGATGAGGAGATTGCGCAGAATGCGCAAGCCCGGCGGGTCACGGCCCACTGCACCGCGAATCAGACTGAGAATGCGCGGCCAATAGAGCAGCAGCACCGCCAGAATGGCCCCCCCCTGGATGATGATGTTGTAGTTGTCCACCGCGTCTTTCAGCGAAAGCGCCTTGGTGACACCGTGGTGCGTGGTGATGATGGGCTGGCCGTCGCGGCCCGGCAATGGCTCGGTGGAATCAAGCCCGAGTGCTTGCGAAGTGACGATTAGATGCCCCGTCGAGGAAACCGGCAGGTATTCCGTCGCGCCTTCGACGAGGCCGAGGATGACGGCGTCTGGGTAAGTCACCGTGCGGGCGCTGACGACCGGGGCGACTGGGGTGGAGGAAATGCTGGGTGGCGCGTCGGCGGCAAAACTGGCGCCACCCAGGGCGCCGCACAGCACCGAGACCCCCAGCCAGTGGCGCGCAAAATTCATCGCGGTCGAAATGACGGCAGAGGACCCGGGGGGGCAATGTTATTTTGCGCCCGCCGCGGGCGCCTTGGCCGTTTCGGCCTCGATTTGCTTCAGCAACTCGACCGCGCCGGGATATTCGTCCTCATTCTTGGAAAATTTGACATAGATGCGCAGGGGCGCGAGCGCCTCGGCGCGGCGGTTGAGGTGGATGAGCGCCTCAGCCTTGCGCCAGTAGGCATCGTAACTCGTCGGGTTGCGTTCGAGGTAGCTGTTCGCGGCGAGCAATTCGCCCTCCCAGTCATGCTGCACCTCGTCGTCCTCCATGTTGAGCAAATCGCGCGAATTTTCATTGCGCACGGCCCCAATGATGGTGGCGGCCCAGGCGCGCGGGTAGGCCTGCGGGTCTTCGAGCGCACGGGCCAGTTCAAAGACTGGCGCGGCGGCCTCGATATCGGGCCGCGCCCAGCTGCTGACGACATCCTTGGCCAGTTCGAGGCGCGCAGCCTCGGTGGCGCGCTTAAGCGCGTCTTCCCGGCCCAACTCCCGGAGCGCGCGCACGTAACCCGCGAGCACCGGCGATTGCAGAAAATCAGCCTCGGGCCGGCCGTCCACCAGTTGTTGCAGCGCGGCCTTGTCGCCGTGCTGGAGATAATAATCGAGCGCGAGGCGCAGCTTGAACGGGTCCAAGTCCCTCGCGCTCTTGGAATCGAGCGGACCAAACGCGGTGGCGAGGTCCACACTGCCGGTGGTGCGCCATTTCATCAACGCGTCGTAATAGGAGATGAAACCGGCGGCGCGAGGATAGGCCGCCGCGCGGGCCGGCGCAAGCGCGGCCCAGCCGTGCTTGGCGACGGCGGGGTCGTCAAAGTCCACCACCGAGGTGAACAACGCGGCGTAAAAGCGGTCGGCGTCGCGCTGGGCGAGTTTTTGCGCGGTGTCGAAGAGCTTCATGCGCAAGGCGCTGTCGGCGGAGTCGAAGGAAAGCGCTTCGCCATAGTCAAGAAACACCTGCAGCGGGTGGCGGCCATACGGCAGGCGGTCACGGATGGTGGCGAGCAGGCCTTCGCGCACTTCGCTTTGCGTGAGCATGGACAAGTCGGGCGAGCCGGGGTCGTTCATCTGCTGCCAGGCGGCGGGCAGTTTCGCGGCGGTGGCTTCCTTCGGGCGCGCGTCGAGCACGGCCTGGCGCATCGCCTCGGTGATGGGATTGAGCGCCCGATAGGTCTCCAGCAATTGCGCCAGTTCGGGCTTGAGGCTCTTGAGGCTCTGCTGCGCGGCGGGCTCGAGCGTCGCTTTGTCCAGCTTGTCGAGCACGCTCTGCGCGGCGGGGACATCATTGAGTGACGCGAGCACATTGATGATGCGGATGGCGAGCAGGAGCGAACTGCGGCGCAGGTCGGGCTGGGCGATGATTTTGTCCGCGAACGCCTGCTGGGCGGCGGAAGTCAGCGGTTGCGCGAGGTATTGGTCCCACCAATCGAAGTCGGCGCGGTCGTCCGCCGCCGAAGCGCCGCCGGAAGGCGCCGCGGCGAGCAATTTTTCCGCGGCCTCGCGCTGGCCGGCCCAAAAGAGATGCTGCACCGAGCGCAGCCACGCGCTGTAGCGCAAATCCTGCGGCAGCTCGGGGCGCGCAATGAAGGCCGTCGTGGCATCCACCACCGCGGCGCTGCTGGGCAGGACGTCGGGATAAGTGTCCCACGCGTCCTGCAGGGCGATGGCGCGCTGCGTGAGCGGCGTGGCGTTGCTGAGCGCGCGGGCGAAATCGCGGGCTACCTGCACCGCCGGTTCATCCACCGTGCTGAGCGGTCCGGCCTGCGGCTGGGCGTTCACGTAGTCATACCACGGCAGATGATATTGAATCCACCAGGCGGCCAGCCCGACGTCGAGACCCGCGGCTTGAATGCCGCGCTGGCGCAGATTGTTGAGCTGGGCCTGCAGCGCGCTGCGAAAACGGCCGCCGGGGTCGGTCTCGTCGGTGAGGCGGGAAAGTTCGCGCTCGATGAGCGTGCGGGCGTCATTGTCGCGCTGCAGTCCGGTATAAAGGTCGCTGAGCACGGCGATGGCCAGGGCGCGCTGGTTGCCGTGGGCGGCCGGGTCGCTCAACGTTCCGGCGAGGATGCGGGCGGCCTCGTCGCCGAATTGCGCGTACGCGTTGGACTTGATGACGGCGTAGCCGTAAAGCCGCGCGAGCGCCTGGCCGTTGGGGCCGTCCGCGCCGTATTTCTGCAGGGCGGACTGGGCGAGGTCGCGCGCCGCCTCCGGTTTGGAAATGGGCGGGTCCACCAGCACTGAAATGCGCGACTGCAGCAACTGCTTGAGCAGTTCCTTGTTTTCCGGCGGCACGGCTTTTTCGAGCGCTTCGCCGAACGCGAGGATGTCGTCGGTGAAGGCCGATTCGAGGCTGATGCCGCGGTAAAGCATGTCCATGGCTTTGGCAAGGTCGCCGGGGTTCCACCGGCCCGCGCGAAACAACCGGTCGTCGAGCTGAAAATACGTGGAGGCATCGGACTGGCCGGCGGCGGTCCCGGCCTGCGTGGCCAGCTGGCGGTAATTGTCAATGTAGGGCGCCATCAGGGCCTGGCCCGTCGGAGCGGGCTGGATGCCGAGGCGTTGCAACAGCGCGGCCCACTTCGGCTGCCATTGGTCGTGGAAAGCCCAAAAAGCCTTGGCTTGCGCGGGGTCGGCGGCGAGGTCCGTCAGGTCCTTGATGACCGGGCCGGCGGGCGACTGGGCCAGAATGTCGGCGGGGACCTTGGTGAGCTTGGCGATGTCGGCAAGCGCGGCATCCTGCTGGCCGAGCTCCAATTCCAGCAGCGTGGCGCGAAGCAGGGCCTCGTTGGCCTGGGGGCCGGAAGCCAATTGCTCGCCAGCGGCATGATACTGCTTGATGGCCTGGTCGGTTTGCCCGAGATTTTCGTGGAGAAAACCCGCGCGGCCCGCCGCCATCATGCGCACTTGGGGAACGGTGGCCTGGTCGTCCACCAGCTTGTGCAGCACCATGAGCGCGGCTTGCGGCCCGCCGATTTTGAGCAGGTATTCTGACTGGATGAGGCGGATTTGTTGCACCGGCTGCGTGTCGGCGGGAAAATAGTCGGCCAGTTCAAACACCAGCGTGAGCAGGCCCGAGTCCGAGTCGCGCTGTTCGAGCACGAACGCCAGGCGCGAAAGCACGTCGGCGTAATCCTTCGGGTCCGGCGGCAGCTTGGTGAGGTAATAAAGGTAGGCGTCCTCGAGGTCCGGCACGCGGCCCGAGCTTTCAAAGACCTTGATGCGGGCGTTGACTTGCGCGCGGTCAAAAGTTTCCGCCGAGAGCGAATCATATGTCTTCGGCTCCATTTTCTTCAGGAAGGCCGTAAGCGTGTCGGCGCTCGTCTGTTCGGGGCCGCCGGCGGGCGCGGTGGTGGCGGGCACAGCCGGCGCGGGTGAGTTGGCGGCGGACAAGATTGCGCCCCCGGCCAATCCACAGCTCAAAATGCCCAGCCCCCGGCGCCAAGCGCGCGCACTCCGGCGAATTCTTTTAAATAACGGCCCCATTGGGAATCAGACCGGAAGTTCCGGCAAAAGGTTCATTATTCAGCGTCGGGGCGCGGCTGGCAATGGTGAAGATTTGGCCGGGTCGCGTCTTGACTTCAGGCCGCAAGGCGGATGTTATCGGGTGGTGATTTCCATGACGTTTTTGCGCAGCCTGCGCCGGTTTTGGTTGGCGGGCGATTTCTTCAATTTCCGGCGGAGCGGCATCCTCGCTTTGGCGCTGGCGGGCGGCCTGCTGACGATGGGGTGTTCCTCGTCCTACCAGGATTTGCATCCGGAAGACTACCCGTGGAAAAACCGCACGGTGCCCGAACCGGAAATCCCGGCAGCCGCCCCGGATGCAACCCCGGCGCCCGCGCCGGCGACGCAAACCTCCGCCACGACCAACCTCAATGCCCTGCCGCCGATTGCGGACAAATCCTCGCCTGCGGGCATTGTCGAACTGATGCGCCGCGCCGCCAACTGGCAACTTGCCAACCCCACCACCGACGACCGCAAGAGCTGGATTTACGCCGCTTTTTACGATGGCGTCATGGCGCTGGGCCGCATCAACGGCAACGGCAAATACCTGGAGGACATGCTGCAGCAGGGTGAAGACAACCGCTGGCAGCTCGGCCCGCGCAATTATCACGCCGACGACCACGCCGTCGCGCAAATGTACCTCGAAATGTACGAGCTGAAAAACGACCCGGACATGTACACCAGCGTGCAGCAGGGCTTCGACTTCATCCTTGATTTCCCCAAGGCCAATCCGGACGACCTCGACTACGCCAAACCCGGCCGTGACGACAAATGGTCGTGGTGTGACTCGCTGTTCATGGACCCGCCGGCCTGGGCGCGCCTCAGCAAGGTGACGGGCGACCCGAAATACCTGGACTCGGCCAACGAACGCTGGTGGATCACTTCGCAATATTTATACGACCCGCGCGAACACCTCTATTCCCGCGACAGCACGTTTTTCACCAAGCGCGAGCCCAACGGCGAAAAGGTCTTCTGGGCGCGCGGCAACGGCTGGGTCCTGGCGGGCCTCGCCCGCATGCTCGACTACATGCCGAAGGACTTCCCCGACCGGGCCAAGTACGAAAAACAATTTCGCGACATGGCGGCAAAGCTCAAGACCCTGCAACAGCCCGACGGCCTGTGGCGCGCGGGCTTGCTCGACCCGGATTCCTACCCCGACAAGGAGGAAAGCGGCAGCGCCTTCTTCACCTACGGCCTGGCCTGGGGGATCAATCACGGTCTGCTCGACAAGGATGAATACACGCCCGTCGTGATGAAGGCGTGGGCGGCGCTCGCGGACTGCGAACAGCCCAATGGCAAAATCGCCCACGTGCAGCCGGTCGCCTCGCAACCGGTGGGCTTCGACCCGAATTCCTCCAAGCCCTATGGCGTCGGCGCATTCCTGCTCGCAGGCAGCGAGGTTTACAAGCTCGTCGGCGGGAAATAAATGCTCACGGCGCCGCGGGCGCGACATGAATCCAGTCAAAGTCGGCGTACTGCGGCGTCGGCGGAGGGGTCGTGCCGTGGTTCGCCTCGGTCGAGGTCAGGGCAAACAGGCCAAATTTTGCGCCAATCCAACTGCCGTGAATGGCCGCGATGCTCAGCGGCGCGCCGAGCGGAGTGAAGGTCTTGCCGTCCTCGCTGTAACTGAATTGCGCGCGCGCGCCGTCCACCATCGTGAAAGCAAGGTAAATGGCGGGAGATTTTACATCCAAACCGGCGGATTCGGCGGCCACATCGGAAGCTTCCGGCCCTGTTCCCGCCCGGCTGACCACCTGGCTGAGGCGAAAGCCGTCGGCGGTTTTGACGAGGCCAATCCACGCGCAGGGCGCGCCGTAGATGATGAGGCCCGCCCGGTCGCCAGGCAAACTCTGCGTGAAATCCATTTTGACCGTGGCGCTAAACGACGGGGCGGGAATTTTTTGCAGCAGCAGATTCGGCTGGCGCACGAGGCTGCTGTTGGCGAGCTGGGCAAAAAGGCGCAATTGGCCGGATTGATCGGTCAGCGAATACCACCACGATTGCGGATTGGCCAGCCACTGCCATTGCAGACCGAGCTTGGGCGAATCGAATTCGTCGGAAGTCTGCGGCGCGGCGGGGGGATAAGTTTTGCCCACGTCGGGTTTTTTGAAAATCGCGACGGGTTCCCCGGTGCCGGTGTGGCCGGGGTCGTTGCCCATCACCGGCCAGCCGTCGGCGCCCCAGACGACCGGCTCAAGATGCGTGACCCGGCCTTCATTGCCTTTCTGCGAAGACATGTCCTGAAAATGAATGAACCACCATTGCTTGCCATCGGGCGTATCCACCAGACCGCCTTGATGCGGGCCATTGGTCTTGGTCGAGCCTTGGGCGAGAACGATCTTCATTTCATACGGGCCGGCGATATTCCGCGAGCGGAAGACCGCCTGCTGGCCCGGCGCCACACCGCCGACCGGCGCAAAGATGTAGTAATAGCCGTTCATTTTGTAGAACTTCGGGCCTTCCGTGCCGGTCACGCCCAAGTCCTTGCCATTGATGATGTCCACGCCGTCGCCGGTCGCGTGGGTGGCATCGTCGCTCAGCGGCACCAAGGTGAGGATGTTGTTCTTGCCGCCGGTGCGCGAGCCGACCCAGGCGTGCACCAGCCAGACCTTGCCGTCGTCGTCCCACAGCGGGCAAGGGTCTTCGAGGCCGCGGCCGCCCTTCACCAGCACCGGCGCGCTCCACGGGCCCGCCGCGTCGGTGGCCGTGACCAGGTAAATGCCGTAGTCCGGGTCGGGATAGAAAATGTAGAACTTGCCGTTATGAAAACGGATGGACGGCGCCCAGACCCCGCCCCCGCTGCGCACGGCATTAAAATGGTCCACCGGCACCTGCGTCGGCAACGCATGGCCGATGATGGTCCAGTTGACCAAATCCTTGGAATGGAGCACCGGCAGGCCGGGCACACAGGTGAAGCTCGACGAGGTGAGGTAAAAGTCATCGCCGACGCGCACGACATCGGGGTCGGAATAATCAGCGAAAATAATCGGGTTTTTATAATTCCCGTCGCCGAGGTCGGGCAGCCAGGGCGCGGGCGGCGCGGATTGCGCTGACGGGCCGGAGAGCCCGTGGCAACCACCGGAGACCAACAATAATGCGAGGGGCCAGAGATTTTTCATGACGGGGGCGGGGTTTTGGCGGCGGCAAGGCGTTGTTCCCAAGCGGGGTAATCGGTGTTCAACAATGTTGCCGGCCAGGTGCCGAACCAGGCATAGCCATTGCGGCGCTCGGCCTCGATTTCCTGCAAATTCGATTTCTTCACGCCGTCGCGCCCGCAGAAAAAGGGCTTCATCGTGTCGAGGTCGTAAAAGCGCGCCCACATGACCGCGTTGGGATTACCCACGCGGCCGCCGAGCGCCTGCACCTGCGCGCCGGTCAGTTGCGCCGACTTGAACCATGCCACGGCGCCCTGCACCGCGGCGATGATGGCCGGCGAAGGATGGGGCACCTCCATCAAGAAGCGCGTGATGCCGACACTTTCCTGGCCGGAGAACGACGCCAGTTCATAGGCACGCGCAGGCGCCGGCGTGAGGGTGTGCTCGTCATATTGCGCGCACCAGACCGCGGGCTGGCCGTTGACGAGGATCTGGCTGCGCAAAATGCACTGAATGCCCTTGGCCACCGCAGCGGCGGCCTGGGCGCGGCGCGCGGCATCCACAAACGCATAGGGCGTTTGCCCATTGGCGGCATCGCGCAGTACGGTCAGCGTGTTGATCATCGCGTTGTCGTTGAAAGTGACGCGCGTGTAATAACCCGGGCGCAGCGGAAAATACTGCGGCCAGCCGCCGTTGGGGTATTGCGCGGCGAGCAAATAATCCAAACCGCGGTTGAAGGCGGCGCGCAAGTAAGGATCATCGTGCGCGGAAATCACGCGCGCCAAAAACACCATCTGCGTGTACGTCGCGTCGTTATCAATGTTCGACAGGGTCTCGCCCGGGTCGGCGCTGCGGTCGGCCTGCGCGGGCGGGATGGTCATGTCGAGGTTCTTGGGCCAGCCGCCGGCCTCCGTCTGATAGCCGACGACATTGACCGCCAGTCCGCGCGCATCGTCCGAGCCATACCATTCGGCGGGCTGGCGCAGCACCGTGCGCCACGGCACCCGCGTGCCGGCGTAGGCGACACTCGGCACCAACGGCGGCGCAGATTTATCCGCCGTGGACGCGGCATGATTGCAGCCGCCGAATCCGGCAACGGCAAGGGCCACCAGCATAACGCCCAAGGGAGGTAGGCGCTTCATAGGGGTTAAGCGACGTGCTGAAGATTCTCATCCAAGGGCGTCATCTTGGGCATGAGCAGATGGATAAATCCGAGCAAAATCATGTAACAGGAGCCGGAAATCAAGAAGGCGTAGAAATAGGCGGACGGACCGCTATTGGTCAACAACTGGCCCAGCGTCAAATTGGCAATGGCGCCCGCGACCGCGCCGGACATCCCACCAAAACCGGTGACCGACGCCGTGGCCTTCTTCGGGAACACATCCGAGACGAGCGTGAACAGGTTGGCGCTCCAGGCCTGGTGCGAGGCCGCCGCCAGGGCGATGAGCAAGACGGCGATCCAGTAGTAGTTATTCGAACGCGAGCTGTTGAACAAAGCCGAGGAAATTTTCGTGGCCTCCGCCGCGCCCAGAACGCCCGAGGTCGCAGTCAGAAACTCCTTGGCCGAGGCAAAGCTTTTGCCCTCCAAAGTGTGCAGTTTGGCGATATCGTCCGCGGACACATTGAGCTGCACGTGCTCGCTGACTGGCCGGCCGTTAACCGTGCTGATTTTCTCCGAGGAATAAGTGGCCGTCTGCACGCGCTGGAAGAAATTGGCGTTCACGTCGAAAGTCGTGCCGAGCTTCGTGGAAAAGGTGACCGGCAGAATGCATACTGCGCAGATGAACATGGTCGTCTTGCGGGCGCGGTTGACGGTCCAGCCTTTTTTAATCCAATGCGAGGAAAGCCAGCCACCCAAAACGCTGCCGAAATCGGCGACGACGTAGATGATGATCAACGGCAAGGCGAGTGACTTGATGTCTAAGCCAAATTCGTCGAACAGGAACTTGCCCCCCCAAAAGAGATAGAACCACCAGACGGCGTCCGTCATTTTCCCCAAGGTAAAAGCCCACAATTCGGGCAGGTGCAGCACGTGGCCCCAGGAAATTTTGGCACTCGAAGTTTCCGGCACCGAATCGCTGTCAATGTAGGCGCGTTCGGCGGCCCCGACGCTCGGGTGCACTTCAGGACGGCGATAGACCGTCAGCCACAACACCACCCACAATGCGCTAAAAACGCCGGTCGTGAGAAACGCGTATTGCCAGTGCGTGCCATCCGGCCATACCACCATGGGTATGATCACCGGCGCCAGCACCGCGCCGACATTCGAACCGGCGTTAAAGATGCCCGTGGCCAGGGCGCGCTCCTTTTTGGGAAACCATTCCGCGACGGTCTTGATGGCGGCAGGAAAATTGCCGGATTCACCCAGGCCCAGGCCAAAACGCGCGAGGCAAAAGCCGATAAAACCAAAGGCGGGCCGCACCGCAGCGTGCAGCATGCCCGAGACGCTCCAGATGATGATGGCCAGCGCATAGCCGGCGCGGGTGCCAATGCGGTCAATAATGGAACCGATGGTGAGCATGCCGACCGCGTAGGCGATCTGAAAGCTCATGTTGATGAGGCCCCATTGCGCGTCCGTCCAGTCAAAGACCTTGTATTGCAGGGTGGGCCCGAGCACCCCCAGGACGCTGCGGTCCATGTAGTTGATGGTCGTGGCGATAAAGAGCAGCGCGCAGATGCGCCAGCGGTAGTGGCCGATTTTTTCGGAGAGGGCGGCAGGCATGATTACGGGGCGTTGGGGTTGGGGCGGGTGCTGAGGCTCGGGGGTATTTGCTTCGGCTCCAAGCGAGTGTTTTGAAAGGTAATTGCGCCGGCGTCAACCACCACCTCCGGCGAATTTAGCCCGCGAAAATCGCAGTTTTCGAAATGCAGGCCGTCAATCGTGGCCGCGGGAAAGCCGAGCACATAGAGCACCCGCGGGCTGGACTGGCAGGCGACGTGGTCGAGCACGACGTTGCGCAGCACGGGCCGCCAGGGGCCGTTCGCGCCTTCCTCGTAGCGGAAATCCACCGTGACGACCGCCTCGGCCACCTGGCCGACCGCGATATTGCGCAGGAAAATATTTTCCATCGTGCCGCCGCGCACGGCATTGCTCTTGACGCGCAGGACGCGTTCGAGGTGCGGGCTGTCCATCCGGCAATCCTCGGCAAAGACATTCCGCACGCCACCCGAAACCTCGCTGCCGATGACCACGCCGCCGTGGCCGTCCTGCATCGCGCAGCGGCGAATGATGATGTTTTCCGCCGCGACGCCGACGCGCCGGCCATCATCGTTGCGGCCGGACTTGATGGCGATGCAGTCGTCGCCGGTGTTAAAGGTGCAGTCCTCAATGAGCACGTCGCGCGAGCACTCCGGGTCGCAGCCGTCGTTGTTGGGGCCGCCGGGGCACTGGATGTTCACCCCGCGCACGATGACGTTTGAGCACAGCACGGGGTTGATTTCCCACATCGGCGAATTGCGGATGGTCACGCCTTCGATGAGCACATTCTCGCAGCGGTAGGGCTGGATGAAATTGGGCCGCAGAAAGTGGCCGGCGCCAAAAATGCGCTGTTCGGGCGGCTGGCCTTGCGCGACCAGGTTGCCGAGCAGGGTCGAGTCAGCTTTCTGCGGCGCAGCGGGCAGCGACTGGCCGTCAGGACCGCGCAGCCAGTTCCACCACACCCCCGGCCCGGCGGAGCCGTCGAGTGTACCCGCGCCGGTGAGGGCAATATCATGCTGGCCGTAGGCATAGATGAACGGCGAGTAGTTCAGGCACTCGATGCTCTCGAAGCGCGTGAGCACCACCGGCAGGTATTTCGCCGGGTCGGCGCTGAACTTGAGCGTCGCGCCGTCGTCGAGATGCAGGTTGACGTTGCTCAGCAGATGCACCGCGCCGGTGAGGAAAACGCCCTGCGGCACGATGACGCGGCCGCCGCCGGCGGCATGGCAGGCCTCGATGGCGCGGCGAATCGCATCCGTGCAATCGGTTGAGCCATCGGCTTTGGCGCCATAATCCGTGATCAGAAAATCCCGCGCCGGAAATTCCGGGGCATGAATGCGCGCGAGGATGGCGGATTCGGCGTCCCACCCCACCGGCCCGGTCGCGGCGCACCCGGTCAGCAATGCGGCCAAGACCAGGCCAAAAAAGACGCGCAAAGAAAAGGCCATGGCGCGCAAAAACTTAGTGCCAATCGGCGGAAAGAATGGATGAGCCGGGCGGCGGGATGACCGCGGTGGGAATCAGAATCTTGACGTTGTCGAACTTGATTTTGCCGGCAAATTGGTCCAACTCATTCGGATTCGGCCCCGTGAACGTGCAGTTGCTGACCGAGATATTCTCGATGACGGCGTTGGCCGGCGCCTGCAGGATGACCAAGCGGGGCACGTTCGCGCCGGTGACATTGCTGATGTTCACATTGCGCAGAATCGGCGTGTAGTTGCCCGGGGTGCGGCCAGGGGTGTATTGGTAATTGTATTGAATGAGAATGCCGGCGTTGGAATTGCCGCGTGCGATGGTGCCGACCTGGACGTTGCGCATGTAGGCGTTCTCGATGATGCCGCCGCGCGCCGGGCTGTCCTTAAAGCGGAAAAACGCGTTGAGATTCGGACTGCTCATCACGCAGTCCTCGACGAAGACGTTGCGGATGGCCGGGGTGCATTCGCTGCCGAGGGTCACGCCACCGTGGCCGTCCTTCATCGTGCAGTTGCGCACGATGACGAATTCCGTGGGAACATTCACCCGGCGGCCGTCGTCATCCTTGCCGCACTTGATGGCGATGCAGTCGTCGCCGGTGTCGAACGTGCAGTGGTCAATGAGGACGTATTTGCACGAATCCGGGTCGCAGCCGTCATTGTTGGCGTCGTGGCTGGAGATGTTGAGGTTGCGCACGATCACGTTCGTGCAATACACCGGGTTGATTTCCCACATCGGCGAGTCGTGGATGGTCAGGCCGTCAATCAGCACGTTTTTGCAGCGCAGCGGTACGATGAAATTCGGGCGCGAATTCGCGCCAACCTGCGCGACCCAGTTGCGCTCGCCGCCGCCGTCGAGGACGCCCTTGCCCGTCACTGCGATATTTTCCTGCTCGAAGGCGTAGATCGGCCCGGAAATATCGGTGCGCTCGACGCCTTCGTGGCGCACCAGCACGCGGGGGTATTTGGCCGGGTCCGGCACAAATTGCAGCACGGCGGAATCCGTCAAATGCAAATCCACATTGCTCAAAAGCTGGATGCCTCCGGTGAGAAACGTGCCCTCGGGCACGACCACGTGGCCGCCGCCCGCCGCGTGGCAGGCCGCGATGGCCTGGCGGATGGCGTCGGTGCAGTCCGTCGTGCCATCGGCTTTCGCGCCATAGTCGGTGATGGGGAAATTCTTGTCCGGGAACGTCGGTTCCTTGATGTGCGCGAGGATTTGCGGCAGGGCCTCCCACCCGAACTGGGCCACCTGCTCGGGCGTGAGGTCGGCGGCATTCGCCGCATCCCGAGGAGAAACTGTTGACGAGGCCGCCGCTGGCTGGCCTTCAGCCGCATGGTTTGATTTGGAATCGCTGACGCCGAGCTCGTCCGCTTCGACTCCCGCAAGGACGAAAGCGCCAACCCCCTTGAGATCGTCGTTCACCATCCTGGTCTGGTGGACGTAATAATCAAAAGTCCCATCCCGGTAAGCGCCGCTATTGCCAAGGCGGCCCAGGCCGGCCGTCTCGCAAATTTGCGTGAGACTCAGCGAACCGTCGGCATTCGACTTGACCAGGGTGTTGGTCAGGCCGTCAAACCCACGGAGGGCGGCCGCGGCGTATTTTTCCTTCGGCAGCCAGCCGTGGTTCACCGCTTTGGCAAGCGCGTAGACAAACATGCTCGACCCGGAGGCCTCAAGATAGTTGCCCTCGCGCGAGCCTTGGTCGAGCACCTGCCACCACAAACCCGTCTGGGGGTCCTGCCAGCGCACAAGACCGTCGGCAAGACGGTGCAAGACATCGAGAATCTTGACCCGGTTGGGGTGGTCCGCAGGCAAATCTTCCAGGACGTCCACCATCGCCATGGCATACCATCCCTCGCCGCGACCCCAGAAACTCGGCGAGTGGCCGGTGGCCGGGTCGGCCCAGCTTTGCTTACGGGTGTCGTCCCACCCATGGTAAAAAAGGCCGGTTTTCGGGTCATAGGTGTGCTGGTCGGCAAGAAGGATTTGTTTCGTGATGTCGTCGAAATCCGACGGCTGATTGAAAACTTTGGCATACGCGGCGTAAAACGGCTCCCCCATGTAAAGTCCGTCGAGCCACATCTGATTCGGGTAACCTTGCTTGTGCCAGAAGCCGCCATCGCTGGTGCGGGGCTGCTCTTTAAACTGGGCATGCACGAGATCGGCGGCCTTTTTATAGCGCGCGTCCCCCGTGAGCGTGTAAAGGGTCACGAGAACCCGCGCCGGGGCGACTTCATCGAGGCTGTGGTCGCCGGCCTTGTAGCTGGTGATGTTGCCTTCGGCATTCACGCAGCCGCCGATGAGCCTTTCCACATAATCGCGGTAATTCCTGCCGGTGAAATTTTTAAGCGGGGTGCTATTCCCAAGTTCCAGCAGCGAGGTTGCGAACAGGGCCGAGGTGTAATCCCATTTCGGCGTCGCCGGGACGCCGAGGCGCTTGATTTCCGAATCAGCCATGCGCTGAGCCCATTCAAGCCGGGTTGTGCCATCGCGGACCTGGGGCAAATTCACAGAGGCCGGAGCCGGCGGCGAGTCCGCGGCGGCCAGGGCAGCCGCCAGCACGGCCAAGGCCGCGCCAACGGCACAAGGTAGTGCGCGCAGTTTCATGGGGAGGAGTGGGGTTTGGGGCTGGCTGAACTAAATCACTTCACGCCTTCGAGGGCGACACTGACCTTCACCGGATTGCGCAAGCGGGCGGCCACGGCGGCGAGGTAGGCGTTCCAATCGGCGGCGGACTTCACGGGGCCGAGCTGGTCCCACGCGGCGCCAGCATAATAATGGAGCGTTTCGCCGTTCTTGATTTTGACGAGGATGAGGTCGTCGGGTCGCAGCGCGCTCGTGGCATTGGGGATGTTTTTCTGCGACTGGGCAAAACCGGCGAATTGCATGTCGGGCGCGAGGACGACGCCGACGCCAAGCTGGCCATTGGTGGGATACGTTTCCCAGAGGCCTTCCCAGAACGCCTTTTCGTCGTTCGCGGAATCAATCTCGGTGGTTTCGTTGCGCTGGGTGTGGCGCGTGAGGCCGATGCCGATGGTCAGCTCCTCGGCGCCGGTGATGGAGAAAGTGCTCTCGATGTTGTCGAGGTAGTGGCCGGCGTCCATGGAAAAACGGCGGGTCTCCGCAATCTGCGCGCCATTGCCGGCGTCCCACGGCGCATACGTCACCTGGAACTCGACGCGGATGGGCCCGTTGGCCAGGAATTTCCAGGAGACGAAATCGCGCGAGACATGGAGGGCCGAGCCGTCCCAGACGCCGAGGCCGCCGTCGCCGCGCGCCTGGCCGGTTTCATACATATCGAGACCCTCGCCGGTTTCGGTGTGGAGCGCGTTGTGGTCCTTGCCATACCAGCGGTCAATGACGAAATACGGGAAGCGCTTGCTCCAGACGTCCACGCCGCTGCCGCCGACCGGCATCTGGTCGGGACCAGCGAGGGGGAGTTCCAGCGACGGCCCGTAGATGCGGTGCGCAATCAGGTCGTTTTCCCAGGCGATGTCGTCGAGGCGGTCCGGCACATAGCGGCCATAAACTTTCGCCGGATACGGCGGCACTTGCGTGGCGACGGTCTCAATGGTGAAAGTCGCGGACTTTTCGCCGGCGGCGAAGTCGTGCTGGAAAATCAGGTCGTTGTATTCGTAATTGCGGCCGCCCTTGGTGTCGAGGTTCGTGACCTGCGAGGGCACGTCCTTGCCAGCGGAGTCCTTGACCAGCAGGTTGTCGAAGCGCACCACGGGGATGTTGCGCGTGCTGTTCCAATACTGCGCGGGGTTGGCGTGCTGCGGGTCGAGCAGTTCGCGGATTTTTGCGAACGGCACGGAGATGGTCTCGGCCGGACGGGCCAGGCCGGAATCATTCGTCACGGTGACGACGACGCGTGCGCCAAAGGCGGGCAGCGCCGCCAGCAGCAGCGCGGGGAGGAGGAGTAATTTTTTCATGGGGTGGGATAAAAAAACTTCAGCGCGCGAGCCAGCCGCCGTCCACCGGCAGCGTGATGCCCTGCACATAATCGGACGCGGACGAGGCGAGAAACACCGCGGCGCCGGCGAGGTCGGACGATTCGCCCCAGCGCCCGGCGGGAATGCGCTCGAGGATGGACTTGTTGCGCATCGGGTCGGCGCGGAGGGCGGAAGTATTGTCCGTCGCCATGTAGCCGGGGGCGATGGCGTTGGCGTTGATGCCCAGCGGGGCCAGCTCGTTGGCCATCGCCTTGGTGAGGCCGGCGATGGCGCTCTTCGAAGCCGTGTAAGCCGGCACGCGGATGCCGCCCTGGTAGGAAAGCATCGAGGCGATGTTGATGATTTTGCCCGGCGCCTTGCGCGCGGCGAGCCGCTTGGCGAACTCGCGGCTGAGCACGAAGGCCGCGCGGATGTTCACGTCCATGACCGCGTCCCAGTCCTCGTCGGAATATTCGAGAAAGTTGGCGCGGCGGATGATGCCGGCGTTGTTGACCAGGATGTCCGCGCCGCCATATTTTTTCTCCACGGCGTCGAGGAGTTTTTTCGGCGCGGTGCGGTCGGCGAGGTCGGTGGCAAAACCCTCGGCTTCGCCGCCGCGGGATTGAATTTCCTTCACCACTCCGGCCAGATCGCCGCGGGCGGCCAAGGCAACTTTGGCGCCGGCATCGGCCAGCGCCACGGCGATCGCCGCACCGAGGCCGCGCGAGGCGCCGGTGACAATCGCCACCCGGCCCTCGAGCCGGAAGGCCTCAAGAATCTTGCGAGCCGGGGTGCTCATCGCAGGGCCTCCATCGCCACGGCGTCCATGTCGGAAAATTCCTGGTTCTCGCCGCCCATGCACCAGACAAAGCCGTAGGAGCACGTGCCCGAGCCGGCGTGGATGGACCAGCTCGGCGAAAGCGCCGCCTCGCCGTCGCGGACGATCAGATGGCGGGTTTCATCCGGCCGGCCCAGGTAATGGGTGACAAATGCCTTGGGTGGCACGTCGAAATAGAGATAAACCTCCGAGCGCCGCTCGTGCGTATGGCAGGGCATTGTGTTCCAGACACTGCCTTTTTCCAGCAGAGTAACCCCGAGCGTAAGCTGGCAGGACTCGATGAGGCCCGGCACAAGCAGTTTGCACAGCTTGCGGCGGTTGGCCGTTTCCACCGCGCCCAGCTCGGCCACCTGCGCCGAGGCAAACGGCACCAGCTTGGTGGGGTAGGCGGCATGCGCGGGGTAGCTGACGATGTAAAAATGCGCGGGGTTTGCGGCGTCTTTGGAGGAAAACTTCACCAACTTCGTCCCGCGGCCGATGTAGAGCGCATCGAGCTTGCCGAGGGCATGCACCGCGCCATCCGTCTCGACCGTGCCCGCGCCGCCGAGGTTGACGATGCCGACTTCGCGGCGTTCGCAGAAATAGTTGGCGGCGAGCAATTCCTTGGTGGCGGTGAGCTCAAGGGCCGACTTCACCGGCACCGCGCCGCCAATGATGGTGCGGTCGACCTCCCAGTAGCGCAGGCAAATCTGGGCGGGCAGGAAAAGGCCCGTAATCAGATAGTCGCGCCGCAAGGCGGCGGTGTCCAAATGCTTGAAACCCTCGGGGCTGTGCGTGCGGATGATTTCCATGGGGCAAAGGGAGGGGCATCTTGGAAGAATAATCCTGCGCCCGCAAGGGAAAGATTACAGCCGCTGTTTCTAATAAATGGGGTTTCGCTTAAAGTGCATGACGGCCACAATCCAGATAAAGTCCGCCTGCTCGAGATAAATGACCGCATACGGAAACATCGTGCTGAAATGCCTTCTGGCCGGCGCATCATAAACCCGGAAGCGACTCGGCTCTTGACGTATTTCCGCAACCAACCGCTCGATTTCATCATAGAAACGCCCGCCCAATTCCGGTGAGATTGCGGCGTAGTACTTGGCCGCCTCGGCATACTCCGCGTCCGCCGCAAAATGGAACCGATGCGGTTTCACCGGCCGACGATTTTGCGAATTCGCGCCGAAACCGCTTCGCCGGAGAGGCCCTTTTCCCGGCCGCCTTCAATATCGGCAATGCGCTGGCGCACCTCCTGCCGCCAGCTTTCCTCAACCTCCGGGACCATGCCGCCATGCAATCTGACGGCCAAACGATCCAGCAATTCCGCCAACTGCGCCTGGGAGAGGTGGCTGCTTTCCTGCACAATTTGCTCCAAAGTCATCTTGCTGGAAATATGCCGTGCTACAGCCTGAATTTCAACCCCCATTTAATGCAAGCATGGTCGAAAATGAGAAAAGGCCGCATCACAATCGCGGCATGATCAGCCCACCGTCGACCATGATGACGGAGCCGGTGGAATAGGGGAAGTCGCCGCGGGCGAGGGCGGCGGCGGCGCGGCCGACATCGTCGGGCGTGCCCCAGCGTTTGGTCACCGTCAGGCCGCCGGCGATGAGCTTGTCATACTTCTCCGTCACGCCGGAGGTCATGTCGGTCTTGATGACGCCTGGGCGGATTTCGTAAACGGGCAGGTCATACTCCCCCAGCCTTGCGGCGAACAGCGCGGCGACCATGGCGAGGCCGGCCTTCGACACGCAGTATTCGCCGCGGTTGGTCGAGACCACCGTCGCGGAGATCGAGCTGACGATGATCAGGCTGCCGGAAAAATTCTGCGGGTCGGCCCGCTTTTGTTCGACGAGCCATTTCGCCGCGGCCTGCACGAGGAAAAACCCGCCCTTTAAATTCGCGCCGACGACGTGGTCCCAGCTTTCCTCGGAAGTTTCGAGCAAATCGGCGCGCACTTTGGGCGCGACGCCCGCATTGCTGACCAGCACGTTGAGCCGGCCAAATTTCTCGCGCACCTTCGCCAGCACGACGCCGCGGTCCACGTGCTTGCTGATGTCGCCGCGGCAATAGACAACCTCGGCGCCGAGTTGGCGCAGGGCGTCGAGCGCGGGCGCGGCGTCCGCCTCCGCGCGCACGCCGTTGATGGCCAGATCAAAGCCCGCGCGGGCCAGGTGCTCCGCGCAACCGTAGCCGATGCCCCGGCTGCCGCCGGTGATGAGTGCGACCTTTTTCATTTCAATTTCGGCACGTCCACCCAGGCGCGTTTCTTCCACGACTTGAGGCCCAGTTCGGCGAGCTGCACGCCTTTGGCGCCTTCGAGGAGCGTCCAGGGGAACGGCGTGCCGAGCACGACGTGCTTGAGAAACATCTCCCACTGCACCTTGAAGGCGTTGTCGTATTCCTGGTCCTCGGACATCTCGGTCCAGTTGCTGAAGAAGTTGATGGGCTGCTCGACGTCCGGATTCCAGACCGGGCGCGGCGTGTTCTCGTAGCTCTGCGTCCAGCATTTGCGCAGGCCGACGACCGCGCTGCCCTGCGTGCCGTCCACCTGGAAGACGACGAGATCGTCGCGCCGCACGCGCACGCACCACGAGCTGTTGATGTGCGCGATGATGCCGCCCTTGATTTCAAACGTCGCATACGCGGCGTCGTCGGCGGTGCATTTGTATTTTTTGCCGTTCTCGTCCACGCGCTCGAGGATGTGCGTCGCGCCGAGGCAGGAGACGGCCTGCACCGGGCCGAACAGATTGTCGAGGACGTAGCGCCAGTGGCAGAGCATGTCGATGATGATGCCGCCGCCGTCCTGCTTGCGATAATTCCACGACGGGCGCTGCGCGGGCACCTTGTGGCCCTCGAAGACCCAGTAGCCGAATTCGCCGCGCACCGAGAGGATGTCGCCAAAGAAGCCGGAATCGATGAGCTTGCGCAGCTTGAGCAGGCCCGGGAGCCACAGCTTGTCCTGCACGACGCCGTTTTTGACTTTGGCCTTTTTGCAGACGTGGTAGAGCTTCAGCGCCTCGGCGGTGGTGACGGCGGTGGGTTTTTCGCAATAGATGTGCTTGCCCGCGGCGGCGGCGGCCTTGACGGCGGCGGAGCGCAACAGCGTGCCCTGCGCGTCGAAATAGATGCTGTAGTCCGGGTTCTTGAGCACCGCGGCGAGGTCCGTCGTGTATTTCTTGGCCTCGGAAATGTGGGTCAGCTTTTCGAGCTTCTCCTCGTTGCGGCCGACCAGGATCGGGTCGGGCATGATGACCTCTTTGGGGCCGACCCGCACGCCGCCCTGTTTCATGATGGCGGAGATGGAGCGCAGGAGGTGCTGGTTGGTGCCCATGCGGCCGGTGACGCCATTCATGATGACGCCGACGCGGTGGATTTTGACGTTTGAGCTCATAAAAAAGGGGTAAGGCTCAGGAGTGCCGGAGATAGGCCTCCTGGATCTGGCGCAGGAATTCCACCTGATCCAACTGCCAGAGGCGATTAGAAAAAATCTCGACCTCGATGAAGCCACCGAAGCCGGCGGCCTCGACCCA
>DASZWY010000010.1:0-5014 GCA_035546135.1 Opitutales bacterium
GCGAATTCCGGCAACGCGGGGTCAACGATGACGGTGCAAATTTCCCAGACCACGCTGACCGCGCCGGCCAATGGCAACGCGGGCGTGGTCAATTCTTCGCAATTGCAAATCACCCTGCCGCCTTTGAGTGGCCTGCCGGGAAATCAAGCGGTCGGGGTGCGTGTGTCATTGCCGCAAATCACTCCACCGGTGGGCACTGGAAACACCGCCCCGCCAGCGGCAGATTTGCCGTCACAAGGAAACAGCCCTTAGGCCTTGGAATCGGCGCGATGTGACGGCTCTATTTCATCAAGAAATACGCCACCGGACTGGCGAGCAGCAGGCTGTCGGCCAAATCCAGCGCCCCGCCGATACCCGGGATACACTTGCCGGAATCTTTGAGGCCCGCGCGGCGTTTGAAGGCCGATTCGGAAAGGTCGGAGAGAATCGCCGCCACGCCAATTGGCAGGGCCAAAGTTGCGGCTTTTACTGGCGTCAGCCAATCCGGCAGGTGAGCGCTTCCAAAATGCGCGCCCACCGCGGCCACCAGCGCCGCAAGGACCAGCCCGCCGCCAACACCTTCCCAGGTTTTGCCCGGGCTGATGGAGGGCGCCAGTTTGTTTTTTCCGATGGCGCTCCCGACGAGGTAGCCGCCGACATCGGTGAATTTTGCCGTGGCGATAATCCAAATGGCGATGCCCAGGCCATGTTCGCTGGCGGCTTTGCCGTAAAACATCATCATTCCCGGCACATACGCCAGCGAGAGCACCGAGCCGGCGAGGCGCAAATGCGCCTGTGGATTTTTCGCGCAAGCCAGCGCGCCGAGGGTGAGCGCCACCGCCGCAATCGGCCACAAATACACGCCGCACTCAAGTTGCAACCCGGCTTGCACCGTCAGCGCAACGCCAAAAGCCAGCGTGGCCCATTTCCACGGCGGCAGGCCGCTTTTTTCCAGCAGACCGTTGAACTCATATTGCGCCAGCAGCGTGAATCCGGCCAGCAGCATGACCCCGCCATTGGCGCCGAAAAAATAGACCGTGCCGAGCACGATCGTCCACAGGCCGATGGTGCTGAGCGCGCGCTTGATCACTTGTGCAAGACGGGTTCGGGCGCGGTCGGACGCACCTGCTCGCCCGTCTGGCCGAAACGGCGCTCGCGCTGCTTGTAAGCCTCAATGGCCTCGATGAGGTGCTCGCGGCTGAAGTCGGGCCAATACACCGGGCTGAAGTACATTTCGGCATAGGCGGCCTGGAGCAGCAGGAAATTGCTCAGGCGGCTCTCACCGGAAGTGCGGATGATGAGGTCGGGGTCGGGCAGGCCGTTCGTGTCAAGGTAGCGGGCAAAGCGCGGCCAGTCGAGTTCGGCGGGATTTTCGCGCCCGGCTTTCACGGCCTCGGCATACGCGCGCGCGGCCTCGACAGTCTCCTGGCGCGAGCCGTAATTGAGCGCGAGCACGAGCGTGCGCTCGGTGAAATGCGCGGTGCGGGCGACGGCGCTCTCGAGCGGCCGGCGCGCGCGTTCGGGCAACTGGCTGATTTGGCCGATGACGCGCAGGCGCACTTCGTTTTCGATCAACTCGCGCGTGCAGCGTTCGAGGAAAAATTCCAGCAGGCCCATCAACGCGCCGACCTCCTCCGCGGGGCGCCGCCAATTTTCCGCGGAAAAGGCGTAGAGCGTCAGGCAGGGCAGGCCGAGCTCGCGCGCGGCCGACATGATGCGGCGGACATTTTCCACGCCTTGGCGGTGGCCTTCGATGCGTGGCAGCCCGCGCTGGCGCGCCCAGCGGCCATTGCCATCCATGATAATGGCCACATGCCGGGGATTGGCGGGATTGACTGGAGGAGTGTCAGCCACGGGACGCAGCCGGGGAGGCCTTGCGAATTTTCAGGGTAAAGGCCCGGCCTGAAAACGCAACCGGAAAGACTTTGCCTGACGGCATCTAAAGATGGAACGCGCACTCCCTGCGCGTTATGGCGGGAATGGAGCGTCCGCTCCGCCCATTAAAACACGGTTTTAATTTTTGCCTGGAGTCGCGCGCGGGTGGCGCGGTGCGAGGCTTCGGCGAGCTCGTGCGCCGGGGAGAGCGCGTGTAATTGGACGCGGCCTTCGGGGGCGCGCGCACGCAAAGTCGCGGCGGCGGCGGTGTCCACACTCCCGGCAAAAATCACGAGTTTCTTGTGATATTTCAGCGCGAGGTCGGCCAATGCGCCGACCGCTTTGCCGGAAAGCGAACCGTCATCAAAGCGTCCTTCACCCGTGAGCACGAGATCGGCGGTTTGCACCCGCTCTTCCAAATTCAGCCACGCGGACACCAGTGGGAATCCCGGCACCAATTTTGCCGCCGCCGCCACGCGCAGGCCAAAGCCCAGGCCGCCCGCCGCGCCCGCGCCGGGTTCCATCATCAATGTTTTGGGCTGATCGAAATGGGCGCACAGTTTTTTCGCCATCGCGCCGACGGCTTTTTCCAGGCGCGGGAAATCACCGGTGGCGAGGCCCTTCTGCGGACCGAAGACCGCGGTGGCTCCGTTCGGGCCGAGCAGCGGGTTGCGCACATCGCAGGCGATGCGCAGGTCGGGCAGGTGCGGCCACGGTTCCCCGGCGATGCGCGCCACCTCGCCGAATTTCGCGGGCGTGATTTTGCGGAGGGTGTCGCCATTGGCATTGCGAAATTCCAAACCGACCGCTGCGAGCGCGCCGAGGCCAAGGTCGTTTGTCGCGCTGCCACCGATGCCGAGCAGCACGGCGCGCGCATGGGCGTCCGCGGCGCGGCCCAGCAATTCGCCCACGCCAAACGACGTTGCCTGCCACGGGTCGCGCTGTTCGGGCGCCAGTAGGGCGAGGCCGCCGGCTTGGGCCATTTCGATGACGGCGAGTTTGCCGTGGTCGGGCAGATCGAGCAAATCAAGCGCGGCCTTGGGCACTTTGGCCAGTTCCACTTCGCCCCAGTGCGCCTCCACTGGCTCAAGACGCGGGCCGTGGACGCGCTGTTTGTGCAGGTGGCCGCCTGCGGCATGAGTGAGGATTTCGCCAAAGCCTTCGCCACCGTCAGTCAGCGGCGCCTCGTCGGGATGCGCGTTGGAAAAGGCCTCGCGGATGGCGATGGCCGCCGCAGCGCAGGCGCTTGGCGCGCTGAGGGCGTGCTTGAATTTATCGAAGGCGAGGAGAACGCGCACGGCGAAAGGATGAAGGCAGAAGGATGAGGGATGAAGGTTAAAATGCGGAGTGCTGAATGCTAAGCGCTGAATAATGCAGCCCTGGATGCAGTAATTGGGGGCCGGTGGGCCAAATTTTCTTCTTTCATCCTTCGGCCTTCATCCTTCATCCTTTTTGGACCTCATGGAAGCCCACGCGCGCGAAATCCTTGTCACTGGCCTGACCAACCAAGAGTTTTTGGAGCGGCACGCCAAGGCGGGCTGCATCGGGCTGGCGGGCGGGGCGACGATGATCGACCTCGCCATCCGCCGCGCCGAGCGCCACCTCGACGACGACGCGCACTGGAGCCTCTGGTCGCACGCGTTTTTCCTGCAAGGCGTCCGCGCCGACGGCCACCACTGGGTCATCGAGTCCGACCTCGAAGTCCACCGCAAGCACATCCGCCTTGGCGTGCAGGAAAACCGGCTCGCAAAATTTCACGACGAGAAGCTTTACCGCAACCTCGCGATTCTGGACCTTGGGCTGACCGAGGCGCAGGTGGCGGCCTTGCTGCGCGAGGCGCTGGAGCTGGTCGCCGGCCGCGAGCGGTATTCCATCCGGGAAATTTTTGGCGCCTTGTTGGGCCTGCGTCACGAGCAGTTGCGCGGCCTGGAAAACCCGCTGGCGCGCGAACGCTCGTTGTTTTGCTCGGCCTTCGTCCGGCAATTGTATGGCCGCACCGGCGTGGACCTCGCTCCCGGCCTGGCGCACAAGCACACGACGCCCGAGGACATTTTTCGCACCGCCATGCCCCACACGCGTTACCTGCTCCGGCGGGACAACGCGCAAAGCAAGCTCGTTGCATTGCGCACAAAATTGCGGCGGAAGGCCAAAGCTCCCCTCGAGCGATTGAAAATGCGAAGGGAAAGTCGATGAAGGCATGCTTTATTGCTAAATTGTTGAATTGTTCAAGGGAGTCGTATGAGTCCCTTAAGCAATAAAACAATTCAGCAATACAACCATACAATTACAGCATCGCCTTGGCAACTTCGACGAGATGGTCGGTGGTGATGCCGAGTTCCTTCATCACCTGGTCGCCGGGGGCGGAGAGGCCGAAGCGCTCGATGCCGATGACTTTGCCCTCGGTGCCGACGTATTTGTGCCACAGGCCGGTGATGCCCGCCTCGATGGCGACGCGCTTCTTGCACCAGCTCGGCAAAATGCTCTCCCGGTATTCCCACGGCATGCGGTCGAATCGCTCGAAGCACGGCAGCGAGACCACGCGCACGCCGTTGCCGAGTTGCGCCGCCGCGTTCATCGCGTGCTGCAGTTCCGAGCCGCAGGCGATGAGAATCAAATTGAGGTAGCCGCCTTTTTCGTATTGCGCGACGTAGCCGCCGGAGAGCACGCCGCCGCGCCGCCAATGCAGCGGGATGGAGTTCTGCAGCGGGATGACCTGGCGCGTCAGGCAGAGGGCCGTGGGGCCGTCGGTGCGGTCGAGCGCGGCGACAAACGCGCCGGCGGTTTCCTCGGGGTCGCCGGGGCGGATGACGTCGAGATGCGGGATGCAGCGCAGCGCGGAGACGAGCTCCACCGGCTGGTGCGTCGGGCCGTCCTCGCCGACGCCGACGCTGTCGTGCGTGAAAATATAAAACACCGGCAGCTTGGCGAGCGCGGCGAGGCGGATGCTCGGGCGCATGTAATCGGCGAAGGTCAGGAACGTCGCCCCCGAGGCGCGGAAGATGCCGTAATAGCCGAAGCCGTTGAGAATCGCGCCCATCGCGTGCTCGCGGATGCCGAAGTAGATGTTGCGCCCGCCGCGGTTGTCCACGTCGAAGTCGCCGGCGTCCTTGATGTAATTGAGCGTCGAGCCATGCAGGTCGGCGCTGCCCGAGACGATGAG
>DASZWY010000011.1:0-7242 GCA_035546135.1 Opitutales bacterium
ACGAATATGCTCATCGCGCTCATCGCGCCGCGCCCGCTGCTCATCACCGGCGGCACCGGCGACCAATGGAGCGACCCGCACGGCGAATTTTTGGGCGAAGTGGCCGCCGCCCCGGTTTACCGTCTCACCGGCGCCAAGGACCTCGGCGTCACCGAATGGCCCAAGCCCGAAGTGCCGCTCATCGCCGGCGACCTCGCCTATTATTACCACACCGGCCCGCACGCCATCACCAAGGAAGACTGGGTCGTGTTCCTGAACTTCGCCGGCAAATACTGGAAGCCTCAAACCGCGGCTAATTGAAATTGTTATTTTTTATTTCGAACAGCACCGCCAGCCCGCCGCCGCCACCAAGCCCCAGCCGCTGATGAACAGCAGCCCGCCCAAGGGAGTCACCACGCCCAGGACGGCCGGCGCACCCAGCGCCAACCCGTAAAGCGACCCGGAAAAGAGCACCACGCCGGCAACCCAGCTCACCGCCGCCAAGTTCAATTGCCGCGGCGGCTGGCCATCCGGCCCGACCAGCAGTTTGGCCAGCGCCGCCAATGCCAGCAACGCGACCGCGTGAATAAGCTGATAATGCACACCGGTTTCCCACACCGCCAGGTTGGCCTCGGTCAGGTGCGGCTTCAGGGCATGCGCGCCAAATGCGCCGAGAACGATGCCGATCCCTCCCACCAAACCGGCGGAAATAGCGATTTTTGCCGAAAAATCTTGTTTGTCGCTTATATTCATAATGTTACAACCATTTTTTACAAATTTCGCTCAAGGGCAAGCAAGTAAACGAGTCGTGAAATAAAGGGTGAATCAGACCGTTATTTTTGAGTTAATTTATTGTTTAAGTCTTTTGTAATCAATGTTATACGATTTAACAAAAGTGTCGCGATCATTTGCATGGAAATTGCTTATAGCTCGTCTACAGCCAGAAAACAGAATTGTGACAAATATGGCAAAAAGGAAAACTCTTGCCTTTTTACCACACAATTTCATTCTCGCGGCTTAGTATTCCCCTTCCCGGCTGGGCTACGGGGGGTGCTACCTAAAACCATAACCACAAACTGATCAACATGAACAAACACCTCCTTACCGCCGTTCTCGCCTTGTCGCTGGTTGCCAGCGCCCATGCGCAGAGCTCCGGTCCGCTGGCCAACCTCACGGTTTCCGGCACCTTCGACTACGAATCTCAATACGTGTTCCGTGGCAAGAAAGTCACCAACTCGGCCCTGCAGCCCATGGTGAACTTCGCTTACCCGGTCTCCGACGGCACGGTGAACGCCTACGTCTGGACGAGCAACCCGCTCGGCCGTCAAGGCACCGCGACCCCGGGTGGCAATAACGAAATCGACATCGGTATCTATTACCAGCATGCGATTCCGGGCATTGACAACACCACGGGCGAAGTTGGTTACCAACTCTACTGGTACCCCAATTTCGGCAATGGCGTTGGCGCGACCGCCGCCTCCCGCACGCACGAGTTCCACGTCGGTGCCATCTATGACACCACCAGCCTGCTCAACTACAACCTGATGCCGACCGTCAAGTGGTACCACGACGTTATCCTCGACTCCGACACGCTGACCGGTTCCATTGGCTATAGCTGGGACCTCTCGGACGCCTCGGGCCTCAAGGGTCTGTCGCTGAATCCCTTGGCCACCCTCGGCTGGACCGGCATGAACCGCACGTTCGGTGACGTTGCTGGCCAGAACTGGCGCAACAGCTACCTGTTCTGGGAACTCGACCTCGAGCTGGACTATAAGTTCAACTCGAACACGACGCTGTTCTTCGCCGGCCACTATGCCGGTCAGAACGACGGCACCGCGGGCGGCTTCGCCGGCGGCAATCCCTCGGCCAACGGCTCCAACTCCGGCCAGATCTGGCTCGGTCTTGGTGTGAAGTGGAACATGTAGTCCACCCCGGCACCCCGTCCGGTTCCGCTTGCGGAATGGGATGAGGGCAGCCTGCAAGAGCCTGTTGTCCCGCATTGGCGGGGCAACAGGCTCTTTTGTTTTCCACCCCGGTGACGCCGCCCGCCAAAGAAATCCACAACCATTTGCCGCGGGCCCGGTTTAAGCAAGGAACCGAGTGACGGAACCATCGGCGGACCGCCGGGTGACATTTTGGAAAAAAATCTTGCCTGTTCCCGGTAAATGCCGATGTTCTGGCCTTGGCGCTGCGCCCCCTGCGGGCGGCGGCGAGCTGAACCCCCACCCATTCGACCTACCATGCGTTACTTCTTGCTGAGCAAAATCCTGCCCGCCCTGGCCCTCGCGGGCCTCTTCGTGGCGAGCGCCCACGCGCAATCGCCCTTTGGCGACCTGAGCGGCACCGGCCAGGTGGCCTATGAGTCGCAATACGTTTTCCGCGGCAAAAAGCTCGCGAACTCCTCGATCCAGCCCAAGGGCGAAATCGGCATGCAAATCGGCGCCGACGGCAACGCCTACGTCGGCGCGTGGAGCAACCAGCCCGTCAGCCGCCGCACCTCCGGCGCGGGCCCGGACCAATCCAACGAAATCGACCTCTTCGGCGGCTTCATTTACAACCTCCCGTATTTCACCGGCCTGCAGGTGGACATCGGCGACATTTATTACTGGTATCCCGAGGCGGGCAACCAGGCCATCTACGGCCTGCCCGGCAGTTCGCGCGTCACCCGCAGTGATGAGCCCTATATCGGCTTCACCTACGACACCTCGAGCCTCTTTCCCTCGGTGCTCCAGGGCACGAATCTCAACCCGTCCGTCTATTACTATCACGACCTGATGCTGGACTCGAATGTGGTCGAAGCCTCCTTGAAAACGACCTGGGACTTGACGCACGTCGTGGGCTTCAGTGGCTTGTCCATCACCCCGACGATTCTGGGCGGCTGGTACCACGCCAACCGCAGCTTTGGCGACCAGTTCAACACCGGCATCCCGGGCAACCCGCACGCCAACTGGCGCAACGGCTATCTGTACTGGAAAGCCGGCTTCGAGCTGGATTACAAGCTCGGCAACAGCCAGTGCTACCTCTTTGGCGAGCTCGACTACGAAGGCAACACTGACGGCAAGCTGGGCGGCTTCGCCGGCACCAATCCGCAGCTCGGCGGCACGCCCAACAGCGTGTGGTTCGGCGCGGGCCTCAAGTTCCACCAGTAAGCCGCCTCCTCCCCGGGGCCCGCCCGGGGTTTCCCCTCGCGCCCGTTTCCGGCCACCCCGGAGCGGGCGTGGGTGTTTTAGGGACGAGCGGCTTCCCGGGAGTGCCTCAGTTTGAACTTGAAGAAGGGCTACAGCAAACAGCTCAAAAACTGTAGGGGCGTCGCTTGCGACGGCCCAAAGTGAGACTTACCGGCCCCCGTGGGGCTAAAATTAACTTTGACACCCGCCCGGGACAGTCTATTTTCCTACCTTTTCCCGCGTCATGAAAACCACTTTAACCAAACCCGGCAACCACGCCAAATGGCACGTCGTGGATGCTGACGGCCAAATCCTCGGCCGCCTGGCCTCCCGCGTCGCGCAAATTCTGCGCGGCAAGCACAAGGCCATCTACACGCCCAACGTGGACACCGGCGACTTCGTCGTCGTCATCAACGCCGCCAAGGTGCGCGTGACCGGCCGCAAGGAAACCGACAAGCAGTATATGTTCTTCACCGGCTGGGTCGGCCGCGAGCACTACCGCAATGTCGCCCACTTCCGCGAACACCGGCCTGAGTTCCTCATCATGAATGCCGTCAAGGGCATGCTGCCGGAGAACCGCATCGCCGACAAAATGCTCACGAAGCTCAAGGTTTATCCCGGCGCCCAGCACCCGCACGAAGCCCAGCAGCCGCAGGCCCTGGTCCTCTCCTAATATTTTTCCGCATCTCCTTCCGATGATCTCCAAAACTGACACCGTTTTTCTCGGCACCGGCCGGCGCAAATCCTCCACGGCCCGCGTGCGCTTGTTCCCCGGCGCCGGCAAAGTCACCGTCAACGGGCGGGACATCGCCACGCATCTGAAAGTCGAACGCTTCGTCAAGATGGCCACCGCCCCGTTGACCACGGCCAGCGTGGCCGCGTCGTTTGACGTCGAAGTCGAAGTGACCGGCGGCGGCAACGTCGGCCAAGCCGGCGCCATCTGCCTCGGCATCGCCCGTGCGCTGCAACGCTCGAACGCCGAATTGCGCCCCGCCCTCAAGAAAGCCGGCCATCTGACCCGTGACGGCCGAGTGAAGGAGCGCAAAAAATCCGGCCAGCCCGGCGCCCGCAAACGTTTCCAGTTCTCGAAGCGCTAATCCGCTTACCCGAACCGTTTCGCAAAACGCCTCCGGCGCGGCCTGTCCCGCCCGGGGGCGTTTTGTTTTTATTTTGCAACACTTCGACCAGCTTTTATCCCCCGCCCAGCAGCCGCGAGGCCGTGCGGCGCGAAGGGTGCTTTACTTCTTAATTCTTACTTCTTAATTCTTACTTCCATGAACGTCGGCATCGTTGGCGCATCCGGTTATTCCGGCGAGGAACTCGTGCGGCTCCTTGTGCGGCACCCCCGCGCACAGTTGGCGAGCGTGACTTCGCGCACGCTGGCGGGCCAGCCCGTGGCCAAGGCACTGCCGCGCCTGCGGGGCGTGGTCGCGCCCGACCTCGCCTTCACGCCCAGCGAACCGGCGGCGCTCGCCGCCGATGCGCGCATCGAAACCTGGTTCCTCGCGCTGCCGCACGGCGTCGCCGCCGAATACGCGCGGCCGCTCCTCGCCGCCGGCAAGCGGGTGATTGATTTGAGCGCGGACTTCCGCCTCAGCTCGACCGCAACCTATCAGGAATTCTACAACCATCCGCATCCCGCGCCGGATTTGCTCGGCGAAGCCGTTTACGTGCTGCCGGAAATCATGCCCGACGACTCGTGGAAGCAGAAGCGGCTGCTCGCCTGCCCGGGTTGCTACCCGACCAGCGTGCTCGTGCCGCTGGTGCCGTTGCTGCGCGCGGGCGTCGTTGCACGGGAAAACATCGTCGTCAACTCCTTCAGCGGCGTCTCCGGCGCCGGCAAGAAAGCGGAGGACGATTACCTCTTCTGCGAGCGCGCCGAAAGCGCCAAGGCCTACGGCATTCCGAAACACCGGCACCTATCGGAAATCGAGGAGCAGCTTTCCGCCGCGGCGAAGTCGAAGGTGATCATTCAGTTCAACCCGCACCTTGCGCCGATGCGGCGGGGCATCGCCACGACTATCGTCGCCAAGGCCCAGGCCAAAAATGTGGATGCCGTTTACGAGGCATGGAAAAAAGCCTACGCCCAGCAGCCGTTCGTGCAAATTTTGCCGTCCGGCCAAAACCCCGACACGGCCTTTGTCACCGGCACCAACCGGATTGACCTGGCCGCGGCCTTCGACCCGCGGACGGGCAACTTCGTGCTGACTTCGGCCGAGGACAACCTCGTCAAAGGCGCGAGCGGCCAGGCCGTGCAAATCCTCAACCTCGCCGCCGGCTGGCCGGTGACGGAGGGTTTGCTCTAATCGCCCGGCGCAAACCCTCCGATCGTTTTTCCCATGGCCATCGAATTCATTGACGACTCTCCGGGCATCACCGACGCCACGGGCTTTGCCGCCGGCGCCATCGCCTGCGATATCCGCGAAAAAGGCACCGACCGCCTCGACCTCGCGCTGGTGTGTTCGACCGCGCCTTGCACCGCCGCGGGCGTGTTCACGCTGAATGACGTGAAGGCCGCGCCGGTGCGCGTGTGCCAGGAAATACTCTTCGCCGGAAAGCCGCTGCACGGCTTTGTCGCCAACAGCGGCAACGCCAACGCCTGCACCGGCCCGCAGGGGCTCGCCGATGCCTGGGAAATGGCCCAGCGCGCCGCCACAGCGACCGGCCTTCCCGCATCGTCCTTTTTAGTCTGCTCGACCGGGCGCATTGGCCGCGCGCTGCCGATGCCGCGCATCTTGGCGGGCATCACCCAGGCTTCAGGCGCATTGGGCGCCACCTCCGCACAGGGCCGCAGCGCGGCCGAGGCGATTCTTACCTCCGACACGAAGCCCAAGACGTGCACCGCGCGCTTTCCATGGCAGGGCAAGACCGTGACCGTCGCCGCGATGGCGAAAGGCGCCGGCATGATTCAGCCGAACATGGCGACCATGCTCGCGTTTCTCTGCACCGACGCCGCAGCGTCCACGGAATTTCTCCGCGTGACGCTGCAAACGGCCAATCGCACCACTTTTAATGCCATCACCGTGGACGGCGACATGAGCACCAACGACACCGTGCTGCTGCTGGCCAACGGCGCGTCGGGCGTGGATTTGGCGAAAACGCCCCCCGCGGCGCGGACGCTGTTCGCGCAGGCGGTGGAAAAAGTCTGCGCCGCCCTGGCCGAAAAAATTGTCGGCGACGGCGAGAAAATCTCCAAGGTCGTGGCAATCAAAGTGCAGGGTGCGAAGGATGACGCCACCGCGGAAAAAGTCGCGCGCGCCATCGGCAATTCCCTGCTGGTCAAATCCTCCTGGTTCGGCGAAGACCCGAACTGGGGCCGCATCCTCGACGCCGCCGGCTACGCGCGCGTGGGCCTGGTGGAGGAAAAAACCGATTTGTTTTACGACGACACACCGGTGTTGCTGCTGGGCGCGGCGCAAAACCAGCACCTCGCGCGGTGGAAGGAAATCGTCCGCCAGCCGCGCTTTCGCGTCACGCTCGACCTGCGCCTCGGCGCGGCGGCCTACCGACTGCTGGCCAGCGACGTGACCGAGGGCTACGTCAACTACAACAAAAGCGAGTAATGCCGCCAAAACGCCACCGCCGCGCCACGCAAACGTAACGCCGCCGCCCGCCGCGCGTTCGCCCTTGCACCCCGGCGTGATGTTTGCCATTTTCGCCGCTTTCCCAAAAAACTTTTCCGATGACACCGGAGCTTGATCCGACCACGAAAACCCGCGTGCTGCTCGAAGCGCTGCCTTACATCCAACGCTTTCGCGGCTCGATTTTCGTCGTCAAATTCGGCGGCGCCTTCATGGACGACGCCGACCCCACCGCGCGCCTCGACGGCGCGACGGACCTCGCGTTTCTCGCCGCCGTGGGCATCCAGGTTGTCGTCGTGCACGGCGGCGGCAAGGCCATCACGCGCGCCATGGAAACCGCCGGGCTCAAGCCGGAGTTTCGCCACGGCCTGCGAGTCACGGACGAAGCAGCGATGCGCATCGTGGAGCAGACGCTCAACGGCCCGCTCAACGCGGAAATCTGCGACCTGCTGCGGCAAAAGGGCTGCAATCCGCTCGGCATGAAGGGCAACGACGTTTTCCTCTGCCAGAAACAT
>DASZWY010000012.1:0-7276 GCA_035546135.1 Opitutales bacterium
CCCCAGATGGATTGGCCGCCCATGCCCGTGCCCGTGGGGTCGCCGCCTTGCAGCATGAACTGCGGGATGACGCGGTGGAAAATGATGCCGTTGTAGTAGCCTTTTTCAATCAGGCCGGTGAAATTCGCGACCGCCTTGGGCGCGACTTCCGGGAAAAGGCGCAATTCGATTGTGCCTTGCGTGGTTTCGAGGATGGCAGTCAGGGTGGGTTCGGGCATGGGGAGTAAGCAGGAGGTTTGTTTGTGTCAGATTATTCGCAGTTCCGCAACGGGTTTTCCGCCGATGAGGTGTTCCTGGATGATGCGCTCCAGGTTGGCCGGCGTGCAGGAGTGGTACCACACGCCCTCGGGATACACCACCGCCACCGGCCCGCCCGCGCACACCCGCAGGCAGTTGGCCTTCGTGCGCGCAATCCCGCCGCGCTCGGACAGCCCAAGTTCCTTCAGGCGTTTTTTCAAAAAATTCCACGACTCCAGCCCCGCCTCCTTCGCGCAGCATTTCGGCTCGGTCTGGTCCGCGCACAAAAATATATGCCGTCGCACCGCATCCAGGCCCATGGCGGCGGCCAGCTTCTGCAACTCGGCCACCTCAACGCTCATTCCGGCTCCTCCGGCCTTCCTCTTTTTCCTGCGGCTTGTATTCGTCCACCGGCAGGCCCATCCCGGCGAATTTCAAATACAGCAACCGGCTGATCCACGCGTCGGTCGCCGCGTAGGAAATTTGCGACGAGCTCAAATCCGGCCGCGCCCAGTTCGTCACCTGCGCTCCCTTGGAGACCCGGTAGCCCAAAAACATCGCCGTCAAATTGCGCAGGCCGGTCACGCTCACGTCCAGCCGCCGCGACAGGTCGCTGATTTCCACGAAATTCGCCGGCACAAACCAGCCGAGTTCCTGCAGTTTGCGGATATCGTCGCGGATCGCCACCCCGGCCTTGCGGATTGCCGGGTCGGCCAGCAGCGCCAGCACCGGATCGAGATGCTCGATCTGGTGGAGTTGGAAAAGATACACCTTCTCGGCGCCGGCCAGTTGCAGCAGCGCCACCGGGTGGTTGTCCCCCCGGCGAAAGCTCGGGCGCGATTCCGTGTCAAAGCCCAGTAACGTTTCATCGCGCAGGTAATCCACGGCGGCGTGGACCTCGCGGGGATTGGAGATGACGGTGATGGGCCCCTCGTAGCGGGCCAAGGGCAGGGCATTGACCTGCTCGCGGGCGATGGTGGTGGGAAAGGGCGTCGGGCTGGACACAGGAAACTTTCGAAGGAGCGTTTTTAACTAGGGCCCATTCCTTAACATACCTGAAAGCTCTCCGCAAGCCCGGCCCGCAAGCTTTTCGAGTGGGGCGGGCGCCGATAATGTCCCACTTTGGGCCGTCGCAAGCGCCGCCCCTACAGTTTTTGAGCCGATTGCTGTAGGGGCGGCGCTTGTCGGCGGCCCTTCTTCAAGTTCAAACTGAGAAGCAGCCCAGGCGCCAGCCTCAGGGTTTCGCCTTGCCTGGCGGGCGGAGGGCCTTCATCTTGAACACCTTTCGCCTTTTCCATGACGCGCGTATTGGTCACCACCACCTCGTTGCAGGACACCCCTGGTCCGCACCACGACAAACTGGCCGCCGCCGGCCTCGAACTCGTCCGCGAACGCGGGCCGTTGCCGGAGTCCCGCATGCTGGAACTCGCCGGCTCCTTCGACGCTTTCCTGTGCGGCGACGACGCCATCACCCGCGCCGTCATCGAGAAATCCCTGCCGCGTCTGCGCATCATCGCCAAATACGGCATCGGCGTGGACAAAATTGACGTCAAAACCGCCACCGAAAAGGGCATCCCCATCACCTTCACCCCCGGCGTCAACCACACCACCGTCGCCGAGCACTGCTTCGGCCTCATGCTCTGCCTGAGCAAGCATTTCGTGGATGAGATTAACTTTACCCGGGCGGGCAAGTGGAAGCGCCTGACGGGCCACGAGCTGTTCGGCAAAACCCTCGGCATTGTCGGTTTGGGCCGCATCGGGAAGGAAATGGCCATTCGGGCCCGCGCTTTTGGCATGCCGTGCATAGGCTACGACTTGCACTGGGATGAGAAATTCGCCGCCGCCAATGCGGTGCGCCGCGCCATCCATCTCGAGGATTTGCTCAAAGAAGCCGACGTCGTCTCGCTGCACACCAATTTGACGCCGGATACCAACGAGATGATCAACCCTCGCTCGCTCGGCATCATGAAAAAGGGCGCCATGCTCATCAATTGCGGCCGGGGCGAGCTCGTGAACAACGCGGCGATACTGGCCGCGCTCCAAAGCGGCCAGCTCGGCGGTTACGGCGCCGATGTCCTCGATGTCGAGCCCCCGCCCGCAGATCATCCCCTGCTCAAGGTGTCGGCCCAAGATCAGGACACGACGGTGCTCAACTGCATCATCACCCCGCACGTCGCCTCGCGCACCTACGAAAGCGTGCAGCGCCAGGCCGGCATGGCGGTGGATAATCTCCTCCTCGCCCTGCGCGGCGAAAAGCCCCTCGCCCAGGTCAACCAGGTCCCCATCCCCATGCCCCGCTAAAAAAGCGGCCCTGCGCCTTGTTTTTCCATTTCTAATTTTCCCTCTTTCATTCTTTGTATGCCCGAGACCTTCTACGTCGTTCCCCCGGCCCGCCACAACGCCACCGTGGCCGCCGCCTATCAAAAACGCGGCTACACCGCCGACGAGGCCAACGCCGCCACGAAAGTGGCCGAAAACGCCTCGCGCCACGGCATCCGCACGCACAACGGCATCAAGGCCCTGCATCTCGATGACCATTTCGGCTCGGGCGCGGGAGGCTGCAAGCCCGGCGCGCAAATCGAGAAAAAACCCAGCCGTTTCGCCGCCGCCGAGATTTGGAACGCGAACAAGAAGCTCGGCCAGGCCGTCGCCGTCGAGGCCGTCGAGACTTGCATCAAGCTCGCCGACCAATACGGGGTGGGGCAGGTGTCCGTGGACAATGCTTTCCATTATCTCTGGGGCGGTGGTTATGTGATGGACGCCGCCAAGCGCGGCTACTTGGCCTACACCAATTGCACCGCCGCGCTCGCGGAGGTCGTGCCGTTCGGCGGCCGCCGCCCGACGCTCGGCACCAACCCGCACTCGTGGGGTTTCCCGACCACCGACGCGCTCGGCTTCCCCATTGTGGTGGACTGGGCCACCTCGGTCGTCGCCATGGGCCGCGTGCAGCAACTGCTGCGCGAGGGCAAGCAACTCCCACCCGATGCCGCCGTGGACAAGGAGGGCAAGGTCACGACCGATCCGGCCAAAGTCGCCGCGCTGCTCCCGTTCGGCCAGCACAAGGGTTACGGCCTTTCGCTCATCAACGAAATCGTCGCAGCCTACATCGGCGGTTCGCTGCCGACCCTGCGTTGCCGCGACGGCGGCGCGCCCGGCGAAAAGCACACGCCGTGTTTCTTTTTCCAAGTCGTCCACCCCGAGGCCATGTCCGGCAACGCATTCGCCGCCGGCCGCTCCCAGGCCGCGAACGTCAAGGCCGTGCTCAAGGACATCCTGAGCGGCGGCAACGAAAGCTGCCTCGTCCCCGGCCAGTTGGAAGCCCAGGCCGCCGCCAAGTGCGCGAAATTCGGCGGCCTCCTCTTCTCCGCCGCGGAAATCGCCGCCTTCGACGAAATCGCCGCCGCTTCCAACCAGCCCCGCTGGAATCTCGCCGAATTCAAGGAAGCCAAGGAGTAGCTGTTGTTTTTCATCTTCCATTTTTTTCATTCATGAGCCTGCCCATCAAATCCGCCTCCGACACCACGTTCGACATGATCGCCCTCGGCGAAATCATGCTCCGCCTCGACCCCGGCGAGGGCCGCGTGCGCTCCACCCGCGAATTCAAGGTTTGGGAGGGCGGCGGCGAGTACAATGTCGCCCGCGGCCTGCGCCGCTGCTTCAACCTGCGCACGGCGGTGGTCACCGCTTTTGCCGACAATGACGTGGGCCGTCTGCTCGAGGACTTCATTTTGCAGGGCGGCGTGGACCCGCGCTTCATCAAGTGGGTGCCGTATGACGGGGTGGGGCGCACCGTGCGCAACGGCCTGAATTTCACCGAGCGCGGCTTCGGCCTGCGCGGCGCCGTCGGCATTCCCGACCGCGGCAATTCCGCCGCCTCGCAGATGAAGCCCGGCCAAATTGACTGGGAAAATATTTTCGGCAAGCTCGGCGTGCGCTGGCTGCACACCGGCGGCATTTTCGCCGCGCTGTCCGACACCACGCCCGCGCTTGTCGAGGAGGCCGTCATGGCCGCCAAAAAACACGGCGTCATCGTCTCCTACGACCTCAACTACCGGCCCTCGCTCTGGAAAGCCATCGGCGGCAAGGCCCGCGCGCAGGAGGTCAACCGCCGCATCGCCCGCTATGTGGACGTCATGATCGGCAACGAGGAAGACTTCACCGCCTGCCTCGGCCTCGAGGTCAAGGGCCTCGACGACAAAATTTCCCACATCGAAGTGGACGCCTTCAAGGGCATGATTGAAAACGCCGTGAAGGAATTCCCGAACTTCAAGGTTGCCGCCACCACGCTGCGCACCGTCAAGAGCGCCACCCGCAACGACTGGGGCGCCATCTGCTGGCACGACGGCAAGTTTTACGAGTCCAGCCATTACGCCGATTTGGAAATCCTCGACCGCGTCGGCGGCGGCGACAGCTTCGCCTCCGGCCTCGTGTATGGCTTCCTCAAGCACAACGATGCCGCCAAGGCCGTCCAATACGGCGCCGCCCACGGCGCCCTTGCCATGACCACCCCCGGCGACACCTCCATGGCCTCGCTCGACGAAGTCGAGAAAGTCATGGGCGGCGGCGGCGCCCGCGTCGTGCGGTAAGGTTTCGGCGAAAAAAATTCATCCACGAATATCCACGAATAAAGTCCCTGCAATTTTCATTCGTGTCCATTCGTGGATAAAATCTTCGCTGCTTTGCGGTGAATCTTTATAATATGTCCTACCTCGACAATCTCTTCTCCCTCGAAGGCAAAACCGCGGTCGTCATCGGCGGCACCGGCGAACTCTGCGGCGCGATGGCTGAGGGCCTCGCGGGCGCTGGCGCGTCGGTCGTTCTGGTCGGCCGCAATCCCGACAAGGCCAACGCGCGCCTCGCCAAAATTCACCACGCGCATCACTCGCGCGCCTGGTTCGAGTCCTGCGACGTGCAGTCCAAAGCCGCGCTGCGCGATTTGCTCGACCGCGTTGTCGCCAAGACCGGCGGCGTGGACATTCTCATCAACGGCGCCGGCGTCAATTCGCCGACGCCATTCCTCGAAATCACCGAGGAGGAATACGAGCGCATCGTGAACACGAACATCAAGGCCGTGTTTCTCGCCTGCCAGGTGTTCGGCCTCTACTTCCTCGAAAGCGGCCGCGCCGCCAGCATCATCAACATCGGCTCGATGGCCGCGATGAAGCCCCTCTCGCGCGTCTTCACCTATTCCGCGACCAAGGCGGCGGTGCACAATCTCTCCGGCAACCTCGCGCGTGAATGGGCCGCCAAAAACATCCGCGTCAACACCCTCGTGCCGGGCTTTTTCCCCGCCGAGCAAAACCGCAAGGTGCTCACCCCCGAGCGCGTCACGCAGATCATGGGCCACACGCCGATGAAGCGCTTTGGCGAGGCCCCCGAGCTTGTCGGCGCCACGCTGCTGCTCGCCTCCGACGCTGGCCGCTTCATCACCGGCATCGAATTGCTGGTGGACGGCGGCTTCAACTGCATGGCGATCTGAACTTTTTCGCCGATTACCCCCATGAGCTTCCTGAACGATAATTTTCTGCTCCAGACCGAGCTGGGCCGCACGCTGTTCCACCAGCACGCCGCGCCGTCGCCGATTCTCGACTATCACTGTCACCTACCGCCCAAGGACATCGCGCAGAACCGCCGCTTTAACAATCTCTTCGAGGCCTGGCTCGAGGGCGACCACTACAAGTGGCGGGCCATGCGCGCCAACGGCGTGCCCGAGGAATCCATCACCGGCCGCATCGACCCGTGGGAAAAATTCCAGTGCTGGGCCAGGACCGTTCCCGCCACGCTGCGCAATCCGCTCTATCATTGGACCCATCTCGAGCTGCGCCGCTACTTCGGCATTGAGACCCTCCTCAGCGAGCACACCGCGCGCCGCATCTGGGACGAGGCCAACGAAAAACTCCAGTCCCCCGAACTGACCACGCAGGGCATTTTAAAGAAATTCAAGGTCGCCGCCGTCTGCACGACCGACGATCCGGTGGATTCCCTCGAATATCACCGCGCCCTCGCGGCCAGCGATTGCGCGACGCGCATGTTCCCGACCTTCCGGCCCGACAAGGCCTTTGCCGTCGATTATCCCTCGGCGTTCAATGCGTGGATCGTGAAGCTCGAGCAGGCCAGCGGCCTGGACTGCGCGCGCTTTGACGGTTTCCTCGCCGCGCTCGCCCATCGCCACGAATATTTCCATAGCTTCGGCTGCCGCCTCTCCGACCACGGCCTCGAGGCCATGTACACCGGCCCGTGCAGCGACATTCAGGCCGCGATGATTTACGATGCCGCGCGCCTCGGCAAGCCGGCCTCGCCGGCGCACGCGCAGGCGTTTGGTTATTGCCTCATGCTCCACCTCGCCCGCCTCGACCATCAGCGCGGCTGGACGAAACAGCTCCACCTCGGCGCCATCCGCAATAACAACCTCTATTTGATGGACAGGCTCGGCCCGGACACCGGCAGCGACTCCGTCGGCGACTTCCCGCACGCGCGCGCGCTTTCCCAATTTCTCGGCGCACTCGCCAAGGAGGAGCGCCTGCCCAAGACCATCCTCTACAACCTGAATCCCGCCGACAATTACGTCTTCGCCACGATGGTGGGTAATTTCCAGGGCGACGGCATTCCCGGCAAATTGCAATTCGGCTCCGGCTGGTGGTTCCTCGACCAGCTCGAGGCCATGCGCTGGCAAATCAACGCGCTTTCGAACAACGGCCTGCTCGCGCGCTTCGTCGGCATGCTCACGGATTCACGCTCATTCCTCTCGTATCCGCGCCACGAATACTTCCGCCGCCTGCTCTGCGGCATGCTCGCCGAGGATGTCGAGCAGGGTGCGCTGCCCCATGACTTGGACTTGCTCGCCAATCTGGTGCGCGACGTCTGCTTCCGCAACGCGCAAAACTACTTTGGCCTCGCCCTGCCCGCGGCGCGCTAAGCCGTCTCCCATGTCCGCCTTTCCCAAAATTCCGGCCATCCCGTACGAGGGCCCGAAGTCGAAGAACCCCTTCGCCTTCAAGCATTACAATCCCGACGAGAAAATCGCGGGCCGGAAGATGCG
>DASZWY010000013.1:0-3262 GCA_035546135.1 Opitutales bacterium
TCCTTCAACGCCATGGTGTAGGCCAGTGCCAGCACGCCATAGCCGAGCAGCACCAGCGCAAATTGCGGCAGCAGCACGAGTGAGAATGCCAGCGGGGCCGCCAGCAAGGTTGGCGCGCCGATAAAGGCATAGGGCAGATACAGCCGCCCCGAGGCCAGCGGCCGGTGCCGCTTGTTCGCATGCTGGCGGTCGGCGGCCAAGTCGAACAGGTCGTTCACCACGTATACGCCCGACGCGAACAGGCAAAAGGCCGCAAAAGCCAGCAGCGATTCCTTCATCACTGCCGCGTTGCGTAAATTGTGCGAGGTCAGCACGGGCACGAACACAATCAGGTTCTTGACCCACTGGTGCGGGCGCAGGGCCTGCCACGCGGCGAGCAGCGGCTGCGGCGGCCCGGCGAATTCCGCCGTTACCTTGCCCCCGTCGCGCATTTTTGCCGCCAGTGACCGCGGCGCGTTGACGACAATCGCGTGCTTCGCCCCCGCCCACACGGGAATGTCGACGCTCGAATTGCCCGCGTAATCGAAGCCACCCCGGCCAAATTGTTTTTCCAACGCCGCGCATTTTGCCGGGCCGCGCAAATTGGTGTGGCCGTCGCTCGCCAGCACTTCGTCGAACAAGCCGGTGTGCACCGCCACTTTCTCGACCAGGGCGCGGTCCGACGCGCTGGCGAGAACCAGCCGGCGGCCGCGTCCTTTCTCGGCGCGCAAATATTCCAGCAGCGCCCCGTTGTAAGGCAGCAGCGCCGGGTCCACGGTCGCGCGCTTGGCCACCTCGCGTTTCAGATGCGCCCGTCCTTGGGCCAGCCACACCGGCACCAGGAAGATAAACAGCGGATTGCGGCGCAGCAGCACGGCCAGAGACTCCCACAGCAGGTCCGAATGGATTAGCGTGCCGTCCAAGTCCACACACAGTGGCAGCGGCGAGGCGGAAGCCTCACCGGGGGCAATGGATGCCGGTTGAGTTACATGGGCCAAGCGGCGTCATTACACCCAAAATCACCCGTTCCCTCAAGCCTTTCCGGGGGAAAGGCTTAGAATGACCGCCGCCGTCCGCCATTCACAATGAGCAGCAGGTGCAGCAGCCAGCCGAGCGCGGCGATGAACGCCGCCACATAAGTCCACGCCGCGGCCTTCAGGGTGTCGCGTGCGCCGACCATCTCCTCGGGCGTCAGAATGCCCAGCCCTTGCAGGCGCTGGAGCGCCCGGCGCGAGGCATCGAACTCCACCGGCATCGTGACGAGCTGGAAAATCGTCAGAATCAAATACGCCGCGATGGCGAGGTAGATGAGTCCGACGGCTTGCAAAAAGAATCCGCCGAACAAAACAATGGGCAGGATCGAACTGGCGATATTGGTGACCGGCACCAGGCTCATGCGCATTTCCAGCGCGGCGTAATGCTCCTTGTCCTGGATGGCGTGGCCCGATTCGTGGGCGGCGACGCCCAGGGCCGCGAGACTCGTGCCGCGGTAATTTTCCGAACTCAGCGCCAGACGCTTGTTCTGCGCGTCGTAGTGGTCGGTCAGATGTCCGCCGATTTCCACAATCTGCACGTTGTCAATGCCCGCCGAGCGCATCACCGCGGCGGCGACTTCCGCCCCGGTCATCCCGCTGCGCGAGCCCACGCGCGACCACTTCGCATACGTGCTGCCCACGCGCGTTTGCGCCCACAACCCGAGGATCAAGGGCACGAGAACCAGCAGAATATAATCGCCGTCGTAAAACATAATGATGAAGGAAAGAGGTGGTTGGGCCCACAGATAGACACCGCCATTTAGACCACAGTTCCACCCCACGGCAAGCGCAACCGCGTCCCGGCAAAAAGGCTTGCGCGAAACCAAGATAAACTTTAAGTTTAACTTCATGAAGACCATCACCATGCTCGACCTGCGCCTGCGCAGCCGGGAGATGATCAAGCGCCTGGAACGCGGCGAGCCGCTGCGCCTCACCTACCGCCGCAAACGCATCGCCACGCTTGTGCCCGAGTCTAAGCCCCGTCCACCCGCGGTGGATGACCCCATCCGCAACCTGCACAAGCTCGCCGAGCCCGGCCTTCCGCCCATGAGCAACGAGGACATTGACCAACTCCTCTATGGCGAACCGTAAGACGTTCATCGACACGAGCGCGTTTTATTGCGCGTTCCGGCCCGAGGATGCCCTGCACGCGGTGGTCAATGACTTGCTGCGCGAGCCAGACCGCATCTTTTACACCACCGACTGGGTGATTGGCGAAACCGTCAACCTGCTTACCGCCCGGCGCAAACCGCACCTCGCCCGCAAGTTTTTGACCCAAATCGTGGACTCGCCGGGCTTCAGCATCATTTACTCCAGCCGCGTCCTCTTTGACGAGGCCCGCTCCCTCTTGCTTCAATACGAGGACCAGAACCTCCCCTTCACCGATTGCGTTTCCTTCGCCGTCATGCGCGCGCTCAAAATTCACGACGCCCTCACCGTCGACCAGCATTTCAAAACGATGGGGTTTGCGGCGTTGCTGGCTTGAGCATGGGAAAGCGGCCTATTCTCGGTAGTGGCGCATTTTCGTAGCGCGGTGCTTTAGCCCGCGCTGCACCGCAGTACTAGCAGCCAGAGCGCGGGCTAAAGCACCGCGCTACGAGCCGAGCGGCATTCCAAAATGCGCACTACCCTGTTCTCCAAAGCCTTGCCTCGGGCGGGGGGGAGTGTCATCGTGCCCGTTTTCCATGAGCGGGAACACGCCAGAGCCTTCCAAGAATAACCACCCGACGCCTTCGGTCTCCGACGTCAGCAACGACTTGCGCGCTGTGCGCCTGCTGCGCTTGCAGGAATTGCGCGCGCAGGGCCACGACCCCTTCCAGGCCAACTGGGCGCAGACGCATACGTCGAAGCAGGCCCTCGAAGCCTTTGTCGAAGGGCAGGATCCCGGGCCGGAAGTTTCCATCGCCGGCCGCATCGTGATGCAGAACGACATGGGCAAATCGAGCTTTGTCAAGCTGCTCGACCGCGACGGGCGCATTCAGGCCTACGTGCGCAAGGACGTCGTCGGCGACGAAGCCTATGCCGCCTTCAAGAAACTCGACCTCGGCGACATCGTCGGCATCGCGGGCACGCTCTTTAAAACCAAGACCGGCGAAATCACCGTCCGTGCGACCCGCTACGCGCTCGTGGCCAAGGCCCTGCGCCCGCTGCCGGAAAAATGGCACGGCCTCACCGACAGCGACCAGATTTACCGCCAGCGCTACCTCGACCTCATCGTGAATGACGAGTCGCGCCAGCGCTTCCAGTTG
>DASZWY010000014.1:0-10519 GCA_035546135.1 Opitutales bacterium
CCGCCATGCACATCAAACGAAACGGCTCTCAGCCATCCACTCCAGGTCCGGCCGACTGGTTTACCGGCACCGTGCGCATTGACCCACTGTTCCAAGCCGACGCTCCGGCGCGCGTGGCCGGCGCCAGCGTCACCTTCGAGCCCGGCGCCCGCACTGCCTGGCACACTCACCCGCTCGGCCAGACCCTGATTGTCACCGCGGGCTGCGGATGCGTCCAGCGCTGGGGCGGCCCCGTGGAGGAAATCCGCCCGGGCGATGTAGTCTGGATCCCGCCCGGTGAAAAACATTGGCACGGCGCCGCGCCGACCACGGCGATGACCCATCTTGCCGTTCATGAAAACCTCGGCGGCAAAGTCGTGGACTGGCTGGAAAAAGTCAGCGACGAACAGTACCTCTGTTAAATGAACCGGCCGCAAAGGTTCTCGGCCCCCATCAGGAAAATTCCTCCGTGGTGAAAAATCCAGCCGCGGATCTAATCATCCGTCAGGCTGTCGGGATTGATTTGCAACTCGTGGCAGGCGTGAATGTAGGACGCCGCCGACCAGGCCTGAAAGGCCTTGCCCATCGGGCGGCCGGTGCGGCTGTGCAACCATTCGTTGAATTCCCAATCCTGGTTCTTGCCGAGGCGATTCGTATGCGCGAGCTTCAGCAATTCCCGGCAGGCCACGTCGCGCAGGCCCAGCCGGTGGATGAAGCGCACCCACATGCCACCGATGAACGGCCAGATGCCGCCATTGTGATAGTGCCCCGGCAAATTGAGCAGATTCACCGTGTAATAGGCGCGCCAGTCCGGGTCGCCCGCCTGAACCGGCGGATAGAGATTGACCACCGGGAAGGGCTCGTTTACGCCGACGCCCCACATGAAACGAAACGCCGTGCGCGCCCGGTCCGCATCCAGCACATTGCCCAAAAAGGCCTGGATGTTGCCGAGCACGTCACACCGCCAGTTGAAGGAGAAGGGCGTAATCTCGGCGAGCAGGTAAGTCGCGTCGCCCACGGCAAATTGCTGATCCGCAAAACTCAGGCGGGCGGCCGGGTCACGCGGCTTGGTCGATGGCCAAAATGCGGAAAGGATTTTGCTGCGGATGGCCTGCGCCCGGCGCAGCCATGTGGTGGCGTCATCGAATTTTTTCTGAAATTCCAGCAGCCGGCCGTAGGCGACCGTCGCCCGGTACCACAATACTTCATCGTAGAGAACATGGTAGCTTCGCCCAAACAAGTCGGTCCAGTCGCCCGCCTCCGGAATTTCCAGCAGGCCGTCGTTGTTGCTGTCGAGGCCGGACAGCCAGGTCATCAAGCGTTCCAATAAAACGGCGTATTCCGCGAGCAAATCCCAGGCTTCATGCTTGCGCACGTAATGATAGAAGGCCAACACCATCCAAAATCCGCCGTCAATCGCGCAGATGCCCCCCACCCCGCTGTAATCCGCCTTGCCGGTGTCGAGGCTGACATTGGCCGGGATTTGGCCGCTCGCCGCCAGGTTATCCAGCAATGTGCGCAGGGTGGCAAGCTGTGCCGCGCGGACGTCATCGTCGGGCAGGTCGATGGTGCCCACAATCGTAATCGCCCCATCCCGCGCCCACACCGCGCGGTAATTGTTGTCGGTGCCCGTGACTTCGTTGTCCGCCAGGGAGCAGGCGGAAAAGCCCGCCGGCGTGATATTTTTCCGCAGGGCAATCAAGGCTCGCCGGTAACCCTCCATGATCACTTCGCGCTCCGCCGCGGTCAGTGAACTCAGCGCCTCCTCGCTGAACAAGCGGCGCAGGGCGGGCTCCACCTCGTCCGCCGGCACATTCGCCTGGGCCAGCGACGGCGCTTCGCCGATGACCCCAAAATGGGCCAGCCCCTGGAGCACACCGTCGGCAAAGGCGCGAGTCGCGCTGTAAGTGGGAAGCTGCACCACCGCCTCATGCAGTTCCGGCTGGGCGTTTTCCACCACGATGCCCTGCACCTCCGGCAATAAAAACATGCTGCTGTCGTTGCCGGTGTCGCCCGCCACGAGCACCTGTTTCAGCGCTTGGCCGAGGCTGCCGCAGAGCCACTGCAGCGCATGGCCCTTGCTGGTGTCGGCGGGCAGCACGTCCAAATCGCGCGCACTGGAATAAATCACCGATACCTTCAACCCGGCCTCCGCCAGTTGCTGGCGCAGCGCATCCACCGTTTCGGGCGTCGCCTGGGGCAGATACCAGCTCGATTTATATGGGTGCAAAAATTCCGGCGGCTGGCGGGTGAGGCCGGGAAAAGCCGCCAGAATTTGCTCCACCTTGGTCAAATTCCAGCCGCTGCCGTAGCGCTCGTCAAATTTTACCACCGGTTGCTTGCGTTTGACGTCGTACAGCTGCGTGCCTACGCCGCAAATGAGATAATCCGGCTGGGGCAAAACGTTTGTCTGGAGTACCATCAGCACATCGTCCACCAGCCGCCCGGAATTGTAGCAGAGCAACGGGCGCTGCCGCCGGGGCAGCGCCTCCCAGGCATCCTTAAAACGGCGCGTCGCCTCGGGATTGCCGAGCAACGTGCCGTCCAAGTCGGAGCAGAATAATTTAATCGGCGTCATTCCAAGGCTCATCCCATTCGTTGTCGTGCAGGCCAAAGGTCTCGGTCGCCCGGTGTTCTACCAGCGCCACCAGCTGTTGCGCAATGCCCGTCCAGGTAAACAAGCTCCGGGCCTTGTGGGCGCCCATGCGGGCCAGGCGCTCGCGCAGCCGGGGATGCTTGAGGATTTTATGGACCATCATGCCGAGGTCCTCTTGGTCAAACGGATCGGCGTAAAGCGCGTGGCGGCCAAACGCCAGTGCCCGGTAAAGTCCGCCGTGCACGGTCACCACCGTCGGGGTGCCGCAGGCCATCGCCTCAATGGCGGTCATGCCAAAAGGTTCGTAACGGCTCGAAAGCACGAAGACGTCCGCCGCGCGGTAAAAATCCGCCAGTTGGTCGTCGGGAATGAAGCTGCCAAAGCGCACCCGGTCATTCAAGCCGAGTTGGACCGACAGTTCCTTGAGTTCATGGAGAATCTTCTCCTCCGCGGGATTGGCATTGGCGCCGCCAACCGCCAAAAGGAGCGTCGCCGCCGGATGGCGTTGCGCCACCAATCGAAACGCCTGCATCAGCAAATCATAACCCTTGTTGCGGGCCAGCCGCCCAATCGCCGTCACTACCGGCCCGGTAAAACCAAACTTGGCCCGCAAGGCGTGTTCCGTGGATTTTCCCACCGGGAAAAACCGGTTGTCATCATAGCCCGGGGGAATCATTTTGCACTTTTCCGTCGGCACTTCGTAGTCTCCCAACAACACCTCCTGCTGTGGCGGCGTCGTCGCAATCACCATGTTCGCGGACTCATAGAGCAGCCGCTCGTGGTGGATCCGCGTGGTGAAATTATACTGCCGCTCGAACTTCGCCGCGTCGCCGGGGTAATCGTTCTCCATCTGCCGCTTCTTCCAAAGGCCCAGGGAATGGGGCGTGTGGATGTGCGGCACCCCGAGGACCTCGCTTAAATGTTGCCCGGCGATGCCGGCATCCCAGTAGTGGCTGTTGATGAACTCGTATTTCAGGCCCTGTTTGTTGATGAAGCGCAGCGCGTTCTCGCCCCATTGCGGCAGTTTTTCGTGCAAGTATTCCTTCGCGATGAAATTGGCCCCGCCGCAACGCGCTCGGATGATGCGCACCTGCTCGGTCACCGGCTCGATTTCCGGCTGTTCCTCGAACCGCCGCGTCCAGATGTCCACTTCGTAGCCCAATTGCGCGAGTTTTTTTGACAGCTCCAGCACAAAGACCACCTGCCCGCCGGTATCCGCCGCCCCCAAGGGCGGCTGGGCGGCCACGTAGCCGTGCGTCGAGATCATCGCAATGCGGGGGAGCGTCGATTTTATGTTGGGCAAGCCTTCAGACATGGGTGGTTTTTTATTTTTTGCGCCGGGCCGAGACTTGGTCCCTCGACGGTGCCTGACGCACAGATGGCGGCCCGACCACCTGCCTATCCTTCAGGCGGAAATTCCCCCTGAACCCTTTACCTCGCGGAAGCTTTCCACGAAACCTTCAGCGTCAAGGCCTAAAGCCTATTCTTGCATCGTTAGATGAACAAGCCGTTTTTTCATTTTTTAAAATTCGGCGCCCTTGGTCCGTTCCAGTGAAAAAAACTCCGCCTCCCTCAGCCATTAGGATGACGGTGACGTGGCCTGCAAGCCGGATTCGAGCTTTTCCCACCGCAAGAAGGCGTCTGCGTGTTCACGTTCGAGCGTGGCGAGCCGCTGCTTGGCCGCCTGCACCTGCGCCGGGTCGCGCTTCATGAATTCGGCATCGGCAAACTGGCGGCCCAGCGCAGCCTGCTCCTGCTCCATCGCCTCAATCTGCTTGAGCAGTTCCGCCAACTCGCGCTGCGCCTGTCCGGAATTTTTGCGAAGGCCGGGCGCGGCGGCGGGTGAGCGGGGCGCGACGCTCTTTGCAGACGCGGGCAACGTGGGGCGTTGCTTGAGCCAATCCGCGTAACCGCCCACGTATTCGCCAATCTGGCCGTCGCCCTCGAAGACAAACGTGCTCGTCACGACATTGTCGAGAAACTCGCGGTCGTGACTGATGACCAGCAGCGTTCCGTTAAATTCGACCAGCAAGTCCTCCAGCAATTCGAGCGTCTCGGCGTCCAAATCATTCGTCGGCTCGTCCATGACGAGGACGTTCGCCGGCTTGGTGAATAGTCGGGCGAGCAACAGGCGGTTGCGCTCGCCGCCCGACAGCACCCGCGCCACCGTGCGCGACCGCGCCGGTGGAAACAGAAAATCTTGCAGGTAGCTCAGCACATTGCGCGTCTTCCCCTCAATCGTCACGGTGTCATTCCCGCCCGCGATGTTGTCCGCCACCGTCTTGTTGTCGTCAATCTGCTCCCGCAACTGGTCGTAATAGACGATTTCCAGCTTGGTGCCGTGCTTGATTTCCCCGGCGGTGGGCGGCAACTGGCCCAAGAGCAGCTTGATGAGCGTCGTCTTGCCCGCGCCATTGGGCCCGATGAGGCCGATTTTGTCGCCGCGGATAATGGTCGTGCCAAAATCGCGCACCAGCGGTGGCTGGCCCGGCCAGGCAAACAAAACTTTTTCCGCTTCGATGACCTTCACGCCCGAGCGTTCGGCCTCGGCCAAGCGCAGGGTGACTTGGCCGATGCGGTCGCGCCGCGCGCTGCGCTCGGCGCGCATTTGCATCAGTTGGTTGATGCGGCTCTGCGCGCGCTTGCGCTGGGCGCGGACGCCCTTGCGCACCCACGCCTCCTCCTGCGCGAGTTTTTTGTCGAACTGTGCCTGCTGCCGCTCCTCGGCCTCCAGCACTTCTTCCTTGCGCACCAGGTAGGTGTCATAATCGCACGACCAGCTCGACAACCGCCCGCGGTCCAGTTCGATGATGCGCGTCGCCAGCCGGCGCAAGAAAGCGCGGTCGTGCGTGACAAAGAACAGGCTTAGCTTCGATTCCAAGAGAAAATTTTCCAGCCAAAGGATGGATTGAATATCCAGGTGATTGGTCGGCTCGTCGAGCATCAGCAAATTCGGCTTCGCGGCCAGCGCCCGCGCCAGCAGCGTCCGCCGCTTCAACCCACCGGACAACGACGAAAATTCCGCCTGGGGCTTGAGTTGCAGGCGCTCAATCACGTCTTCGACCAAAACATCTTTCTCCCAATCCTCCAGGTGGCTGCCCGGGTCGCGCAGTCCGGAATAGACGACCTCGTGAATCGTCCCCTGCACGTCGCCGGGCACTTCCTGGTTGAGCCGCGCCACCGCCGGCCCCTCGGGATAAAATACCGACCCCGAATCCGGCTTCATTTCCCCGGCGATGATTTTCATCAGCGTGGATTTGCCCGCGCCGTTGCGACCCACCAGGCACACGCGCTCACCCGGATCAATCTGCAGATTGACCTGATCCAGAACCAACGGACCACCGAAGCTGTGGCCAATATCGAGCAGGCTGACGAGGGACATGAGCACCCCACCCTGCCTTTAATCCGCGCCCCACGCAATCGGAAAGCCCGATTAGGCATGACGCATTTGGAATGCCGCTCGATTCGTAGCGCGGTGTTATAGCCCGCGCTACGAAAATGCATCACTGCCACCCGATTACAATAGTTCCGGCTGAGCGGCAGCGGCGTTGGGCGGCGGTGGCAGTCCGGCGGCCTGCCAGCCCTTGGCGGTGAGCACCCGCCCCTGCGGCGTGCGCTGGAGATAACCTTCCTGAATCAAAAACGGCTCGTGCACTTCTTCGAGCGTGTGTTCTTCCTCGCCCACGGCGACCGCGATGGTATTCACGCCGACAGGACCGCCCTGATAGTTGTGCGCCATCACGCGCAGGATGCGCTTGTCCATTTCGTCCAGCCCCGCGCGGTCAATCTCCAGCAACTCGAGCGCGGCCTCAGCGACCGCGGCGGTGATTTTCCCACCCGCGCGCTGCTGAGCGTAGTCGCGCACGAAATTGAGTAAATTATTCACCACGCGCGGCGTGCCGCGGGCGCGCGCGGCAATGACCTGCGCCGCCTCTTCGGCAAGTTCGGCCTTCAGCAACCGGCAACTGCGGCGGGCGATTTTCACCAGCTCCTCGCGTGGGTAGTAATCGAGCCGCGACTGCAAGGTGAAGCGGCTGCGCAACGGCGCGGTGAGCAGCCCTGTCCGCGTTGTCGCGCCGACGAGCGTGAAGCGTGGAATCGAAAGCCGCACGCTCCGCGCATTCGGCCCTTGGTCGATGAGGATGTCGATGCGGTAGTCTTCCATCGCCGAGTATAAATATTCCTCCACCGTTTTTGAGAGGCGGTGGATTTCGTCAATGAAAAGAATGTCGCCCTCGGCGAGGTTGGTCAGCAGTCCGGCCAGATCGCCCGCCTTTTCAATCACCGGCCCGGACGTCACCCGCACCTTGCGACCCATTTCGTGCCCGAGGATGAAGGCCAGCGTCGTCTTGCCCAATCCCGGTGGCCCGGACAGCAGCACGTGGTTGAGCGCCTCGCCGCGCGCCTTGGCCGCGCCCACCATCACCCGCAGGCGCTCAACGGTTTTGGACTGCCCGGTAAAATCCTCAAACGACGGCGGGCGCAAAATGGACTCGGCCACCGCGGCCGGCCCTTCTTCCGGCGGCTGATTGAGGGGGCCACGCAACGCCGCGGCGCCTTTGACGATGGGTTTTTTTTCGCTCATGTCGCGGGGCCAGTAATATCAAGCGCGGGCGCGACGCCAAGAACCAAAGGCGCGAGCGGGCTGCTCGTTCATCCCGCCCGCCGGCCAAAACCAGGCCGCCAGCCAGACGAGCCACGCCACCCCCGAAACCAGCAGACCCCAGTAAAACGACGGCGGGGCGTATTCGACCACGAGGTGATGATGCCCGGCGGCCAGGGGTATCGCCCGCAGGATATAATCACCCGGCAGCAGGTCGTAGTGTGTCTGCACGCTGCCGGGCAAAGCGCGAACCCGCCAGTCGTGGCTGTATAAATCCGTGATGAGCAAAATGGCCGGCGCCGGCGTGTCGGCCTCGATGGTCAGTGAATCGCCGGTGACATCCGACACCGTGACCTTGCCGGCAGGGGCGCCGCCGGTGGATGAGAACGGCGTCGCCGGCTGGGTTTCGAGTAAAACGATCTGCTGCGGATTAAAATTCGGCTTCGCCATCTCGGCGAAGATGGCGTCGCGCCCCGGCAGCACCTGGTATTCCGGCGCCAGCAACGCACGCGGCAATATCCCGGAGCTGGGCGTAATTGTATAACCCTTGCCATTCGGCACAATCGCGTAGCGGTAGCGAATAATGGAAAAGATCCGCGGCAATAATTTGAAACTCGAATATTGCGTCGCATGGTCGGGGTCGTTGCCCTCGAAAAACGCAATGAATTGGGCATAGCGCTTTAGCACCGTCGGGTCGTTGCCCCACACATCCGGCGCGCCCAGAAGATAGCCGTTGTTCATGTGCAAGGAATCGAGCACGCGGTAATCGCCGGGATTGGCCGCAAGGTAAGCCTGCAATTGCGCCGGCGCAACGTCAGACCAATTCGACAGCCCGAGGTTTCCCCACGCGAACGCCAGCAGTTCCACCGGCAGCAAGACCAGCGGCACCCAGCGAAATTCCGGACGCCGCCCCATGCCGGCAAAACTTGCGCCCAGAATCACCGCCAGCCCCCCGGCCACCAGCAGGGCACGCCCCGCCCCCGCGCCCAACACCGCCAGAGGTGGTGCCACGGCAAATCCCGGCATGCCCATGTAAGTCTCACGCGAGTTGACAATGAAATTACGCAAGGCGCCGATGCTCTCAGGTTGCAGCCATAAATAAATTCCCGCCAACACCGTGATTCCGCCGGCCGCCAGCACCGCCAGCGCAAACCGCCGGCTGCCGAAACGTCCGCGCAGCAGCGCGTCCGCCCCCGCGCCCACGGCCAGGGTAATGAACAAAATCATCGGGAAGGTAAATTTGGCCAGGCTGCGAAACTGCCCAAAGCCGGGAATGTAATCGTAGAGTAATTGCAGCAGCGGCGTATGCGCGCCCAGCGCAAGCACGAACAGCACCACCGCCACCGCCAGATCCCGCCGCGCCGTCCGGGAATGTTCGCGGTCAAACAAGCCCCGCGCCGCCAGCACGACACCCGAGACTCCGATGAAAACCGACACTTCCCACAGGTAGGCCCGCCCCCAATAGGCATCAGGCGAAATCCCGCCGAAAACTCCGGGCGCGAAAAAAGTGAGGGTGTTTTCGATGGGGAAGGAAAACATTTTCACAAAACTGAAATCCAGCTTGCCCTCGCGCACGCTCTCCGCCAGCGACGCAAATCCCGGCAGCAACTGCGCCGCCGCCAATATCGCCGCCCCGCCAAAGGCCACGGCCACCATCGGCAGCGCCCGGCGGCGTACGGCCGGTGGCGCGAAGGAATGCGCCAGCGCGTTCACCCCTGCCGCGATGCCGGTGTAGAAACAATACTGCACATGGCCGCCAAGGATTTGCAGGCACACCCCTGCCGCGGCCAGCAGCAATGGCCGCCGCGCCGGCCCCTGCCAGGCATCCTCCAGCCACGCCAGGATCCATGGCGCCCAGGCCAGCGAACTCAGGTTCGACAAGTGACCGCCGTATAAATGCGGAAACACCGGCCCGCTCAGCGCCACCGTCAGGCCCGCCAGCACGCTGGCGAGCGGATGCCAGCCGCGCCGATATCCCCAATAACCCATGCCCCAGGCGAGAATCAGCAGATGCAGCAGAAACGAAAAGTTCACCGCGCGGGCCATGGGCAAAATCAAGAAGATCACGTTCGACGGGTATAGCTCCGCCGATTGAAAATCCCCGAGAAAGGGCTGGCCGCCGTAAGCGTACGGATTCCACAGCGGGAAATGCCCCGCGCGAATGCTGTCGGCGGCAAACGCCCGCCAGGCGATGAACTGGCCGGTCAAGTCCGTCCCCGGCGCGGAGAGAAAGATCCCCGCCGGCAATAAAAGCACGATGGCCAGCAGCATAGCCACGCTCGCCAGCGCCAGCCGCCAAACCAGGGCGCAGGACCATCGGCCCGTGAGGACACCCGGCGGCGTTGAATCAAAATCGGGCATGGGCACGGCGAAAAGGGACTCCAGCATAACAGGCTTGCGCCGCATCACCAGCGAAAGAAACAACTCCGCATGCTTTCCGGCGGCGTTGACACCGCCGCCCTTGTTTGCATCCTCGGGCGCATGGTTGCTCTACGCTCTTTGGCGCGTCCGGCAGGAGCCTTGCGGCGCGGCTCGATAATTCTCGGGGCATTGCTGTTGGTCACGCCAACGGTCATCGGCGCAACCAGCAATATTACCATTTCGACCGCGCCGGCGGGCAGCCGCGCAGTGGTGCAGCCGGGTGACAGCGAATCCACCATCATTGGCAAACTGGGCAATCCCCGCGCCTCTTATGGTACCGACACCCAGACCTTCATGGATTATCCCGAAGGGCGCATCGGGTTGATTAACGACAAAGCCACGGATATCCCCCCCGCCTTGCGGGCGCCGGCGCCCGCAGTCGCACCCACCCCCGCTCCGGCCCAGGCGCCCGCCCCAGTAACTCGTGCGCCTACGCCGGCGCCGGTCACACCCCCCTCACCGCCTGCGGAAACATCCACTCCAGTCGTAACTGCCCCTGCGGCCACGGGTACGGCTAAAGCTGCCGGCAGCGCGGCGGCCGCTTCATCGGCCAAACCAGCCGCTGCGGCCACCGGCACGGGTGCCAAGCCTGCGGCTCCCGCCAAAGCGTCGGAACCGCCGCCCGAGGACTCCGGTTTTTCGATTCCCATCTGGGCCTATGTGTTGGTCGGCCTGCTCGTGGTCTTTATCGGCCTCAAGATATGGGATATGAAAGCGAAGCAGAAAAAACCGGCGGATGCGTCTCTGGCAGCCGGGCACCACCCGGTGACCGCAACCACCGCCGGCGCACCGCTCTCACCGCCGCTTCCGCCGGCAGCAACCGCTCCACCCGAACCCAAAAAAATTCCCCTGCCCCTAAAAAAAGCGGCGCCGCCACCGGAACCGGTCGCACCATCGCCACAACCTGCCGTCAAAGAAGC
>DASZWY010000015.1:0-6022 GCA_035546135.1 Opitutales bacterium
CAAGTATTACCAGGAAATGAAGGTTCAGCCCTTTCCGATTACGCCCCTGCCGGACACTTACTCGCTCAACGACCAGATCCCGCTGGTGCGCGAGGAGCTTAACCAAGCCGGGGTCAATGTGGTCCAGCGACTCGAGGAAGGAAAACTTTTTGGCGATGCGGATTTTCTGAAGAAAAACCTCATCGAAAAAATCCACATCCCCGCGGCGCTGTTTAACAAGGAGTAAGCCGCCGGGCACCTCCGCGCTTGCGCCCGCGCGGCCGCTCCTTACGCTGGGCCGGATGATTCCCCGCCTGGCCACCGCGCGCCTCGTGCTCGACGCCTTCACGCTCAATGACGTGCAGGCCGTCGTCGAACTTTTTGGCGAGCCGGAAGTGCTCGACCGGGTTTTCGCCTTTGACACTCCCTACCCTCCTTACAAACCCGAACACGCGGTGGCCTGGATCGCGGGGCACTTGCCGGATTTCCTCGCCCACAAGGGCGTCGTATTTGCCATCAGGCTGGACGGCCGTTTGCTTGGCTGCGTCAGCCTGGACTTGGACCGCGCGCAAGACCGCGGCCGCATGGGCTACTGGCTGGGCCGCCCTTTCTGGGGCCAGGGCTATGCGACGGAAGCCGTGCGCGCTGTCCTGGCCTACGGCTTTCAACAGCTCGCACTGGAAAAAGTTGAAGCCGACCATATTGCCGGCAATGCCGCCTCGGCCCGCGTCATGGAAAAAGCCGGCCTGATGCGCGAGGGCCTGCGCCCGCATCATAACAAAAAGCGCGGAGCCTACCTTGACGAAGTCCTGTATGGGCTCACCCGCGCCGCCGCAGCCGCCGCCGGGGTGCTGTCCGCCTACTCGGCCGCGCTGGGAGCGTCGCCAACTCCCCCGCCCCGCCCGCGCCATCCCGATGACCCGCCCTATGCCGAAGAATTGGTTGCCGCCAATGCGACCTCCATCGAGCGCACCCTCCTGCAGCGCCACTTTCTCGGCAAATCCGTGGACGAGCTGGAACAGGAACTGCGCGTGTATGGCAAATCCCTCGCGCCGGATTTTGCCAATCTCGCCCCGGTGGGGCTGGGCTATTATTTGAAATCCGCCCAAAAATACCTCGACAGCGAATTTTCCGAGGGCGACTGGGATTTCGCGCACGGCCTGGTCGCCGCCATTGCTCCGCGCCTGCGGGACAGCGCCCTGCCGAAGGAAACCCATGAACTGGCCCAGGCGCTGGTGCGGCACGTCCGCGACCAGGCCGCGCGCTACTTCATCGAGGCGGACAAGCAGCCGTTTGCCGGCTGGGTCGCCGAGGCGCTCGCGGACTAAAGCGGTATTCCCAAAAACCAACCTAGAGTGGCGGCGGTTGAACAGCGGGCGTTCCTGCCGGCGCGGCTTCGTGCCAGACGCGCACGACTTGCACCCACAGATGGTCTTCGTCCCAACGCTCATGGCTGCCTGCCGTCGCGGAAATCGGCTGGGCGTTTTTGCCCAAGGGCAGCAAGAGGGTTTCAATGCTGATGGCGCGCAAGCCGGACATTTCGAGCCACTGGCTCGCGCGCTGCACCACTGCGGCCACCGGCTCCCATTGCGCCGGGCTGCCGCGGCGCGCGGGCGCCACCTGCCGGGGCGTAAAATCGTGAAAGGCCAGAGCCATGCCGCGCAAGATAGCGGCCCGTGTCGCCGATTTCGAGGAAAGATTTTGCGCCGCAGCGGCCGTTTCGTCCGCCGTTTTTGACTTCATCCTTTCTCCTTCCTCCTCCATCCTTTCGAAATGGGCCGCCTGACGCTGGTTACCTTCAACATCGCGCACGGGCGCGGCCTTTCGCTGTATCAGGGCTTTCACACCGCCGCGGGCATCCACGCCAATCTGCGCAAAATTGCCCGGCTGCTGGCCGACGCGGGCGCCGATATCGTCGCGTTGCAGGAAGTGGACGAGTCCTCGCACTGGAACTGGCGCATCAACCTGCTGGAATCGCTGCGCCGCGAGACCGGCCTGGCGCACGCCTACCTCGGCGTGAACAACCGCCGCTGGGGCCGCAAACCGCTGGCTTATGGCAACGCCGTGCTCTCGCGCCATCCCGTGCGCTTCTGGAAGAACAATCCCTTCGGGGGCGCGCTGCTCGGCGAAAAGGGTTTTTTGTATGCCGAAGTCGAAGTCGGCGCGCACGCCCTGCCGCTGCTCAACCTGCACCTCGACTTCCGCTCGCGCACGCGCCGCATCCAGCAAGTCGGGCAGATCATCGAATTTCTGCGCGCCCACCCCCACCCTGATTGCACCGTGCCCCGGCCGCTGTGCCCCATCCTCTGCGGCGATTTCAACACGCATTCCCACCGCGTGGGTGACGCCGCGCGGCATCTTTTCAGCGCGCTGCTCGCGCACGGCGAATATGAAATCCATCCGCCTCCGGCGGCCAAAACCTTTCCCGCGCACCTGCCCAGCCGCGGCCTCGACTTTGTTTTCGTGCCCAAGCCCTACCGTGTCCTCCGCTGCGAAGTCCTCAAATGCTACCTCTCCGACCACTGTCCCGTGCTGGTGGAACTGGAGTATGATTAGCCGCTGCCAGGGTGATTTCAATGGCGTTGAATGTTACATTTGCAACGAACCGGTGAATTTCTCTTGAAGCACGATTCCGGGCGGGCTTTTACTCAACATCCCCCTTAATGGGGACTCCTTCAGCCCGATGCCTGCGGCCCCAACCAGCTCCTCTTCCGCCGCCAAGCCGCCCGTGGAATCGCTCGACGCGCTGCGCCGGCGCGAAAGCGTGCGCGCCGGTTTGCTGCGCATCGCCCGCCGCCAGGTGGCCGACGCGCTCCAGCGCATCGAGCATCCCAAAAAGGACGACCGCACCGAGGACATCCACCAGGTGCGCGTGCAGGGCAAGCGCCTGCGCGCGTTGCTGCGCCTGCTCAAACCCGTGACCAATGTGGACGCGGTGCAGCGCGAAACCGCCCGGCTGCGCGACATGGGCCGCGCGCTCTCCGCCTTTCGCGACGCCTTTGTCGCGGGCGAAACCCTCAAGCGCGTGTTCGAGGACGCCGCGCCGCGCCGCATGAGCGACGCCGCCCGCTTGCTGGGAGTGCGGCCGCCCGCGAAAAACCGCCGCGAAGACCTCGCGGTTTCACTCAAGGATTCCGCCAAGACGCTGCGCCGCACCGCCAACGAAATCCGCCGCCTCCCCATTTCTGCCCGCGGCTGGGCCGCCATCGCGCCCGGCCTCGAGAAATCCTACCACCGCGCCCGCGCCGACTACAAACGCTGCGCCAAGCGCGGCACCGGGCACCTCGGCGATTGCTTCCACGACTGGCGCAAGCGCGTCAAGGACCTCGTCTATCAAATGGAAGTGCTCGCCAACGTGCCCGCGCCCGAAATGAAACGCGTGCGGAAAGATTTTCACCGCCTCGGCTCCTGGCTGGGTGACGACCATGACTACCTCGTCTTTGCCGCCCAGGTGCGCGACCGCGAAAAACATTACGAGGAACTGGCCAACTTCCGCCCCGTGCGCAAGCGCCTCAAGCGCCGCCTGAAAGTCCTCCGCGCCAAGGAATTCGCCCTCGCCCGCGCGCTCTTCGCGGACAAACCGGGGGTCTGGATCACCCGCCTGTATGATTACTGGCGCGTCTGGAAATATCCCGACGCCGGCATGGTCATCACCATCGAGCGCACGGAACTCACCCCGGCCCAGCCCCCGCGTTCCGTCGGCGCCACGCCGATGATTACGGTGGAGTGATTTGCGGGTTGTTGCAGCTTACGGTTTCGGTGCGCTGGCGGGTTCAGATTTCAGTTGCACCGTCGTCACCGTGCCGTCCGGCGTGATTTTGCGAATCACGCTGTTGTCGGAATCGGCGACGTAGATATTCCCGTCCTGGTCCACGGCGAGGCCGCGCGGCCCGCCAAATTCCGCCACCGCGCCCTTGCCATCGACAAAGCCCGTGGCGCCGGGCTTCCCGGCAATCGTCGTGACGGTGCCGTCGGGCGTGATTTTGCGGATGAGGCCCTCGTCGGTGTCCGCAACGTAAAGATTGCCCTTCGCGTCCACCGCCAGCCCGCGCGGGGTGAGCAGCACGGCTTTGGCGCCGACGCCGTCCTGGCTGGCCGTCGTGGCCGCGGGGTCGCCGGCGACTAGCGTCAGTTTTCCATCGGCTGCGACTTTGCAAACGATGCCCTGTTCTTCATCGGCCACATACAGCGTGCCCTGGCCGTCAATCGCGATGGCGCGCGGCGAACTGAGATGGATCTCGGTGGCCGAGCTCGAGGCGGGCTTGGTCACCGAGGTGACAGTGCCGTCGGGCGTGATTTTGCGCACGAGGCCGTTGTGCGTGTCGGCGACGAACACATTGCCGTCCTTGTCCACCGCCAAGCCGGTCGGTGTGGCGAAGCCGGCCTCCTTGCCGAGGCCATCCGCCGTGGTTTGCGTTGAACCGCCGGCGAGCAGCGAAATTTTGCCGTCGGGCGCAAGCCGGTATACTTGCCCGTCATTGATGTCGCCGACGTAGAGCACACCATCTTTGCCGATGGCCAGGCCGCGCGGGTTGCTGAGTGTGATGGCGGAAGGCGCGGCGGGCGCGGGTGAAGCGGCCGCGGAACGGGGCGCCATCGGCGGCGGTGCGGGCAAAACCGGTGTTGCGGAAACCCCCGCTGCCGATGCCAGCTGGGGAAGCGTTAGAACAGCAGCAAGAACCAAGATACGCGGGGTAAGCATAGTGGCTTTATACAAGCAGCTTTAGCCCAACCCGCAAGCCGACAGCGTAAAATGCCGGGTGTGAAAACTTGTCACTCGGGACTTCCTTTTTTCAAAAAAATGGGTATGGTGAACATCTCCCAAGGACGATGGTGTGACAAAATGCCCTATTTTAATCTATTGTTAGATAACTACTAAGCCGTTTTTGCCGTGCCTGAAAGCATCCTCATCGTGGACGACGAAAAGCACACGCGCGAAGGCCTCGCCGTGGCGCTGGAGGGGGACTACGAAATTTTCCAGGCGGCCGACGCCGAGGAGGCCTTTCGCCTGCTGGATGCGGAGCATTTTGCCGTCGTGCTGACCGACCTGCGCATGGCCGGGAAATCGGGCCTCAAGGTCATCGAAAAGGCGCTGCAAATGCCCTACCATCCGGTGTGCATTATGATGACCGCCTACGGCAACGTCGAAACCGCGGTCGAGGCGATGAAGCGCGGCGCGTATGATTTTCTGACGAAGCCCGTCAACCTCGAGAAGCTGGAAATCCTCATCCGCCGCGCGCTGCAGGAGCGAAAGCTCGAAACGGAAAACACGACGTTGCGCGACCGCCTCGGGCACCAGTTTAGCTTTCAGAACATCGTCGGCCATTCGCCCGCGCTGCGCACGGTGCTGGAGCAGGCCAAGCAGGCCGCCGCCACGCGCGCGACCGTCCTGCTCACCGGTGAAACTGGCACCGGCAAGGAACTGCTGGCGCAGATGATCCACCAAAATAGCCCACGCGCCCGCGGCCCGTTTGTCGCCGTGCACTGCGCCGCGCTGCCCGCCAGCCTGCTCGAGAGCGAGCTCTTCGGCCATGAAAAAGGCGCGTTCACCGGCGCGTCCGAGCGCCGCATCGGCCGCTTCGAGGCCGCGGACGGCGGCACGCTCTTTCTCGATGAAATGGGCGAGCTCGACGCGGCAACTCAGGTGAAGCTCCTGCGGTTTCTCGAAACGCGCAGCTTCGAGCGCCTCGGCAGCAACAAGGCCATCCAGGTGGACGTGCGCCTCGTCTGCGCCACGCACCGCGACCTCGCCGCGCTCGTCGCCAAGGGCACGTTTCGCGAAGATTTATATTACCGGCTCCATGTCGTGCCCATCCGCCTGCCGCCATTGCGCGAGCGCGCGGAGGACGTACCGCTGCTGCTCGACCACTACCTGCGCCAATTCGCGAAGGAAAACAGCGTTACCCCGCCGCGTCTGCTGCCCGGCGCCATCGCCGTGCTCCAACGCTACACGTGGCCGGGCAACGTGCGCGAGTTGCGCAATTTCTGCGAAAACGCCGTCGTGCTCAAGCGGGGGGGCGAAATTTCCGAATACGACCTCGAC
>DASZWY010000016.1:0-20764 GCA_035546135.1 Opitutales bacterium
TTCATCTTTATCTTCCTGTCGGACCACACGACGACCGAAAACGGGACCGTGTCGGTGGAATTCAAGGATGGCGTCGTGGTGAAGACCTGGAGCAAGACGACGCCGCAAACGGCAGCGGCGGCAAAGTAAAGCTTTGCGGGGTGAGTCAAAGAGTTCGCTGGACCGAAACAGAAACCAGGCGGGGCGAGTCAGGGGCTCGCCCCGCCTGGCCTATCTTTTCGCGGCGCGAATGAGCAGCCAGGCGCCGAGGGCCTCGAAGATGAGGTTGGGCAGCCACAGGAGCAGGTCGGGCCGGAACTCGGGATGGTTGCGCAGCAGGCTGATCGAGAAGAGCAGGAAGTAATAGACCAGCGCGAGGCCCAGCGCGAGGGCGAGGTTGATGAAGTTTTCCGAGCGGCCCACCCGCAGCGAAAGCGGCAGGCCGAGCATGCCCAGGGCAAGAACGGAGAACGCGCCGGCGAAGTCGCGCTGAATTTGCATCTGCACGTCCATGCGCCAGCGGGCGTAGTCCTTGGGCGTGGGGTTGGCGATGTCCGGCGGGGGCTGGTCGCGCTTTGCCAAAAGCTCATCGAGGGTCAGCAGGGAAAGTTTGGAAAAATTCTGCGGCGCGCCGATGAGGTCGCTGAGGGCGAGTTGGTAGCGGCCTTCGTGCTCGGAGCTGGGGACATAGCCGGCGTGGGGCTTGAAGACGAAGGCGCCCACGTTGATGCCCTGCATGTCCTCGGGGTCGTCGGATTTGTATTGGAGGCCTTCGCCATTCTGGAGCAGGAGGGAAATCTGGTCGGTATCGAGGTCGTATTCGACGCGGCCGCTCTGGCCGTGGGCCCAGAGCAGCACGCGGCCCTGGTCATCGGTGTGCCAGAGGGAAACGTCCTGCAATTCGTCGCCCTGGCGGCTGCCGACGTGGATGACGAAGCGGCGGAAGTCGCGCATATAGACGCCGGGCTGGAAGAGGCGGGCGGGGTCATGGCGGGCGAGGTTGGCCAGCTCGGTCTTGAACAGGCGGTCGGCAAACGGGGCGTATTGGAAATTGATGAACAGGCACAGCACCACGCCGAGGCAGGCGGCCAAGGCGATGGGGGCGGCGAAGGCCCAGAGGCTGAGGCCGGCGGAGCGCATCGCGGTGTATTCGCGCTGCGCACTGAGGCGGCCGACGACCAACAAGACCGCGGTGAGCAGGCCAAGCGGCAGGGCGTAGGGAATGACTCCGGGAATGAGCAGCAGGAGCAAGTAACCGAACATCTTGAGGTCGAGCTTGCCGCTGGCAAAGAGATCAAGCACCTCGCGCAGGACGTTGCCGAGGACGAGCACAAAGGCGAACAGCAGGACGGCCATCGCCGTGGCCACGACGACTTGGGTGAAAATGTAGCGGTGGAGTAGCTTCACAAAAGCGGGGCCAACGCCCCGAGGAGGAGGTTTAATGCACGGCGGCTTCCGACGATATAGACATATACCCCCAGGCTGTGAACTGCGAACTTTGCCGCCGGGCAAAAAATTTCGCGGTTCCGCGTCGATTCGTCCCCTCCATGCATGACCGAATTTACTTCCGGTCGGTCCCGGCACCGGTATGGCGCAAGCGACTGGCCATTATCCTGGGCCTGCTGGCCGCGACGGTCGCCGTGGGAGCGCAGGAGAAAGCGCCACCCCACCCGTTTGCGGGGCCGCGGGGCGAAACCATCAATGCCGAAATTCTCCAGGTGAAAGATGGCGACGTGGTGGTCAAGCGCACGGATGGAAAAGTCTTCGCGCTGGATTTGCCATTGATGAACGAAGCCGACCGGGTGTATGTGTGGCAATGGCGGTCTGCGGTGCTCAGCCAGGCCAAGGCCGCGAGCGCGACCACGGATTCGGATATTGAAATGGGCGTGCAACTGGAACCGTTGCTGACCGGGGGCAAAGCGGCGGAGCCAGGGTCGTTCACGCCCAAGGTGACGCTGCGCAACCGGGAGACGGCGGCAAATTTTTCGGGATTGAAATGCACGCTGGTGCTGGTGGGGCAATCAGCCACGCGCCCGGCGCGGTTCAAGGTGCTGGCCGCGGAACAATTTCCCGGCGAGCTGGCGGCCGGCGCAACCTACGTTCATACTGCCGCGCCATTTCACGAGGCGGCGCCGGGCAACGCGGCGTCGCAGTTCGCATATCGGGGCTATTTCATTGTGCTGCAAAACGCGGAGGGCAACATCATCCAGCTCAAGCGCGACGGCCCATTTCCCAAATCCGGCGCAGAAGTGCTGAGAATGCGCCCGGGGGCTGTATTCTCCACGCGGCCGACCGGCAGGGCTTTCCGCTTGAGCTCAACCCCGCGAACAACGAATGGGAACCGGCCCCGGCAAACCAGTGTGCTGCCCTTGCATTTAAAACCGCCCGCCAGCGGAAAATAACCCGGCGATCGAGTCAGCGGGGGACCGCGGCCGGCCGTGCGGTGGCGGGCGCGGATTGGGAAAGGCCGAGCATGGCGGCAAGTTGCGTGCGCACCTCCTGCAGGAGCGGTTCCTCGCCGCCGCGATTTTCCCGCACGGGGTGAACGACAATCGGCTCACCGATGGTGATGGTTGCTTTCAGGGGCCCAAAGGGGCGCAAAACATCGGTCGAATCTTCCTGGTAGCGTTCGATGGTCTCGAGGAGCCGTTCGGGGGAAGGTTCGCCAGCCAGGTAATCGGCGGGGTAATTGTCGAGCATCTGCGCGAGATAAATATTGGTGAGTTGCCGCCAGCGGCGGCGGCGTTCCGCTTCGTCGAGGCCTCCCTGGGTCAGGCCGGGAACAATGGCCACGCGCAACTGGCGGACGCGAAACTGGACGGGGTCGTCGTCGTGGCGGCAGCCAATCCATTCGTCTTCGAGCGGACGCAGGAGGAAATTGACGAGGTGCGTGCGGCGCGGCGGCAGCGGGCCGGCCTGGGGTGCGCCGAGGTGTTCGGTTTCGTAACGGGCGAGCATGGCTGCGCCGATTTGGTCCACGCGTTCGCGCAGGGGCCGGGCGGCGCCATCGGGCAGTTGGAAACGGGCTTCGAGTTCCGCAAGCACGCCGGTCACCGCGGGTTCAAGCGGCGCGAGCAACTGGTAACGAAGGGCGACGGGATGGACGACGACCTGGCCGGGCGGGTTGGCTTGCGCGCGTTTCTTGGCGGCGGCGCGGGCGATGAGGGAAGGGCCATCCATGAGCGGACTCAGCCGGTCATTGGTGCGGGCCAGGTAGCCTTCGGGGAAAATCACCACCGGGCGCCGGGCGCGGGCGATGAGATCCACGGAAAGTTTAACCGAGGCCCGGTCGGGGCCTTCGCGGTAGACACTGTAAACCCCGACCCGCGGCAGGAAAAAGGCCTTGGCGAAACCGCCTTTGAGGAGGTGCCAACTGGACATATAATAAAACCAGCGGCCAATTTTGCAGGAGAGCATGCCCATGACGAGGCCGTCCTCATCCCGGCTGTGATTGGGCATCAATACAATCCCATGCCCGGCGCGCAAGGAGGCCTGCAGGCGCTCGAGGTGTTGATATTCGAATTGGACCACACCGTAGCTCTTGCGCAGAAAACCCGGCAGCACATGGCGCAGGATGTTGGACCAAAAAGCGCCGTGTTTGGGCGGAACGAGGACGTAGGGTTCGTCCAAAACGACGTTTTGCATGCTGGAAGCGGCGAGCTTTGCAGGCGGAAGGGGCGAGGTCAAATTGATTGCGTAAGTCGTCGTTGGCGCGACATTTGCTTCGTCCCTGGGGTATTTGCCCGGTTTTGAACTCCGGCGGCATAAAAACCGAATCTTTTCCTTGAAAACTAACGCGTAAATTGATAGCTTGACCCCGGTAAATCACCCAAAAAATAATTCCTTGGCATCACCCCTGCCAGCCACGCCCATTCTCTAATAAAACAATGAACGCCATCAGCGTTACAATGGTCAAGGGGACAAGTTCGCAAACTTTGCATGGTTATGCGCTGCGATTGACGGCGGCCATGGTCACACTTTCCTGGATTGGGTGGCAAATGCTGCTCATCGGCGGCTCCTATCACCGGCGGGGAATTGACAACCGGGGGATGGAGTTTTTGGAAGGCGGTTTGGTGCTGCTGTTTTACAGCCTGTATTTGCTGCTGCGGCTCAAACGCAAGGATGTCGCGCCCACCCGCGAATCGGCGCAATTGTTTTTTGGCGCATTTCTGGCGGCGTTGCCCGGGCTGACGTTTGGGATCTGGCGCTACCTGGTCCATGTGCTGACGCCCCATGGCGAAGCGGTGCGCGTCTATGGGTCGAACATCGCGCTGGTTTACACAAGCGTGGTTATTTCAGTGGTGTATGCGCTGGTGGTCATCATCTGGCTGGTCACCAATGTACCCGCCTATGACCACGCCAAAGTTGGCAGCCTTTCCAGCCGCATCATGCGGCAGATTGAGGCCATGGTGGTGGATCCGTATTTCAAGAAGTAAATGGGCGGCGGCGGGAATTTTGCTTGAGCACGCCGGGCAGGGGCCTAGGAATGGCGGACAGGGCGCAGCCCGCCCCACCCCATGAAATGCCATTTCCTGTTCGGCTGGAGACTTCTTGCGCGAAGGAGTTGGATGGCCGTGCTGACCGGCGGAGTGGCCACGGTCGCAGCAGCGCAACCCGCCGTGGCGCCCTATCAATGGAAAAATGTGGCCATCATCGCCGGCGGTTATGTGCCAGGAATTATTTTTAGTCCCGCCCAAAAGGATTTAATCTACTGCCGCACCGACATCGGCGGCGGCTACCGTTGGGACGCCTCCGCCCAACAGTGGATGCCGCTGACGGATTTTCTCGGGCCGGCGAATTGGAACTATCTGGGCTGCGAAAGCATCGCGCCCGACCCGCGGGATCCGCAAAAGTTGTATATCGCGGGTGGAATGTACGGAAGCGGCCAGGCGGCCATCCTGCGTTCCGACGATGGCGGAAAAACTTTTAAAATCACCGAGGTGCCCTTTCGCATGGGCGGCAACGAGGACGGGCGCGGCATCGGCGAGCGGCTGACGGTGGACCCGGCGGACACGCAGGTGCTGTATTTTGGCTCCCGGCATGATGGTCTCTGGAAAAGCGAGGACGCCGCGGCGACGTGGAAGAAGGTGGAAAATTTTCCGTTTGCCGGCACCAGCGGCGCACGGCGGGGCGGGGGCGGATTGACCGCGAACATTTCCGCCGGCGTGGCGTTTGTGATTTTTGACCCGCAGGGGACGCCGGACGGCCATCCGACGAAAAGTCTCTATGTGGGCGTGGCCGACAACAGCCCGGCGCACCTTTTCCACAGCGCGGACGCCGGCGCGAGTTGGGAAGCCGTGGCGAGTCAACCCGCCGGGTTGCTGCCGCACCATGCGGCGCTGGACGGCAACGGCGTGCTTTATATTGCCTACAGCAGCGTTATCGGGCCAAACACCCCGCCGGGCGTCACCATCACCGGCGCCGTTTGGAAGCTCGACACCAAGAACGGGCAATGGACGGACATTTCCCCGAAATTGACCGGCGGCCCGGGCGGATTCAGTGGCGTGAGCGTTGACCGCCAACATCCTGGCACGCTGATCGTCTCGACCCTCGACCATTGGAATCCCGGCGACGATTTGTACCGCAGCACCGACGGCGGCACGACCTGGAAGGAGGTGCGCGCGCAGGCGCAAATGGACCCCACCCTGTCGCCATATTTGCATTGGGGGCGCGACACCGTGCGCTTCGGCTGGTGGATTAGCGCGCTGGCGGTTGACCCCTTCGACGGCGACCACGTGCTGTTTGGAACCGGTGCGACGATTTGGGGCACCCATGATATCGCCAATGTGCTGCCGGGCCAGCCGACGCATTGGACCGTGGCGGCTGCCGGCATCGAAGAAACAGCAGTGCTGGATTTAATCAGCCCGCCTGCCGGCGCGCACCTGCTAAGCGCGGTGGGCGACATCGGCGGATTTCGCCACGATGATTTTGCGGTGTCACCGGCCACGGGGATGTCGAAGGAACCGGTTTTCACCAACACCTATTCGCTCGATTATGCGGAGTTGCAACCGGAAGTCATGGTCCGCAGCGGCACAGCCAATAATACGACGGCGTTTTCCTATTCGGAAGACGGCGGCGCCACCTGGAAACCCTTGAATGCGCCGGCGGCCACCACCACTACCGGCCGGCGCGGCGGTGGTGGCGGCGGTCAAGCGCAAGGCACAGTCATCGTCTCCGCAGACGGCGGCACCTTTCTCTGCACGCGTGGCACGCCGTCGTTTTCCACGGACCGCGGGCAGACCTGGACGCCCTGCGCGGGCTTGCGCGCGGGACTGCGTCCGGTGGCCGACCGGGCAAATGCGAAAAAATTCTATGCACTCGATGCCGCGAATGGCGCAATCCTGACCAGTACGGACGGCGGGGCCATTTTTGCGAGCACAGCCGTGGCCGGATTGCCCGCCGGCGGCGGGGGCGCTCGCGGCGGCGGGCCGCGGCTGCTGGTCGTGCCGGGCAAAGAAGGCGATTTATGGGCGGTAGCCGGGCGGCGGTTGTATCATTCCATTGACGGGGGAGCCAATTTCATCGCGGTGGAAAGCGCGGCGGCGGTTTACACGATGGGCTTCGGCAAAGCCGCTCCGGGCAAAAATTATCCGGCGCTTTATATGACCGGCAATGTGGGCGAAGTGGGGGGGATTTTCCGCAGCGACGACGCCGGCGCGACCTGGGTGCGCGTCAACGACGACCAGCACCAGTATGGCAATTATCCGACCATCGTCACCGGCGACCCGCGAATCTACGGGCGCGTCTACATCGGCACCAACGGCCGCGGCATTTTTTACGGCGAGCCGGCGGCGGAAAAATAGCGGGCTAAAAAAGTGGTCGGCTCAAACGGCAAAATGGTGGCGAGTCCCGGATTTGAACCGGGGACACAAGGATTTTCAGTCCTCTGCTCTACCAACTGAGCTAACTCGCCGAAGGGGGAAGGGGGAGAAATTGCCGGAAAGTGACGGGGGGGTCAAGAAAAGAGCGACTGCAGAAATTGTTGCCGACGGGGCGTTCATCCCTCACCGTGGGCGGATGGATTCGACCGCCCAGGAGGTTCTCCCGATATTCAAGAAGACCGGCGCGCTGCTCGAGGGTCACTTTGTGCTGCGCTCCGGGCTGCATAGCGCGCATTATTTCCAATGCGCGCAAGTGTGCCAGGACATGGCGGCGGTGACGCGGCTGTGCGAACTGCTGCTGAAAAAGTTCCCCCAGCGCGACTTTGCCACGGTGCTGGCCCCAGCGATGGGCGGGCTGGTGCTGGGCCAGGAAATCGCCCGGCAGACCGGCAAGCGCTACATTTTTGCGGAAAAGGCCAACGACAAGCTCGTGCTGCGGCGCAATTTCAAATTTGCGCCGGGGGAACGCGTGCTGGTCGTCGAGGATGTCATCACCCGCGGCGGTCGCGTGCAGGAGTGCCTGGACCTCATCACGGCGGCGCAGGCGGTGCCGGTGGCGGTGCTGGTGCTGGTGGACCGCAGCGAGGGCCAGGCGCGCTTCAGCGTGCCGCACACGGCGCTGCTGGAAATGAGTTTCCCGACCTACGAGGCCAACCAGCTGCCGCCGGAGCTGGCGCAGAAGCCCGTCGTCAAACCGGGCAGCTAGGCCATGTTCAAGCAAATCACCATTTTGGGGCCGGGGCTGCTCGGCGCGTCGCTGCTGCAGGCGGCGAAGGAGCGCGGGCTGTGCCAGCGCACGGCGGCGTGGTCGCGCCGCGCGGAGACGCGCGCGAAATGCAAGGGGCAGCCGTGGTGCGACCAGGTTTACGCGGACGCGGGCGCGGCCGTGGCGAAGGCGGACCTCGTGGTGGTCTGCACGCCGGTGGACACGATTGTGCCGCTGCTGGAAAAAATCGCGCCAAAACTGAAGGCCGGAGCGCTGGTGACCGACGTGGGCTCGACCAAAAGCCTCATTTGCCGGCACGGGCGCGCGGTGCTGCCGGAGAAAATCGGCTTCATCGGCTCGCACCCGATGGCCGGCTCGGAAAAAACCGGGCTGGAATACGCAACGCCGGAATTGTTCGAGGGTCGCGCCGGTTTTGTGACGCCGCTGCTCGACACGGCGCCCAAGCAACTAGACCGGCTGATCAAATTTTGGAAGGCGCTGGGCCTGGAGGTGGCGACGACCACGCCCGAGGTGCATGATGAAATCGTCGCGCACCTGAGCCATCTGCCGCATTTGCTGGCGTCGGCGTATTGCGCGTACCTGAGCACGCGCGACCCGAAGTGGGCGCATTTTGCCGGGCCGGGATTGCGCGATTCGACGCGCATCGCCGCGGGCGACCCGGCGCTGTGGAAGGCCATCGCGCTCGAGAACCGCGAGGAAATTTCCCGCGCGCTGGAGGGCTTTCAAAAGGAACTGGAGGCCCTGCGCGTGGCGCTGCATAACGGCGAGCCGTTTGCGCTGCTGCATTTGCTCGAACGCGGGCGGGATTACCGCGTGCGCCTGCGGCCGCTCGGAGGCAAGGCATGAAAGACCCCCACCCCATCACGCCCTTCACCAAGCCGGTGCGCGGTTCGGTGGAGCTGCCCGGTTCGAAGAGCATCACGAACCGCGCGCTGATTCTGGCGGCGTTGTGCCGCGACCCGGTGACGCTGCGCGGCGCACTCTTCAGCCGCGACACCGAAATCATGGTGGCGGCGCTGCGCAAGCTGGGCTTTAAAATCCACACCAGCAGCCGGGACAAATCCATCCGCGTCGAGGGCCATGGCGGGATGATTCCCGAGGCGAAGGCGGACATCCACGTCGGCAACGCGGGGACGGTGGCGCGGTTCCTGACGGCGATGTTGTGCCTGAAAAAGCGCGGCGTTTATACGCTCGACGGCGACGAGCCGATGCGGGCGCGCCCGATGAAGGGCCTGCTTGACGCGCTGCGGGCGCTGGGCGCGGAGATCGAATTTTCCGGCCAGCCGGACCATTTTCCGTTCGTGCTGCACACGCACAGCCTGAAGGGCGGCGTGGTCGAGGTGGATGCGTCGGCGTCGTCGCAAATTTTGTCGGCGATGATGATTGTCGCGGCTTGGGCCAAGGACCGGCTGGAGGTGCGTCGCGCCGGGCAACTGGTATCGGAACCGTTTGTGCGGATGACGGCGAAGATGATTCCCCGGTTCAGCCGCGGGTTTGTCCCGGACATTGACGCGCCGGGCTTCGACCAATTTTACCACGTCGAGCCGGATGCCACCGCGGCGAGTTATTTTGTGGCACTGCCGCTGGCGGCGGGCGGCGCGGCGCCGGGCTACCAAATCATGGGCCTGGGCGAGAACACCGATTTGCAGGGCGATACCGGTTTTCTCACCGTGGCGCAGGCGGTGGGACTGCACGTGAAAAAGAACGCCTACCACACGGAAATTGCCTTCAGCGGCACCGGCCGTGGCGTGGACCAGAATTTCAATCCGTTCTCCGACACATTTTTGACCCTGGCGGCCGTCGCGCCGCTGTTGCAGGGGCCCACGCGCATTGTCGGCATCGCGCACACGCGCAAGCAGGAGACCGACCGCGTGCAGGCGATGGCGACGGAACTGAAAAAACTCGGCCAGGGCGTGGAGGAATTCGAGGACGGGCTGGTCATCACACCGAACCTGAAAAAGCTCAAGACGCTGGCCGCGAAAGGCGTGAAGGCGAAAAAACGGCTGAGCATCGAGACTTACGAAGACCACCGGGTCGCGATGAGTTTTGGGATTCTGGGCTGCCATGACTTGCTGGAGAACGGCCAGCCGTGGCTGCAAATCGAAAACCCGGCGTGTTGCGCGAAGACCTTTCCGGACTTTTTCGCCGTGCTGGAAAATCTGCGCAAGGAGTCGAAGCGGCCGGGGAAATGATTTTTGACAGCCCCGGGGGAGGCCGGTAGCTTTCCCCCATGAATCTGGGTATTTTCATCTTTTCGATGATTATCCTGCTGGTGTGCGCCGCGGCGGTGTTGTTGGTGGCGGCATCGGCGGTGTTCAATGCGCTCGGGCTGTTGTGGGGCGGTTTGCTGTTTATGGCGCTGACGTGCGTTTACGGCGGCTCGCTGGCCTGGGTGTGGCGCGATGCACGAGCGCGCGGCGCGACGGCGTGGGCCTCCGTCCTGATGGTGGCGGTGACCTTCTGGCCGATGGGGCTGCTGATTTGGGTGGCCTGCCGCCCCGGCAAAAAAACTCCGCTCGCGGCGCCGCCGGTCCTCTCCTGAGCGCGCCGTGAGTGAAATATCGCCAACGACCGAGCTGCCGCTGATTGAACCGGCGCAACTGGCGCAATGGGTGATGGCGCAAAGCGCGGATATCATCGTCGTGAACAAACCGGGCTGGGTGGTGTGCCATCCGTCCAAGCGCGGGCCGTGGTCTTCGCTGGTCGGGGCGTTGCGGGAACACCTTGGCACACCGACGCTGCATCTGGTCACGCGCCTGGACCGCGAGACAAGCGGCGTGGTGGTGGTGGCAAGAAATCCGGCGGCGGCGCGGCAGTACCAGATGGCGATGCAGGAACGCCGGGTGGAAAAAACCTACCTCGCACTGCTGGCAGGCGAAATGCGCGAAGCCGCGACCGTGGACGCGCCGATTGCCCGCGATGAAAACAGCGCCGTCGCGGTAAAACGGCGCGCCGCGAGGGCGGACGAGCCGGGTGCGGAATCCGCCCAGACCCGCTTTATGCCGCTGCTCGCCAAAAACGGCTTCACCTTGGCCCGCGTCGAACCCTTGACGGGGCGAACGCACCAGATTCGCGTGCATGCGGCACACCTCGGTCACGCCATCGTGGGCGACAAACTTTACGGGCCGGACGCGTCGCTGTATCTGGAATTTGCCCAAACCGGCTGGACGCCGCGGCACGCAGCCATGCTGCCCATCCGCCGGCAAGCCTTGCACGCGGCGCGGCTGCGGTTTCTCGGCGAGGGCCTCGGTGATTTTTCCGCGCCGCCACCGGCGGACCTGGCGGAATTTGCGCGGACGCGAATGGGCATTGAGTTAACGGAGGCGTGGCGGACGCAGCCAGACTCCGCCGCTATGGAAAAGCGCTAGGCCCGCCGAGGACCTCGGGCCTGGCCAACTCACTTCAGGTCCGCGGAGCCTTGGGAGCGGATATCGTTGTCGTTAAGGATGGCTTCGGTGGACTCCTTCATGGCCAGGCGCGGGAAGACAAACGTCTCCTGCTCCTTGCCGTAGAATTCAAACTTGAGGAACGGGTCTTTGGAATCGTTGAGCACCTGGGTAAGCTGGCGAAGGTTTTTGATGGGAGTATCGTTCACGCTTTTGACCACCCAGGCGCGCGGGTCGGTCTCGTAGCCAAAGCTGATGCTGTCGGTGAACAACGGCGAGGAAACGACGACGAGTTCCTCGCCGGGAAAAGCCGGCTGGTCGCCACGGCGGGTGACGATGGGGCTGCCGATGAAGCCCAGGAACTGGAACATGCTGCTGCCGAGGCTTTGGACGAATTCCTCGGTGGCGGTGGAAAAGACCATCGGGCCGAAGATATAATAGGAAGGATATTTGCCGGCCAACGACGGGATGAGGAGCGGGCGGGCCGCCGAAACCGGCAGTTGAATATCGAGCGGCTTGCCATCGCGCACGATGGTGAGCGGCACCTTGCCGTCCTTGGCAATTTTCTGGATGAGGTATTGGAAGCCCACGCGCAAACCGTCGCCGAGGTTGATCATGCCCTGATCGTCCACCGGCGTGTCGCCGATTTTGGTGATGATGTCCCACTTTTTGAGCGGGTAATCGGCGTCCTTGCTGAAGGGCTGGTTGACGATGATGCCGTGGACGGTCTTGTCGATATTGAGGAACGGGCGCAGGGCGGGATTTTCGAGCGTCTGCAGGTCGTCATACATGCCGGGCTTGGCGTAGGGGCCCTTGGCGACACTGTTGAGGAAGAGTTCAATTTCCTCGCAAGGAATGATGTAGCCGATGTTTTGCGCGTTGGTGAGGTGGCTGAAGGCGAGACCGATCATCTGGTTGTCCACCACGGCGGGACCGCCGGAATTGCCGGGGTTGATGGCCGCGTCAATCTGGATGCGCAGGCCATCGGTGAAATCGTTGTAGGGGACGAACTCGATGCGCGAGACAATGCCCTTGGTGATGGAGAGGTTGTCGCCGCCGGTCGGGTAGCCGTAAACGAGCACGGCGTCCTTGTTGCTGGGGAGCTTGGTGGCGCGGGGCAACGCGGGGCGGTTGTCAAAGAACGTCGGGTCATTGACGGTGAGCAGGGCGAGGTCAATGCCTGGCGCGACGGCGGTGACGGTGGCGAAAATCTTCTCGCCGGAGCCGTTGGGCTGCACCTGAATCTGGCTCGCGTATTCAACCATGTGCGCATTGGTGAGAATGCGGTGGCCGTCAATGATGACGCCCGTGCCGCTGATTTCCGACGGGCTTTGCTTGGTCCAGGGCTTGAAAATGTCAGGGTAGCGGACGGTGGCGAAAATTTTGACGACGGAAGCGGCGACGCCATCGGTGGCCGGAGCCGCCGCGGGGGCGGGTTCGGTCGCGGCAAACAAATGCCCGGGCGGGGGCAGTGAAACAGCGAGCGCGACCAACATCAGGCCGGCGGCCTTGCGGGAATGGGGAGAGGAGTGGCGCATGAGAAAAAGCGTCGTAAATGACAGTCACGCAACGGTCGGGTGACGAGGCAAAGTCACGCAGCATTTAGCGGGGTTGGCGAACCTTTTTCTCATTGGCATTCGCAAAAATTTCGTCAAACGTGACGCCGGCGGCGCAAGCCCACCCCTTTTTTCCCGCCGACCAACCCCCATTATTTCATGGCCCACGCCAAACGCGAAAATTCGGACGGCACGGCGCTGTTCATCCAGGAATGCCTGCGCAAACCGGGGCAGATGGGTGCGATTGCGCCGAGTTCGCCACGGCTGGCGCGCGCGATGGCGCGGTGGCTGCCGGACGACGAGCACTCCACCATCCTCGAATTGGGGCCGGGCTCCGGCGTGGTGACTGAGGCGCTGCTGGAGCGCGGCCTGGCGCCCTCGCGGCTCATCGCCGTCGAAAAATCGCCGGAACTGGCCGCGTTGCTGCGCAAGCGCTTTCCGCAAATCCGCGTGGTCGCCGGGGACGCGGGCGAATTGGATGCGATTTTGCACGAGCACACCGGCCAGAAGCACGCGGGCGCGGTGATTTCGAGCCTGCCGCTGCGTTCGTTCCCGAAGGAGCTGGAGGCGCAGGTCACGCGAAAAATTCACGAAGTGCTCCAGCCGGGCGGATGCTGGGTGCAATTCACCTACCATACTTACAAGCGGTGGATCAACGGGTCGCGGCCATTTGAATTTCACTCGACGGAATATGTATTCTGGAACTTGCCCCCCGCCCGGGTGCTCCGGTATAAAAAACGCTAGATGACGATACCCCGGTCGGTTTTGGTGTTTTTGTTCGGCGCCGCCTTGTTCGGAACCGGGTGCCGCGCGCCTTTGGACAATGCAACAGTTGGGGATTCGCCCGGCCGCCGCAAACCGCCGGAATTGCCGGGGGAACACTGGCTGGTAAAAATCGCGGCGGCGGATTTCGACCGCGCGGGCGAGGTGGTCACGTTCGCCGTGCCCAAAGGCGTGCCCACCGGGCCACTGGCGCTCTGGGATGCATGGGGCGACCGCCAGCCGGTGCCTTTGCAAATGGACAACCAAGGCCAGGCCACGGGGTTCATCCCGTTTCAAAAAGCCGGCGAAACCCTGACGTATGCGCTTCATCCGCTGCCAAAGGAGACGATGGCGGCCACGGTGACGCGTGAAAACGGGCGGTTGCGCCTGGACGTGAACGGCCAGCCGGTCTGCTATTATCAGATGGATCTGGCCCCGCCGCCGCGCGAGGGGATTGACCAGAAAATCTGGCGCGGAGCGTTTCTCTATCCGATTTACACCCCAAAAGGCGTGCAAATTTCCGACACCTACCCGGCGGACCATCCGCACGACCACGGCATTTGGACGGCATGGGCGAGTTCGTATTTTCAGGGCCGGCACGTGGATTTCTGGAATCCGCATTACGCCTATGGCGGCACGGTGACATTCGCGGGACTGGACCGGATGTGGGACGGGCCGGTGGACGCGGGCTTTGAGGCGCGGCATCAGTTCATGGACCGCACGGTGTCGCCGCCGGTGGCGGCGCTCGACGAAACCTGGCGCGTAAAACTTTTCGCCGCAACAGGCCTCCCTGCGCGAATGTTCGATTTGGAGTTCACCCAGACCCCGGCGACGAACGATCCGCTCGAGGTGCAAAAATACACTTACGGCGGCCTGGGCGTGCGCGGACACGCCGAGTGGGAGGAAAAAAGCGACCTATGGGTGCTGACCTCGGAAGGCGCGACCAACCGGGTGAAGGCCAACAACCAGCCGGCACGGTGGTTTTTCATGGGCGGAAATGTCGTCGGCCAGCCCGCGGGCATCGCGGTGTTGTGCGACCCGGCGAATTTTCGCGCGCCGCAGACCGTGCGGATGAATCCGGACGGGCCGTTCTTCATGTATGCGCCGGTGATCAACGCGGGATTCACCATCACGAAAACACAGCCGTACGTGGCGCGCTACCGCTTCATCGTGCAGGATGGAAAACCCGACGCAAAATTTCTCGACGCCTGCTGGCAAGGCTTTGCGTATCCGGCCAACGCGACGGTGATAACGCCATAAACGGCCATGCTTCCCCCGATTACACCCACCCAGCGGCGGCTGGCGTTCCTGGCGGCGATTCTGGGCTGGATGTTCGACGGGCTGGAGATGGGCATATTTCCGCTGATTGCGCGGCCCGCCCTGCAGCAGATGCAGGGGCAGACGGGCGACGACGCGTTTGTGGGGCACTGGATGGGCGTCATCACGGCGCTGTTCCTGCTCGGCGCGGCGTTCGGCGGGCTGGTGTTTGGGTGGCTGGGCGACCGTGTCGGGCGTGTGCGGGCGTTGTGCGCGAGCATCCTGATTTATTCCCTGTTCACGGGGCTCGTGTATTTCGCGCAGACGCCGGCGCAGCTCGGCGCACTGCGCTTTGTGGCGGCGCTCGGCATGGGCGGCGAATGGTCGCTCGGCGTGGCGCTGGTGATGGAATTGTGGACGGACGCAAGCCGGCCGGCGCTGGCGGGGGTCATCGGCGCGGCGGGCAACGCGGGGTTCATGCTGAGTTCGCTCATCGGCTTGACCGTCTCGGTGACGGTGGAGTCGTGGCGCTGGGTGGCGCTGGTGGGCGCGGCCCCGGCGCTGCTGACATTTTTTATCCGGCTGTGGGTGCCGGAATCCCCGTCGTGGCGGCACGCCACGGCGCAGGCGCCGGCGACACCACTGCGGGAAATCTTCTCACGGGAACTGTGGAAGCGCACCGCGGTGGCGACGGCGCTGTGCGGCATCGCGCTGCTGGTGACGTGGGGGCTGGTGCAATGGCTGCCCTTGTGGGCGGACAGCCTGACCCACGGCGAAATCCACTCGGCCAAGGCGTGGACGCAATTCTGGTCGGCGTTCGGCGCCATGACGTGGTGCATCTTCGGCGCGTGGTTCGCGGAATGGTGCGGACGCCGGGCGGCGTATTTCTGGCTGTGCGTGATGTCGCTGGCGTCGTGCCTGGCGATGTTCAATTTCCAGCATCACTACGGGCCGTCGTTTCTCGGGTTCACGTTTTTGGTCGGCGGGGTGACGGCGGCGTTTTACGGGCTGATTCCCCTGTATCTGCCGGAATTATTTCCGACGCGCGCGCGGGCGACGGCGCAGGGCCTGGCGTATAACGCCGGGCGGGTGCTGGCGGCGGCGGGCGCGCTGCAAATGGGGTCGCTCATGGGTTATTTCCACGGCGATTACGCCAAAGCCGGGGAGGTCATTTCGTTAATTTATCTCCTCGGAATGATCGTCGTCTGGTTCGCGCCGGAGACCAAAGGCCGGGAACTGCCGGAATAAAAAGAGCTTCCTTGTTGGGGAAATGGTGTTTTACTGCACCTTCCGTGAGTAATACCCCCGCAGTTGAAGTTAAGGGACTCGTAAAAAATTACGGCAAGGTGGAAGCCTTGCGGGGCGTCGACCTATCCATTGGCGCCGGGGAGATGTTCGCGCTGCTGGGGCCGAATGGCGCGGGCAAGACGACGCTGTTCTCGATTTTGTCCACCCTGCGCACGCCGACGGCGGGCTCCGCCCGGGTCCTGGGGCGCGATGTGGTGACGGAGCGCGACGCGACGCGGCGGGAAATCGGCATCGTGTTCCAGGAGCCGGCCATCGAACGCACGCTGACGGTGCGCGACAATTTGAAATTGATGGGGCGGCTCTATGGCCTCGACGGCGCGGGCGTAAACAAGCGCACGGACGAATTGTTGAACGAATTGAACCTGGCCGAGGCGGCCGACCGCAAGGCCGAGCGGCTCTCCGGCGGCCAGCGGCGGCGCGTCGAGCTGGCGCGGGCCTTGGTGACGAACCCGCGGGTATTGTTTCTGGATGAAGCGACCTTGGGCCTCGACGTGGAGGCGCGGCGCGGTTTTTGGAAACAAGTGCGCGGGCTGACGAGCAGCGGGCGCAGCATCGTCTTTGCCACGCACTACATGGAGGAGGCCGAGGTGGCGGACCGCATCGCGATGATTTCGGAAGGCCGCATCGTCGCGCTGGACACGCCGCAGAATTTAAAATCGCGAATGGGCGGCGGGGTCATCCGGCTGCACACCGCCGACGACGCCAAGGCGCGCGAGTGGCTGGTGGCGCGCGGTTACCAGCCGGCGGCCCAGGTGCAGCCCATCATGCTCGAACAAAAAGACCCGGCCGCGGTGGTGCCGGTGCTGCTGCGAGACCTGCCGGTGGCGGTCGTGCGCGTGGAAGTGCACGCCCCGAGCCTCGAGGATGTCTTTGTGAAAATCACCGGCCGCGGCCTGGCGGACGAAACTGCCAAAAACGGCGCGACGCGAGCGCCGTGGGGAGGGCGGCCATGAAGGGCGTGTGGGCCATCGTGGCGCTCGACATGAAGCGCTACCTGCAGGAGCCAATGCGGTTGTTCCCGGGGCTCGTGCAGCCGCTGCTTTATCTCTTCGTGCTGGGCACGGGGTTGGGCGCAAGCATGGGGCGGATGCCGGCGGCGGGCGACTATCGCGGGTTTATCTTCCCGGGCGTCATCGCGTTGTCGCTGTTGTTCACCGCGACGTTTGCGGGCATTTCGATTGTTTTCGACCGGCAGATCGGATTCTTCAAGGCGGTGCTGGTGGCGCCAGTGGCGCGGGAGTCCATCGCGGCCGGCAAAATCATCGGCGGCGCGGTGCAGGCGCTCATCCAGGGCGGACTGCTGTTGCTGGTGGTGCCGTTCATGCACCTGAACACCGATTTTCTGGGCATCCTGTTATTGATTCCGGCGATGGTGCTGGCGTCGCTGACGTTCTCAGCCATGGGGGTGGCACTGGCGGCGCGGTTCACCTCGGCCACGGTGTTCCCGGTGGTCATCAACACGGTGATCCTGCCGATGTATTTTATGTCCGGGGCAATGTATCCCCTGCAACCGGCGCCAGGCTGGATGCAGAAACTGGCGCATCTGGACCCCGTGGCCTACGGGGTGGACTTGCTGCGCGGGGCGCTGCTGGGGCGCGAGCACATGTTTTTCAATCCTTGGTTGAGTGTGTCGGTCCTGACGGTGTTGTTGGTGCTGCTGGCGTGGGTGTCGGTGGGCATTTTCAAGCGCGGGGAGGAGTCGGAATTGACCGGCCCCAGCAAGTTTCCGTGGCGGAGATAAATGGCCGCACGGCGGGCGGCAATTTTGCCCTATTTTCGGATACCCGAAAATAGGTTTGACAACCGGTTGCCTAATGCGCTAACCCGTAAAGGTTTACGGGCATAGTTCCCGGCAGTCGCCGGTTGTATGCCCGTATCCCGCCACCTCCATGAGCTCTGATTTCACCTCTGCGCCGGGGTCCAATTCCCGCAAATTCATCCAGCCCTCGTTTTCGTATCTCATCGAGAAGAAGCGCGATGGCGGCGAGTTCACCGAGGACGAAATCCGTTTCATCGTGGATTCGATTCTCGACGAGGAGATGCCGGACCACCAGCTCTCGGCGCTGGCGATGGCCATTTATTTCAAGCATCTGTCCGCCCAGGAAACCGCCACGCTGGCCGAGGAAATGATGCTCTCGGGCGAAGTCGTGGACCTGTCGCGCATTTCGCGGCCGAAAATCGCCAAGTACAGCACCGGCGGCGTGGGCGACAAGACGGCGCTGGTGCTGCCGCCGCTGGCGGCGGCCTGCGGCGTGGTCATGCCCTGCGTCAATGGGGTGGACGAGGATTTTGTCATCACCGCGGTCGAGAAGCTTGAAGCCATCCCCGGGTTCCGGGCGGACTTGCCGCTGAAGCAATTTGTGGAGCAGCTCATCAAAGTTGGCTGCGCGATTTATGCGCCGAGCGCCGATATCGCGCCGGTGGACACCAAACTTTACAAGATGCGCGAGGAAACCGGCACGGTGCCGAGCCTGCACCTCATCACGGCGAGCGTGCTGTCGAAGAAACTCGCCGAAGGGGCCGAGGGCCTCGCGGTCGATGTGAAGTGGGGCAACGGTTCCTTCCTCAAGGATTTGGAGCAGGCCAAACAACTGGCGCGCTCGATTACCCGCGTGGCCCGGGGCATGAAGCGCCGCTGCGTCGCGCTCGTGACCGACATGAACCAGCCGCTGGGCGACACCGTCGGCACGGCGCTCGAAGTGGCCGAGGCGGTCAAGCTGCTCAAGGGCGAGGGCCCGGAAGATTTGAAGGAACTCGTGCTCAAGATGGGCATGGAGATTGTGCGCCTGGCCGGGGTCGCCGGCTCGACCCTTTCCGCCAAGCAGACGGTCGAGAAGCACCTCAGCGACGGCTCGGCGCTGGCGAAATTCAAGGAGATGATTACCGCCCAGGGTGGCAACACGGCCTTTATTGACGACCCGTCAAAATTCCCGGCGGCAAAGTACATCCGCAAGCTGCCCGCGCCCAAGCGCGGCTACGTGCACACCATCAATGCGGGCATGATTGCGCGCGGCGTGCAGGTCCTCGCCCAAAACAAGAAGGGCAAGCCGGATCCGGCGGTCGGCGTGTCGGAAGTGAAGAAAATCGGCACCCAGGTCAAGCAGGGCGAACCGCTGATGATGATTCACTACAACGACGAGTCGAAGCTCGAGGCGGCGCTGGAGTATTTGCGCTCGGCCTACCGGCTGGCGCCGAAGCGCCCCGCCCCGCCGTTGCTGGTGGTCGAGCGCGTGGCGTAATCCGGCGGTAATGCTGGGCAAAAGAAATTGGGTCCGCCGGCCTGATTTTGGCAGGGTTTTATATTTGGAGACATTCCGGCTTAAAACTTGCTTTTTAACGGCCTTGCGTTACCTTTTGGGGCAACGCCCTACCACTATGAAAAAAAACCTCGTGCTCCTTTCCCTGCTCGGCCTGTTGAATGCCGCGCCTTGCGCCTTTGGCCAGTATTTTTATCTGGTGCAAAAAGAGCAGGATTTTGACCAGATTGCAAACAGCACCGTGGTCGCCGATGCGAACCCGTATGATTTTTCCGTGCAAATTGGCAAAAACGGCAACTCCACGGAAGATTCCAACACCCCGACTCCGCCGAATCAATTCACCGCCCCCGGCAATGCCACGGTGTACTCGTTAAATCCCCCGGGCGGTTCCGACTCGGAATGGAAGTATAAACAGCTCTACGCCACCCAGCGCGACATGGATGCGGCGTTTCCAAATGGCACCTACTCGCTGACCATGGGCGGCTCCTCGGGCAATATCGGCCTCAATGGCGATCTTTACACCAATACGCCGATTGCGAATCTGAGCGTGCCGGGAAGCTGGAGCGGCACGGTCTACACAATCTATCAGGGGCAAAGCCTGGTCATTTCGACCAACTCCATTGCGGGCTTCACCACGGGTAATTTTCGCGTCGGGATTGATGCCTCGCCCGTTTCGGGTTTTATGGGCGGTCAAAACGACATCCAATTTGACAGCTTTGACGGTGGCCTGATGGACAGCTCCGGCAACATCACCATCCCGGGCAACCTGCTGCAGGCTGGAGAGACTTGGAATATCCAGTTGGAGTTTAACGCATTCTCGGCGCTTAACGGCACCCTCCTGCCCAACGGAACCACGGTCGCTCTCTATACGGCAACGACTAACTTTCAGGTGTCGGCAATACCCGAGCCCGCGGATGCGGTGTTGCTGGCCAGTGCGGCAGCGCTCGGTTTTGCCTGCTGGCGCCGGCGCAAAGTCAAAGTTGCGGTGGCGTAATCGAGGCGGGCCATGCCTGCCGGGGATAACGAACCGCATCCTCTGCCAATCGCAGGCGAATTGGACTTGCATACCTTTCGGCCCCAAGAGGCCACGGCGGTAGTCGAGGCCTTTCTTGAAGAGAGCCAGCGACGCGGCTGGAAGGAAGTGCGGCTGATTCATGGCAAGGGCATCGGGACTTTGCGTGAAGTCATTCATGCCTATCTGCGAAAATCGCCGCGCGTGCATTCTTTTCGCCAAGGTGATGAACAGAGTGGCGGCTGGGGCGCAACTTGGGTGATCTTGAAGAAATAGGTGTTTTTGCGCCGTTTTGGCGCATTAGAGACGCCTTCGGGAAAAGGAAAATGTGTGCCATATTGTCTCTTAACCCGCTCCCGTTATAATCTTTAAAATGTTTACTATAAGCGTCTTATGAGAATAAAATCCTGGCATAGTTCATGATGATTCAAAGGTGAACCTTAACTTTAATCCAAGGAGGTCATCACCATGAAACTGATTCGTTATGCGTATCCGGCCCCAACCGATTTCGATCGGGTTTTCGGGGCTTTGTTTCCGGCCAACTCGCGATGGGGCGGCGTGTTCGACACGTTCCTGGCGGGCTCGGCGGGGACACCGGCGGCCGATTTGTATGAGGACGCCGACAACTACTACGTGAAG
>DASZWY010000017.1:0-1873 GCA_035546135.1 Opitutales bacterium
GACTTCGCTGACGCGGGCCATGATGGAGGCGCCGGAGCACATCGGGCAGGGTTCCTTGGTGACGAACAGCCGCGCGCCGTTGAGCCGCCAGTCGCCGACGGCCTTCGCGGCCTGGGTGAGGGCGAGAATTTCGGCGTGGGCGGTGGGGTCGCCGGAATTTTCGACGAGGTTGTGGGCCTGGGCGATGATTTCACCGCCGATTTCGATGACCGCGCCGATGGGGGTCTCGTCCACGCGCCAGGCCTCGATGGCCTGGTTGTAGGCGAGCTTCATGAAATACTCGTCGTCCTGCACGAGCAGGGACGGGTGGAGTTTTTCAAACGGGCAGATGCGCGCGCCGGGCGGGCCTTTGCTCATGGGGCCACTGAGGCAGGATTGGGCGCGCGGGTCAATTCCCGCTTGACGAGGCGGGGGCGGCGCGGGCATCGTGGAAGTTTGCGGTCTGGCTGGCTCACCCTATTCCTTACGTATGTCTGACAATCCGAAAGACGCCATCGAAGTCGAAGGCAAGATCGTGTCCGTGCTGCCTGGCACGATGTTCCGCGTCGAACTGCCCAACGGGCATCTGGTGCTGGCGCACATTTCCGGCAAACTGCGGAAGAATTTCATTAAAATCACGGTGGGCGACATGGTGAAGATGGAGATGAGCCCGTATGACCTGAACAAGGCGCGCATCACCTACCGCTTGCGCAACGCCGCCCTGCCCCCGCGTCCGATGGGCCATCACGGCCCGCGCCGCCGGCATTAATCAATTCGCGGCGGAGCCTTTGTCGGGCTGCGGGAGCTTCAAAGATAGCCAGACGGGAATCAGCAGCGCCACGGCGCCGACGGTGTAGGAAATTTTCGCGCCGGCACGGAAATAGATCAGCGCGGAAAAGAGCGGGCCGATGGCGCGGCCCAGCGCCTGCGCGGCGCGGGCCGAACCGATATGGCGGCCTTGGGTGGTCGCGCCGCTGTAGAGTGAAACCAGCGCGGGCAGGCAAACGGAGGTGAGCCCGGCGCTGACGGCGAACACGGCGAGGCCGGGATAGAAATAGCGCTGCTTCATCGCGAAGGCCAAAATCAAAAAACCGGCGACGCCCATCAGGAGGCCAAAGACGGCGGCCTTGCGTTCGTCCACGCGTTTGGCGGCCCCGCGAAAGCCGCCTTGGGTGAGCACCATCATGAAGCCCATGAAGAGGAAGATGTAGACGAGTTTGCTCGAGGTGTAACCGAAACGCTCCGTGGCGAGAAACGTCAGCGTGAATTCCATGCCACTGAAGGCGATGGTGTAGTAGAGGTTGACCAGATTGGCGCGGTGGACGGCGGGATGGTCCAGGCTGAACACGGCGGCGAGACGCTCGCGCACGCTGGCGGTCGCTTCCTCGGGCGCGAGGTGGCCGCGGCGTTCCACCGGAAGGGTCTCGGGAAAGCGTGTGAACACCCAAAGGAAATTGACCAGCGCGAGAATGAATGAGGCGAGCGCGCAGATGGAAAACGGATTGAGACCGTAGGCCGCGAGGCCGGGATGGCTGGCGGTGATGTCACAGAGGGAAAGGCCGCCGCCCAACGCAGGGCCGAGGATGAAGCCCAGACCAAAAGCGATGCCGACCAGTGCCATGCCCTTCGAGCGTTTTTCCGGCGTGGTGACATCGGCAATGGCCGCGGTGCCGACGGAAACGTTGCCGGCCATGATGCCGCCGAGACCGCGGGCGACGAGGAGCATCCAGAATTGCCCGGCGAAAATCCAGAGCAGGTAGCTCAGCGCCGTCCCGGCGACGGTGCCGAGGAGCACGCGGCGGCGGCCGAGGCGGTCGGAGAGGCGGCCCCAGAACGGCGAGAAGAAAAATTGCAGCACGGAATAGAGCGAGCCGAGGAGACCGCCGAAGAGCGC
>DASZWY010000018.1:0-13316 GCA_035546135.1 Opitutales bacterium
TTCCGGCCGCATCTATTTCAGCGCCATCAAGGGCTTCTCCAGCGACACGCAAAATTTTTTGAACCTCGTGCCGAGCACGTTGCGGGTCAATTATCCCCTGGAGGCCACGCTCACCTCCGCCGCCGGCCAGGAATTGCAGGCCAGCATCCTCGGCCATGATTCGGCCTCCGTCCAGTTCTCGTTGCCCGACGGGAAGATCTACACTTACGCCATGGCCAAGCTTGCCCCGGCCAGCCAGGAATTCCTGCAAATGCTGCCCGCTTATCATCCGGATCAGGCTGTTTCTATCCGACAGTTGAAGGTGCAAAATATTGACAGCGAGTTACGGCCCCTTGCCGATAATCTCGCCACGCTGATTAAGAAAGACGGTGAATTGCTGATCAAGTTGCAAATAGCGAAACAGACCGGCGCGGCCATTGCGGCCCAGCGCAGCGGCAGCCGCGGCAGCTACACCTTCAATGCCGGAACTACCCCGGCTCAATTTGAGTTGGACTCCAACCGCGACGCCATCGCCAATGCCTGTAGGCAAATCAATCCGCTGCTGGATCCCTCGCCCAGGCAAGGTGATGCCAAGCTCGCCCAGGCCGCCTGGTCGCGCGCCATGGGCCTCGTCCGGCAAATTGATCAGCTTCGCGGCACGATCACCTCGGCCACCGACAGCGAAAGCAACATGCATCGCAACGAGTTGCGCGCCAAACAGGCCGATTTGATCGCCGCTTTGAACGAAGTAAACCGCCTCGCTGGCGCCTACGCCCCGGTCGGCGCTTACTGAACCCGGCTTCATTCGCGCCCCTTCCTCGTTACACATCTCATGGTTGATTTCGACAACGTCCAGCGCCGCCTGCAGTCGCCGCCTCCGCCGCCACCACGGAACTCTTCCTGGGTTCTGCCCTTCATCATCCTTGTCGTCGTAGCCGCGGCCGGTGCGGCTTGGTATTATTTCTATTGGCAGCGTCGTCCGCATCAGGAGCAAACCCTGGCCGGTGCTCAGGGCCAATCCCAGCAAATCCGCCTCGAGTCCCGCAAAGGCGACATCCTCAAATACACCCTCCTCTCCGACAACACCACCCACTACGTCCCCATTTCCTCGCTCCCCATCGCCCAACAGGATGTCGCCAACCGCCTTTCTTCCGACCTCGACCTCGAGTTTCCCCTCGAATGCTTCATGGGGGACAAAGACCATCCTCCCGCTTCCATTCGCGTCGAAGGCCGCAGCGACAATTGGGTCCGCTTCGTCTCCCTTTCGGACAACATCACTCATTACGAGCCCCTCCAATCCTTCTCCACCGACGACCAGACGGTTTTGAAAACGCTGCCCGCGGCCCTGACGGTCGACACTCCCCTTGATCGTCCTTTCCACGACAGTTCCGGCGCCGTCGTCGCCGACCGCCTTGAAGCCCGCAATTCCCAACTCGCCAAACTCACCACCAAGGACGGCGCGGTTATTTATTACCCCGTCCATGAACTCAGTTCGCTCGACCAAAGCCTCATCGATACCATCCCTTATAGCCTGCACCTGGCGTACCCGCTCGAATGCACGGTCACCGACAAAAGCGGCCGCAAACTCGCCATCCGGATCGAGGGCCGCAACGCCGAAACCGTCAAATACACCCTCCTGAGCGACGGCAGAATCCATTACACTCCCGATGCCGATTTTTCCACGATGGACCGCAAGGTCTTCCAACAATTGCCCATCAAGCTCGAATACTCCTACCCCTTTGACTACACCCTCACCGATGCCCAGGGCCAGCCGCATCTCGTGCGCTTGGAGGGCCGCAATATCGACGTCGTTAAATTCACCGTGCCCGAGACCGGCCACAGCAATTATTGGCCCGTGCAGGCCCTTTCCATTGAGAGCCAGAAATTTCTTGGCCGCTTGCCCTCCAACCTGCATTTCGCTTTTCCCTTTGACGCCACGCTCATCTCCCAAGCCGGCCAGTCGCTCGACGCCCATGTGCTCGGCCGTGACGCCACCGCGGTGAAATTCCAGTTGGCCGACGGCAAAACCTACGTTTACGACATCGCCAAACTCTCCGACAACAGCCAGAAGCTCCTTCGGCTCCTGTCCGCCAATTTGCCCAACCTTTCCGGGGGCGCCGCCGAGGCCAAAGGCCAGTTGGACAACCTGCGCGACAGACTCGCCGGCCTCATGAAAGCCGACGCCATCAGCCGGGCCAACGTGGATGCTTACAATGGCGATTCCGGCGTGATGAACAATGGTATGCTCGACGGCGGCCGCCAGGAAATTATTGCCGTATGCAAGGAAATTGACCCCCTCGTTGACCAGTCGCCCAAAACGGGCAATGTCAAATACGCCCAGGCCGCATGGTCCCGGGCCATGGCCATCATTCACCAACTGGACCAAATCCAAAAAACCATGGACGCCGCTTCCGGCGGCGAACGCCAGGTCCAGCTCGTCAATTTTCGCGCGCGCGAGGCGGATTTGATTTCCGCCCTCAACGAAATCCACGGCTTCATCGGCGCCTACGCCCCGCCGGCCGCGAATTGAGGCGGCCCGCATTTTTCTCCGTCGCGTACGCTATTCAAATGGTAGACTTTGACCAAGTACAGCGCCGGCTCGAACGGCTGTCACCGCTGCCGTCCCCTCCTCCCAGCCCACCATGGGGTTCACTGATCCTGGCGCTGCTCTGCTTTGGCGCCACCGGCGCGGCCTGGTATTATTTCAACCGGCCACCGCAAGTTTTACCGGATCAAACCATCGCGGATTCATCGGGTCACCCCCAGCTCGTCCACTTTGAAGCGCACAACGCCAACCTCCTCAAATATACCCGCCTCTCCGACCACACGACGCATTACCTCCCGCTCGCCTCGCTTTCCCCAACGCTGCAGCAGGCGGCCAGCCGGGTTCCCTCAGACTTGAAACTCGACTACCCGCTCGAATGCTTCATGGGGGACAAAGACGACCCCCCGGCCACCATTCGCGTTCTGGGCCATTCGGACGACTGGGTGCGCTACATCCGCGTCTCCGACAACTCCACCCACTACGAACCCCTCCAATCTTTTTCCACCGATGACCAGGGCGTCTTGAATGCGCTCTCCGGCGTTCTGACGGTGGATACTCCGCTCAATCATTCTTTTCATGACTCCCACGGGAATTTAATCGCCGATCGCCTCGAATCCCGCAATGCCGACCTGGTCAAGTTCACCACCGCAGACGGCGCCACCCTCTATTTCCCCGTCACTGAGCTCACCTCGCTCGACCAAAGCCTCATCGCTTCCCTCCCCAAGAACCTGCTTCTGGCTTATCCATTCAAATGCACCGTCACCGGCAAAGACGGCAAAAAAATGGCCATTCAGCTTGAAGGCCGCAATTCGAGTTCCCTCAAGTATGCCCTTGGCGACGATGGCCGTGCCTACTACGCCCCGGTGGCCAATTTTTCGCTGCTCGACCGCGAAGCCTTTCAATTCTTTCCGGACCAACTCGAATATTCTTTTCCGTTTGATTACACCCTCACCGACGCCAAGGGCCAGGCCCATGTTTTTCACTTGGAAGACCGCAATGCCTATGTGGTCAAATTCTCGGCGCCGGACACCGGCCGCGTCAATTACTGGCCGCTGCGCGCCTTCTCCACCGCCAGCCAGCGATTTTTGGACCGGTTGCCCTCCAGCCTGGATTTCGAGTTTCCGTTCGACGCCACGCTGACCGCGCAATCCGGTCAGCCCCTCGAGGCCCACGTCCTCGGGCGCGATGGCAATTCCGTCCAGTTTCAACTGGCCGATGGCAATACCTACGTGTATGACTTGGCCAAACTTTCCGACGACAGCCAGGCGTTGCTCCAGCTGATTCCCCCCAATCTGCGCAATCTGGCCGACCCCAACATCAAAACCAAGCGGCAATTTGCCGTCCTTTATGCCAACCTGGCTGCGCTGATAAAAATGGAGGCTCAAAACCGGACCGATCAGGAGTCCATTATCGCGACCTCCAGCGATGCGGCTAATTTCGCGCTGGATGCTACCCGGGATAAAATTGTCGAAGCCTGCAGGCAAATTGACCCGTTGCTGGACACCTCCCCCAAGGTCGGCAATGCCAAGCTGGCGCAGTCCACCTGGTCCCGGGCCATGATGCTCGTTCATCAGATTGATCAAATCCGCGAAGGCATGTCCACCGCCAATCCTGGCGACCGCGTGGTCAAGCGCCAGGAGGTGCGCAAAATTGAGGCCGATTTGGTTGGTGCCCTCAATGAGATCCACGGCTTCATTGGGACCTATGTCCCGCCCGGCCCGAATTGAGGCGGCCGGTTCTCTCCCCGCGGCGGGTCATGCCTTGGCCGCTGTTCACGACACCTGCCGCACGTGCACCTCGTGTTGCGGGAACGGAATGTCAATCCCCGCGGCGTCGAAGCGGAGCTTCACTTCCTCCAGCAGCGCCACCTTCAGGTTGAAATAATCCTCGCTCTTGACCCAGGCCCGCATCAGCAGGTCCACCGAGCTTTCCCCCAGGTTGCTGACCATCACGACCGGCGCCGGGTCTTTCAGCGTTCGCGCATCCGTGTTCAGCGCCGCCAGGATGATGTCCTTCGCGCGCTTGATTTCCGAGCCGTAGCTGATGTTAAAGACGATATCCAGCCGCCGCGTCGGCTTCGCGTTGTAATTGGTCAGCGGTGAATTCAGGATGCTCCCGTTCGGCACGATGATCACCCGGTTGTCGATCGTGCACATCGCCGTGTGGAAAATGCTGATTTCCTCGACTGTCCCCATCACCCCGCCGGTTTCGATGAAATCACCCACCCGGAAGTGCCGGAATAGAATTATCAGCACTCCCGCCGCGAAATTCGACAGCGAGCCTTGCAACGCCAGCCCCACCGCCAGCGCGCTCGCCCCCAGTACCGCGGAAAACGGCGTCGTCTCGAACTGCGCGTTCTGCAGTGCCACCAGCACCACAATTGTGATGATCAGCCAGTAGCATAAATTGGACAGGAACGACGACAGTGTCAGGTCCACGTGCCGCGCCGCCATCAGCCGCCGCAGCATGCGCTTGATCCACCCCGCCAGCCACCATCCCAGCAGCAGGACCAGCACTGCGCTGCCCAGGTGCGGCAGGTATTCCACAAATCGCTTGTACAGACTTTTGAATAACTCAATCGCGCTCGCCTTCGTCGTCGCCTCTACGGTGTCCTCCGTGGTGTTCGCGGTGGCTGCCGGGCCCGCTGCGGCCGCCCCGCCGGTTCCACGGCTGTCGGCGGCCGCCGCCGCCGCGCTGACTGCGGCCGGCGGTGGCGCGCTCGGGGCCGCGAGGTTCGGCGTTTGCGCCAATAAAACGAAAATCAAGGTCCACACGATAAAAGAAATTTGCCGCCAAACCCACCCGCTTCGCAAGGGGAAAATTCACGATTTTCCATTGGCAGGTTTGCCCCGCGCTGGCAGTTTCGGATGAGCTTCTCCAGTTGCACATGTTTGCTCCGCCCCCCGAACTCTCTCCCGCCGACCTCGCCGCGCTCTCGGCCCGGCTGGGCCCGGCCGCGTTCGAACGCCGCCTTCAGTTTCAGCGCCGGATCGAGGTTGACCCTGAATCCGACGAGGCCGGCCCCATCAATGTGCAGCGCATGGTGCGCCGCATGCGGGTGCTGACGGGACTGCTGCGCGCCACTGGCCTGGCCGGGTGGGGGAGGCGCAACCTGCTCGCCGTCGAACGCCGCGAAAACCTCCTCCGCCTTCCCGGCCTGCCCGCGCCTTTTCACGGCGCGCGCCTGCTGCAACTCAGCGACTTGCACGCCGACCTCGACCCCGGCATCGTCCCCGCGGTGCTGCGCGCGCTCGCCGGCTGGGAATACGACGCCGTCGTCCTCACGGGTGATTACCGTGCCCACACCCATCACGAATGGGACGCCGCGCTCGCCGCCTGCGGCCAGGTTGCCCGTGCCCTTCGTCCCGGCGTGCCGGCCTTCGCCGTGCTTGGCAATCACGACCCGGTTGAAATCGTCCCGGGCCTCGAAGCCCTGGGCTGGCGCGTGCTCCTGAACGAAGCCGCACCCTGGCGCCGCGCTGGCGCGGAACTCTGGTTCGCCGGCGTGGATGACGACCACACCTACCACAACGCCGATGTTCCCCGCGCCCGCGCCACCATTCCACCCGGCGCCTGTTCCATTTTGCTCTCCCACACGCCGTCCACCTACGCGGCAGCCGCCGCGGCGGGCTTTGCCGGTTTTCTTTGCGGCCACACCCACGGCGGCCAAATCTGCCTGCCCGGCGGGTTCGCCCTCCTCAACAATGGCCACGCGCCGCGCTGGACCATCCGCGGCCCCTGGCAATTTCAAAACCTGCGGGGCTACACCAGCGCCGGCGCCGGCGCCTGCCGCGTCCCCGCCCGCTTTTTCTGCCCGCCAGAAATCACCCGGCATGTGCTTCAGGAATCGAAATCAGCGATTGCTGGATAAGCACGAATGGCATTATGTATTTTGGCGTGTCTATGCTGAAAACTCGATAACACCGGCAATGGCTGGCCATGAAATTAGCCCCGCAATTTCTTTTCGGTCGCATTTTGCTTGCGAGCGTTGCGTTGCTGGCCGCTGGCGGATGCGGAGAGATTCCCGGCCCAACCGCCGCTTTCAGCCCCGCGGCCATGCAGGTTGATCAGGCCATGGCCGCGCAAGCGGGTGCCCCCTTTCGCTCGGAGTCTTGCCTTGAACTGGCCGCCGCGCTCCAGGGGCTGCCCCGTGGCGAAGCGGAGACGCTCCTGCGCCATTGGGCCGACTCCGGAAAATATGAAAACGAAGTGATCATCCTTTGCCGGATGCTTTTCGTGGCCCAGGATGGCCGGCCGTTGCCGAGGCCGCCCAATCGGGAGATCTTTAATGAAGTGATCTGGGTCAAAGGCTTTTCCAGCGTCAGCGCTTTCCACGGCATGTACGGTCTTGGCGCGACCCATGGCGCGGATTGGCCCGATTGGCCGCTCGCCTTGTCCGATGGCGTGCCGTTTCTCGTTGAGGCGAACCACATTGAGGTTCTCACCGGCCCGCCGGGGATTGCGCTCCGCCCATTGTCTCCGGTTTACCTCGACTATTGTCTCACCGCGGGAGGCTGGACTGCTCACCGCTATGCGCCGGTGGATTCCAATATTCGACAGCAAGCCTTGGAACTCCTGCTGCATTCGCCCGTTTGGCCGCGCGCCTTGAATCCCGGGGAAATTGCCTACCTGACCGCTCAAATCCACGATGGGGTGTCGCTTTCCGACCAGCCTCGCTATCGTGAATAAAGCCAAAATCAGGGGTGGGGTGGCGGTCTTCCGTTATTTCTGCAATTTATCCCACGGCGATGCGCCGCCGCGCCACTGCTTTGCCGCCTGCCGCGACCGCGTCAGCACCTCGCGCGTTTGCCGCGCGGCCGCCTGCTCGGTCCAGTCGCGTAAAAACTCCGGCGTCATCAGCCTCGCCCCCGCCGCGGCCGCGGCCTCGCTGAGCAGGTTGTCCCGCGTCGCCACGACAATTTCCGTGTCCCGCTTTCGCTGCCGCCGCCGGTCTTCCCCCGCGGGCAACGTCGCGTTGACGACCAGTTGCTCGATAATCGCGTCCGCGCTGAGCCCGCGCGGCCCATGCACATACGAAAAAGTCAGCTCCGTTCCCGGCCGCTCCACCCGCAGGTCTTCGCCCGAGCCGTCGAACACCACCGTCACCCGCCAGCCTTCCGTGTCATGAATGGGTCGCAGCGCCTCGGCGAGTTTTGCTCCCGCCGCCGCCGGTCCCTGGGCCGCGAGCACGGCCCGCAACTCCGGCCACGCGTGCATCACATTCATCGCATCCACGAGCAAATGGCGGTCGGTGGCCATCCTTTCCTTGTAATCGGTTTGCCAACTTTGGCAAATTGGAACAAACTGTCCCTTCGTTCATGTCCTCGCTCGACTATCGCACGCCTCCGCCCGGGCTCTTTGTGTACCGGACGCGCCCGCATTTTTATGAAATTGACGCGCTCTGGGTGCTGCACCATTCCCGCTACCTCCAGTTTGTCGAGCGCGCCCAACAGGCCCTTTTTGACGAATTGATGGACGCAAAGGAGTTTTCCCCGGAAAAATACCCCGACCTCTACGTCGTGGTGAAGCGCGTGGAGATTGACTACCTCGCTCCGCTGCGCGGCGTGGCCCCGTTCCTCGTGGCCCTGCGCGGCCTCAAATTGCGCGAGGCGGGTCTCACCATCGCCTTTGAATTCCGCAGCGACGACGGCTCCGTCCTGCATGCCCGCGGCGAACGCACCGTCTGCAAGCTCGGCCTCCAGTCGCACGAGCCCGCAGGCTGGAGCACGGAATTTCGCGCCAAATACGAGCCGTGGGTGGCTGCCGGGGTCGCGCTTGCCGCCGAAAAATAATCCCCCGGAAGCTTGCCTCGCGGGCTGAATTCTGGAAAACAAGAGGCCGGCCCCGGGTTATCCCCGGCGGCCGGCCTTGTAAACGGCAGGCCTTGCTCAAGGGTCACTGCCTAGCTGCTTGGTTGCTATGCTACTATGCCGTATTCCTTGGTCAGGGCTTGCACCCTGATTCAAAATTAAACACCCGTTTGATAAAAAAGTTCCAACGACCTGAATTCATTTTAATTTGCCTTCAGTGTCACCGTTCGGACTTGAATTAAGTTACTGAAAATAAATAATTTAGGTAAAATAATCCCCTCCATGCCCTCCCTCTACGAAACCCTTCGCGCCGATATTGTGACCGCCATGAAGGCGCGTGATTCCGTGGCCACCCTTAGCCTCCGCACTGCCGACGCCGCCATCCAGCGCGCCGCCATGGACGCCAACAAGCCCATTGACGACGCCATGGTCATCACCATCTTGCGCAAGTCCGTCAAAAACCTCGCCGACGCCCGTACCGAGTTCGAAAAAGGCGGCCGGGCCGACCTTGTTGCCGCCAATTCCGCCGAAATTGCCCTGCTGGAAAAATACCTCCCCAAGGGCCTCGACCCCGCCAAGCTCGAGGCGCTAGTCAACGAAGCCATTGCCGCTACCGGCGCCCAGTCCAAAAAGGACATGGGCAAGGTCATCGGCGCCCTGAAACAGCGTCCGGAAGCCGCCCTCCTCGACTTCGGCGCCGTCAGCAAACTTGTGCAGTCCAAGCTGCCTTGACGCTCAATCCGTTGTCACGCCGAGCTTTTTTAGCTTGTCGAAATCCTTGACCACATCGGGAGGCCCTTCCGCGATGGTCACGTATCCGTCGTTAATCAGCCGCTCCAGGTAGGCCTGTGCCTGGGCTGGCGACACATAAACATATTTGGGCGGCAGCACCCCGTTGTTGTCGCCGGGCATTGAAGCCTCGAAATAGCCCGTGCCGGACAACCGCGGGCTGCGTATCGTCGCCTTTTGCTCCGTCCAGTCCGGATTCAAGATGCCCACCCATTCCCGGTGGCTGGGCGCAGGCGGCGGAGTGGGGGAGACCGGCGCCGCCGCAAAATGCATTTTGCCGACCATCGCCAGCCCCAGCAGAAATGCTCCAAGCGCCACCCCTGTCACCAACCCGGCGATTGGCTGAAAAATTCTTTCCAGCCGGACCACCGGCTCCTCGCGGAAATATTGTTCGAGATGCCCCAGGTTTTCCGGCGGCAGCCGGCGGGGACCGGCATACGGTGCCGGGCGTGGGGTTGCTGCCGGTGGTGCAGTCGGCGCCGGAGCCGGCTGTGGCCGCGGCGCGGCATCCCGCGCGAGCGGGTAATCAAAACTGCTCGCGTAGGCGCAGTTCGCCAGCCGCGTGTTAAAGTCCGTCAATCGCCAGTCGCCCATCCGGCCAACCCAGTAAATCCCGGCGGGTTCGTCAACCGCGCGGCGGTCTCGTCGCTCAAATTTTACCGGAAGGCCATCGCAAATTTACCTTCACGCCGCAGTCTCGAAAATGCCCGCCAATTCCCGTTCGCCCGCCACCGGCAAGATTTCCCGCAGTTCGCCATAATTGGCAAACAGGGTGCGCAGGCTCTTGTAGTGGAAGCGCTTTTCCGCCTTGCCGCCCTTGGTGGTTGAGGCCTTGCGCGCCACCCAGGCCACCAGCCGGTTCGGGCTGCTGCTCAGGTTTTTGATCGGCTCCGAAATAATCAAGGTCTTCCGCGCCGCCGCCAGCAGCTTTTCCAAAATTTCCCGCTCATTCGGAATGAAGTGGTAAAGGCTGCCCTGCATGACCACAAAATCCGCCGGCGGCAACGGGTCGGCGTTCATGTCGAACACCCGCGCCGGCACCCCGTGCTTCTGCGCGTGCCGCACAAAGGATTCATTGATGTCCAGCCCGAGATAGTCCACGCCCTTGGCCTGCAAATAGTCGCGGTAAAGCCGGCCGTCGCCCATGCACACATCCACCACGCGCGACCCTTCCGGGATCAACTTCGCAATGTCCTCGTACCGCGCGGCAAAATGTTCCCCGTACAGCATGCGCATGGCGGCGGCATAGAGCTTGGGGTGCCAATAAATCGGACTTTGCATGAGCAACCTTCCCGAGAAACAGTTATTTTAGGGGGTTTTCCTTCGCCCCGCCACTAAAAATTTCAATTATTTTGCGAGAAAGTCACCGGCGGCTTTTCACCCTTCCACCCGTACCAGCAGCGCCACCGCGTGCGCCGCAATCGCTTCGCCGGCGCCGATGCTGTCGCACTTTTCATTCGTGGTGGCCTTCAGGCCCACGTCTTCCACCGCCACGCCAAGCGTCTGCGCCAGCCGCGCCTTCATTTTCGGAATGTGCGGCGCGAGCTTCGGTTTTTCCGCCAGCACGGCGATGTCCACGTTGCCCACGCGGTAGCCGCGCGCTTTCGCCTCTTCCACCGCCCGGCGCAAAATCTCCTGCGAATCCATCCCGCGCCAGCGCGCGTCGGTGTTCGGGAAAAAATGCCCGATGTCCGGCAACCCCAGCGCGCCCAGCACCGCGTCCGCCAGCGCATGCGTCAGCGCATCGGCGTCGGAATGGCCGTCCAGCCCCGTGTCGCTGGGAATCTCCACGCCGCCGAGCACCAGTTTCCGCCCGGGCACCAGGCGGTGAATGTCATAGCCAAGGCCGGCGCGCACAGGGGAGGACATGGGAAAAATTCGTTTACGTGCCGACTTTCTCCGGCTTGCCGGATTTCTGCGCCAGCGCGGCCTTCACCAGGCTCGACCCAAATTGCCACAACGGCCCCGTTACCGAGCCGGACTCGCCGATGACTTCATCGAGCCCGTTGACAAAGCGCGCGATTTCCTGGTCGCCGATGACCAGCGGGGGCAGCGCCTTCACCACGTCCAGCCCGTGCGCCGCCACGTGCGTCAACACCCGGTGCTTTTGCATCAGCGTCGTCACAATCATCTGCGCGTAAAGCCCGTGGTCCACCGTGTGCAGGGTCTTCCAGGCCATTTTCGACATCAGCGCCTTCGGCTCCTGAAATTCAATTGCGAACATCAGTCCCTTGCCGCGCACTTCCTTCACCCATTCGTGCTTGGCCTGCAGCGCCCGCGCCGCCGCGAGCAACTGCTCGCCGCGCTTCGCGCAGTTCTCGACCAGGTTTTCCTTCTCAATCACCTGCAACGTCGCCAGCCCGCACGCCATGGCGAGGTTGTTGCGCCCAAACGTGCTCGAGTGCACCACGCAGCGGTCCATCCGCGAAAACACGCTCTGGTAAATCTCGCGCCGCGTGCAAATCGCCGCCGCCGGCACGTAGCCGCCGCTCAGCGTCTTCGCCAGCGTGATGATGTCCGGGTCGAGGCCCCAGTGCTGGAACGCAAACATCTTGCCCGTGCGGCCCAGGCCCGTCTGCACTTCATCGCAGATGAACAGCGTCCCGTATTTGCGGCACAACGCCTGCGCCTGCGGAAAATAATTCTCGTCCGGAATAAACACGCCCTTGCCCTGCACCGGCTCGGCGATAAATGCCGCCACGTCGCCATGGCGCAGCTTCACCTCCAGCTCGTTCAGGTCGTTGTAGCGCACGCCCTCCGCGCCCGGCAGGAAAGGCCCAAACCCTTCCTGAAAATGCTTGTTGATGGTGATCGACAGCGAGCCGTAACTCAGCCCGTGGTAGGCGTTTTCCAGCGAAAGGATTTTGCTGCGTCCGGTGTGCGCCCGCGCAAACTTAATGGCCCCTTCGACCGCCTCCGTGCCGCTGTTGCAGAAAAAGAACGCGTCGCGGTCCGCGCCGGTGTGCTTGGCCAGCGCCTCGCCGAGCAACCCGCTCAACAGCGCGCAGTCCATCTGCACCATGTTCGGCAAATCCAGGTCCAGCACGTCCTTGATCGCCTGCTTCACCACCGGATGGTTGCGCCCGATGTTGTAGACCCCGTAGCCGCTCAGGAAGTCCAGGTAGTCCTTCCCGTCCATGTCATACAGATACGCCCCCTCCGCCCGCGCGTAAATTTTGTCGAAGCCGATGGTGCGCAGCACCTTCACCAAGGTGCGGTTCACATGCCGCTCGTGCAGCTCGTAGTTTTCCCCCAGCCGGGTTTGGATGATTTCCTTCAGGTCGAAATCCATGGATGTAAATATCCGACGCTAGCCGGACTTCACTCGGGACGCAAGTCAACATGAGGCTCAGCCCAACACCACAGGCCATAAATAATATACCGCCACGCCGATCGTCAGCATCGCAAACCCTGTCCGCTGGCGATGACTGATATAGACGCTGGCTGCTATGCCCATGGCCAGCACCGGCCAGGCATAGACAAAGAACGTGTCCGCCATAATTGACCAAGGGTTGAAAAGGAACAGGTGCAGCAAATAGGGAAGCAACAAAGCACCCGCCCCAATCACCGGGTTGCGCCACAAGGTCGTGGTGGCCAGCATCGTCATGCTGACAATCAGCATCATGCCGCTGGCCAGCACCAGCGAATGGAGGAAATAAGAGGTCTCCCATTCGGGATAAAGCAGAGCGGCAGTCAAGGCGATCGAGAAGGCTTGCAGGGGCACGGACACAAGCAGGACAAAGCTGAACTTGGCGGCGAACATCTGCCCGCCGGTGACGGGCCTTGTTCGCCAAAACGCTTTGTCGCTCAATGGGGCGTCTTCCATCACGGCGGCGACAATTAGAAAGTACATCAAAACCACGGATACTCCGTAACTCATCACCGCCATGCCCTCAAGATGGGGACGCACATGGGCTTCCAGCCAAGGGCACATCCCCAGCGTCGCTAGCCAACGGCTTCCCGAAGTCCGGCCTTCCGGAGAATTGAGCGTGTTGGCCAACAGTTGCACCGCGGAGTCGCACCCGATGAATAGCGCCAGCAGCGCAATGTAAAACCGCAGCCGCCGAAAATCTTTTTTCAGGATATGCCAGATGATGGGATTCATAGTGAGGATGGTTCGGCGATTTTGCCTTTGCCGCTGTTGGAGGTTTGGCGCGCCAGGGTCAGATAAATTTCACGCAGCGCCATCGGGG
>DASZWY010000019.1:0-10360 GCA_035546135.1 Opitutales bacterium
TGGAAAAGGAGCTGCTCGCCGACGAGAAGGAGCGCGCTGAGCATTTGATGCTGGTGGATTTGGCGCGCAATGACTTGGGCCGGGTCTGCGCGATGGGGAGCGTCGAGGTCAAGGAATACGCCATTGTGGAGCGCTATTCGCACGTGATGCACATCGTGTCGCAAGTGGAGGGACGGCTCGCCGGCGACCAGAACGCCTACGATTTGATGCGCGCAACGTTCCCGGCGGGGACCGTCTCCGGCGCGCCCAAGGTGCGGGCCATGCAGATTATCGCGGAATGTGAGAAACTCGCACGGGGGATTTATGCCGGCGCGCTGGGGTATTTCAGCTATGACGGCAATCTGGACTGCTGCATCCTCATCCGCACGGCGCTGTTGAAGGACGGCCAACTTTACATCCAAAGCGGTGCCGGGCTGGTGGCGGATTCAGTGCCGGCGGCGGAATACGCCGAAACCCTGAACAAGGCGCGGGCCATGCTCAAGGCGGTGGCGCGTTCGGAGCAATTTACAAAACTGTAAAAATTATTTGGGAACTTGCGTTTAAGAGTAACGGTCGCTAAAGTAGATTGTAAATTCACCGCGGCGGCTGAATTTTAGTCTTTGCCTGGCTTGGGCAAAGGGCATAGAAAAGACTTACTGCGCTGAACGATTGCTATATCCATATGGCCACATCGCAGAAAAAAAACTCGGGTTCTCCCCTCCCCCGGCACCTTGAGGAAGCCGAGGACCCGGTGGATGTTGCAGAAGCCGAGGCCGAAGCCAACGCCGGCCAAGCCCATAGCCGGGATTCGGAATTGGAGACAGAGGAAACCCGCAGAACCCAGCCAACCGAACAGGCGTTTGAAGGCGCCGAGGACACTTTCCGCGATTTGCCGCACAACGAGCGCAGCAGCCTGAAACTTTATTTGCACGAGATTGGCCGCGTGGCCTTGCTGACGCCGGCCCAGGAAGTAGAACTGGCCGCGCGCATCAAAAACGGCGACGAGGCGGCGCGGCAGCACATGATCAGCGCGAATTTGCGGCTGGTGGTGAAAATCGCGCACGACTACAGCCATTTCGGCCTGCCGCTGCTCGACTTGATTTCCGAGGGCAACATCGGGCTGATGAAGGCGGTGGAGCGCTTCGACCCGGCCAAGGGTGGAAAATTAAGCACCTATGCGGCCTGGTGGATCAAGCAGTCCATCAAGCGCGCGCTGGCCAACCAGAGCAAGACCATCCGCCTGCCGGTGCATCTGGTGGACAAAATTGCCAAGCTGCGCAAAATGGCGCTGCAGATGCAGGAAACCCTGGGCCGCGAGCCGACGAATGAGGAACTGGCCGAGGCGATGGGGCTGCCGGTGCGGAAAATCGCCCACCTCAAGACCGTCAGCGTGCGGCCTTCCTCGCTCGACGCGCCGGTGGGTGACGATGAGAAAACGGAGCTGGGCGAACTGGTCTGCGATGAAAACGAGCCGACGCCCTTTGAAAATTTGCGCGGAAAAACCACTTCGCAGGAAATCACGAACATCGTCTCGAGTCTCGACCCGCGCGAGACCGAGATTTTGCGGTTGCGCTTCGGCCTCGACGGGGAAAAATCCAAGACGCTCGAGGAAGTCGGCCATGCGCTGGGGGTGACGCGCGAGCGGGTGCGCCAATTGCAAAACACCGCCCTGGCGAAGGTGCGCAAGGCGCTGCAGAAGCTCGAACGGCAGCGAACCGTTGAGGAAACGCGCGAAGAAAAGAACGGCGCCGTCTCCGCCCCGCCGGCCTCGGCGCCGCCCGCCCCCAAGCACGACGACCACGCGGAGCTTTACGCGTTCATGCGCGCCCAACGCCAAGTGTAGTTTTTTGGGTTTGGCTGCTTGCAGGAGCGGGACTTTCCGGACAATTTAAAAACATGACCGCGGTTTACCTCGTCCTCGGGCTGCCAGGCTCCGGACGGCACGAAATAGTCACCCACTTGATTGAAGACGGCCTGCAGGAGCCGGAGGCTGTCACCGTCTATCACGCGGCGGATGACGCCGGGCCGGCGAATCCGGACCCGAAAATCGTGTTCGTGCCCTACAAGTTTGCCAACGGCCAATTCGACGTGGACTTGAACGCCGAGCCGGCGGAGGAACCGAAGGAGGCCTTTTTCATCGCGGACGGGAAGCTTTCGGTGATCGACCAGCTTGAGGCCTTTCCGGCGTGGCTGCGCGCGCGCGGCTGGGAACTGGCGCGGATTCTCCTAGTGGTGGATTGCGCGCTGGCCGCGAAACATGAGGCGGTGGAGGAATGGCATGCGGCCTGTGTCCATTTTGCGGACTGCGTGCTGCTGAACAAGCGCGATGCGGACTCGCACGCCTGGGCGCAGCAATTTGAAAAAAAGTTTCACGACGAGCGCTACCCTTGCCAGTTTTTCGGCGTGAAAAAGGGCCGCGTGGCCCACGCGCTGGTGGCGCTGTATCCCGAGGCGCGGCGGTTGACGCTGGCGTTCGACGACCTGGACGCGGTCGACGAGATGGAGTTTGACGAGGAGAACTTGCCGGAGGAGCCGTTCAACCTGGAGCGCAAGCCGGACCCGTATTTCGAGCGGTTGCCCAGCGGGCACCGGCGCAAGCAATTGCCGGACATTTCGGCGTTCCTGGCGAAATAGCAAAAATTTGGAGTGCGCCGAACCGGGCGCGGACTTAGGCTGGCGCTCCCATGAAAACCCCCGCCTGTCTCATTGCCTTCGCCGCCGTGGTCGCCATGCTGGGTGCGCAAACCCCCGCATCCCCCGCCATGTCCACACCCAAGACCAGCGCATCACCTGCTGCCGCGAAAACTCCCGCGACTCCCATGGATTCGCAAGTTCTCCTTTGGGAAGCGATGAAGACCGTCGCCACCAAGACGGGCCAGCGCCGCGACGTGTTCGACGCGCCGACGCCGACGCTCGACCGCTTTCACTGCCACATCTCGACGCTGAATCCCGGCGAGAACACCGGGCCGCTGCATCAGCATCCGCAGGAAGAGCTGGTCATCCTCAAGGAAGGCACCTTGGAGATCAACATCGACGGCAAAAAGACGACGGCGACGGCGGGCTCGATGATATTCTACGCCGCGAACGCGAATGAAAACATGACCAACATCGGCAAGACGCCCGCGACGTATTACGTCATCCAGTTTTACACGGCGAAGACGCCCAAGAGCTAGCGCGACGGATTTATTGTTTGACCCATGACGGCGGCATCGCGCGAAGTGATTCTGACGCCGGCCGGCAAACGGCTGGTGCCGTGGCTGGTGGCGGTGGCGTTTTTCATGGAGTCGCTCGACACGACGATCCTGAACACGGGCGTGCCGACGATTGCCAAGGCGCTGGACGTCGCGCCGCTGAGCATGAAGGCAGTGCTGGCGAGCTATACGCTGAGCCTCGCGGTGTTCATCCCCATCAGCGGGTGGATGGCGGACCGGTTCGGGACGCGGCGGGTGTTCTCAACGGCCATCGCGCTGTTCACGCTCGGGTCGCTGTTGTGCGGGCTGTCGCGCAACATCCACCTGCTCGTCGCGTGCCGCATTCTGCAAGGGTGCGGCGGCGCGATGATGCTGCCGGTCGGGCGGCTGACGATGGTGCAGACGTTTGACAAGTCGGAGCTGATCCGCGCGATGAGCTTCGTGGCGATTCCGGGGCTGATCGGGCCGATGCTCGGGCCGATTACAGGCGGCGTGATTGTCGGCTATTTTCACTGGAGCGTCATCTTTTTCGTCAACATCCCGATCGGGCTGCTGGGGCTGTATCTCGTGCGCCGGCATTTGCCGAATTACCAGGCCGCCGACACACCGCCGCTGGATGTCGTGGGGCTGATTCTCTTCGGCTCCGGCGTGGCGCTGCTGTCGTATGTGCTCGAAGTGTTCGGCGAGCACACGCTGAGCACGCTGGAGGTGCTCGGGCTGCTGGGCCTCTCCGTCGTGCTGCTGGCGGGCTACGGGCTGCATTCGGCGAAGATGGATTTCCCGCTGCTGCGGCTCGGGCTGTTCCGCATCCGCACGTTTCGCGCGGCGGTGAGCGGCAGCTACATCACGCGCCTGGGCATCGGCGGGATTCCGTTTCTGTTTCCCCTGCTCTACCAGGTCGGGCTGGGGTTCACGCCGATCCAATCCGGGCTGATGATGATGCCGCAGGCGATCGCGGCGATGAGCCTGAAGCTGACGATGCCCGGCATCCTGCGAAAATTCGGCCACCGCACGGTGTTGATCTCGAACACGGTGATGCTCGGGCTGCTGATTCTGCTGTTCGGCACCATCAACGCGAACTCGCCGGTGTGGCTGATTGTCATCGAGGTGTTTTGCTACGGGTTTTTCACGTCGCTGCAATACACGAGCATGAACACGCTGGCGTATGCGGATGTGAGCGGGGCGGACGCGAGCAAGGCGAGCACGATTGCGAGCACGATGCAGCAGATGTCGGTGAGCTTCGGCGTCGCGGCGGCGTCACTGGTCACGGCGTTGTTTATCCCGAGCGGCGACAGTTCCGGCGCAGCCGAGATGATCCACGGCATCCACCGCGGCTTCCTGGTGCTGGGCATTTGGACCATCCTGTCGTCGCTGATTTTCTGGGAATTGAAACGCAACGACGGGCAGGCGGTGAGCCAGTTCAAGGAAGTGCCGGAGGGGTGAAAAGAAAGGAAGAAGGAGAAAGTAAGAAGGAAGAAAAGAGCGACCACGGATGGCGCGGAGAGGAAAGGATGAAGGCTGAGGGATAAGGGATGAAAAGGAGACCACGGATGGCGCGGATGAGCCGTGGATAAGAATGAAAAGGCTAGGCGCGCCGGGGACGTCGCGCCCTACCCCGCTAGCGTGAGTTTAGGGGATGGACTCTTGACAATGACTCAATATTGGGTCATTGTTTGGTGTAATGGAACGCCCGGAACTTATCCCCGTCCGCTTCTTCAAGACGGAGCAGGGCAACGAGCCGGTGCGGGAATTTTTTCGCAAAGAACTCAACCTGGAGGAAAAGAAAATCGTCGGCGACGACATTCAAACCGTGCAGCGCTGCTGGCCCGTCGGGAAACCGTTGGTGGATGGACTAGGCGGCGGATTATTTGAAGTTCGCTCCCGATTTTCCAGCCGCATTTGCCGGACGATTTTCACGCATTTTGACGAAACCCTGGTTTTGCTCCATGCCTTCATCAAGAAAACCCAAAAATGTCCGCCGCACGACAAAGACCTAGCGCTGCGTCGGCTGCGGCAACTGAAATACCATGAAAAAAATCCATAAAAAGACCAATCCCAACCTTGGCGGCAATTTTGACGACTGGCTGGAAGGGGAAGGGATTCGCGAGGAAGTCGAGGAACGCTCGGCACGCCATGCCGTGGCGGTGCAACTGGCGCAGGCAATGGAGCGGCAGGGCCTGACCCAGATGCAACTCGCCAAGCGGATGAAAACCAGCCGGGCGGTGGTGCAACGGGTGCTCGACGCCAGCAACCCGGGGCTGACCTTCAAAACGGCGCAGAAAGCCACCGCCGCGCTGGGGCTGCATATGGTGGTGCGCTTGGAGAAAGCTAGCGAGCGGCGGGAATTGGCGGCGTCGTAAGCGACAAAGGGGTCAAGGGCGAAGGGTGCGGGAAACGAAGGATGAAGGCTAAGGGATAAGGGATGAAAAGGAGGCCATGGATGGCGCGGATGAGCAGTGGATAAGAATGAAAACGGCTAGGCGCGCCGGGGACGTCGCGCCCTACCCGCTGGCGAAAATTGTTGAGCCTATTGTTGCCTCGTAAAAAGATGCAATCATTGGCCCCCTTTCGAAACAGGTCCAAATTTTATAATCGGTGTTTTTGCATTACTTCTTTTCATATTTGGCTGCAGGTCAATCCACGCGCAAATAAAAATCTTAAGCTTAGCAAGACCATCCGATATTTCTTTTAGGTCTATCTCAATTCCGCCAGCCTCCAGAATTAATTCACTCGTAAATCGGGATGCCTCACGATCGTAGCTTATTGAACGGACAGATATGCCATCAAGCAGGTTTCCGGTAAAAATCGTGTGGCAAATCTTATTAAAAGACGGGATCCATGAAAGCGAACCCCAAACCGGACTTGAAGATGTAGACGCATTCGAAATTTCACTTCTTAAATGCTGGACATAGTGGCGAAGTTTATCAGCTTGTGTCGTAGAGTGAAGAAAAGTTTGGATCTCTGGAAGTCTCTGAGACAATCCTGGTGTCTGCTGAATAAGTTGCCTGACTCGATAGCAAATATCCACAATCGTCCATGCATCCAACATGACTGCAGGAATTAGCTCTTCACAACATTCCTCTTTTTCTATGCGAAAATAAATTTCGTCTAGCGCGGCTTTCAGTCGTGTAGTGGCTAAAGCCGCCATCGCAAAAGAATATCGAAGGCCGTCCATGTAAAAAACAAACTTTCTTTGGACTTCGCTCATCATAGCAATATTCAGAACCCCTTCCCGTCGGCTTTCGTGCCGCAGAAGGAGACTTCGAGGCCGAGTTCGTGGGCGAGGGCGGCTTTGGCGTACAGGGCGAGGTCGGCTTCCGGGGCGGATTTGGCGTAGGCGACCTGGATGTGGTTGGCTTTGTGGCGGGCCATCATTTGGTCGCGGGTGACGCCGTAGGTGACGGCATGCATGATGGGCCACTGGATGGTGGTGGCTTTCCAGCGGCGGTCGGTTTCCTCCTGGGGCAAGGCGATGGCCTTGGCGCGACCGAGGTCCATCTTGAGCTTGCCTTTTTCGACGAAGATGCGGCTCCAGACGATTTCGCCGGGTTTGGCGATGCCGCGGACGGTGCCGCCGCCGAGGCGGAAATACATCGGGGGCTGGCGGAGGGAGTCGGTGCCGGCGTAGCCGCCGACGTGGTGCGCGGGGGGCGCGCTGCCGGAGATGAGGAAGACCCAGACGTAGTCGCCGGTGGTGCCGGACTGGTCCCAATCGCCCCAGCGGAGGTCGTGGAGGGTATTTTCGACGGGCTGGTTGAGGGTGGCGTGGACGCGGTTGGTGAAGAGGCCGTCGAGCCCGGCGCATTCGTCGACTTCGTTGAAATGCGGGAGCGGCTCGCCGGGGCGGATGATTTTGCCGGCGGCGTTGCGCACGGGGGGGCGGTCGGAATTGTTGAGGAGGCCCTCGACGAGGTCGGAAGCCGGCAGGAGGTCCTTGAGGCCCTGCTGGTATTGGATGCCGATGGCCTCGCAGCCGAATTCGTCGGCGAGGCGGAGGGCGGCTGCATACATTTTGCACTGGGCGAGGACCTGGGCCTCGGTCAAATCGGTGGCTTCATTGAGGCCGAGGTGGAACTTCATGCCCTTGGCGAGGAGCCATTTGTAGATGGCGCGGGCCTCGGCGTCGGTGACCTGGGTGGCGGCATAGTAGAGGGCGGATTGGGAGAGGCGCTCCTTGTACACGCCGGTTTGGAAAAGGAGTTCGTCGGGGATAATGGCATTGAACATGCCCATGCAGCCCTCGTCAAAGACGCCGAGGATGGCCTTGCGGCGGCGGAGATCGGCGGCGATTTTTTTGGCGACGGCGCGGGCGGCGGCGGGGATTTTGCACTTGGCGAGAGGCTTGACGTGCGGGGTCGGGTGCTTGACGGCGCCGGTCTTGAGCCAGGTGGCGAGATTTTTGAGAAAAAGGTCGTCGGTGAAGTCCTCGCTCCAGAGGGTGGAGTATTTGACGCCGGCTTTGGTGAGGGAGCCGTTGAGGTTGCACATGCCGACCAGGCCGGGCCAGGTGCCGGACCAGTTGGCGACGGTGAGGAGGGGCGCGCGGTGTGAGACGAGGCCGTGCAGAATATGGTGCGAGTATTGCCAGACGGCCTCGGCGACGATGAGGGGGGTCTTGGGATCGATCGTCGAAAAAACCTCCATGCCCTCCTTTTGGGACTGGATGAAGCCGTGTTTGCGCTTGGCGTCGTAGGGATGCGCGCGGACGAGGGTGGCGCCCATCTTGGCGAGCGCGGCGGTGAGGGCCTGCTCCATGGCGCGCTGGGCGGGCCAGCAGACCTCATTGGCGGATTGGCGTTGGTCGCCATTGGCGACAAGCAGGAGTTTTTTCGGGGCGGGCATGGGGAAAGCAGCGGAAAAGGCGAGTTTGCGTCGCAGTGGAAAAAGTTCAATCACGAATGCGTCCGCAATGCGGGTTGACCGGCGGAAGCGGTCTGACATTGTGGCCCACGTGCCGTTCAACGTGTCCAATATCGCCGCCCTGCAAAAACTGCTGGAGGGATTGACTGCGAACGCCTACGCCCTGAAGGTTCCCGCAGAGTTCGTCGAGAAATTTTTTGCGGGCCGCCACATCATCCGCGCGGCGGCCGCCGCGCAATTGCAGGCCAGCCGGCGGCTCTTGCAAGGCATCGAGTATGCGCTGCGCGAAGGCGGCAACCATCTGTGGGGGCAAAGCACGATTGAGGAAAATTACGCGCTGACGCGGGTGCTGGAGTTGCTGCGGCCGCAGACGGTGGCGGAGGTGGGGCTTTTCCGCGGGCAGACGGCACTGACCATCCACACGGCGTTGCGGCAAAATGGCGGCTGGAGTTATATGGGCGTGGATCCCGATGCGCTGGCGATTGCGACGACCCGGGAAGTTTTGCGCGTGGCGGGGGTGGCGGCGAACGATCAATTTTTGCCGGAGACTTCGGACAAATGGCGGGGAAAAGCGCCGGCGGATTTTGCGCTGATCGATGGCGACCATGCGTATGGCAGCGTGGCGGCGGATTTTGCGGGCGCGTATAATTTGCTGCCCGCCGGCGGGGTGATTGCGCTGCACGACGTGGGCTCGCCGGTTTACGGATGCACGCAACAAGGGCCGGGGCATTTGCTGCACCGGGTGCTGCCCGGCGTCCTGAAGGACGGCGCGGCGCTTTTTTGCCTCGATGCGATGTGCCGCGAAACCACGATGCAAAAACTCGCGGAAGGCGCTTACACGAACGGGACGGCCGAAGCGGAGGCGATTGCGCGCGTGACGATGGCGGACACGGTGTCCGGCTGGGGCGGGTTGGGCTTCGTGGTCAAAATCGAGGGGGAATCGCGGGTCGATTTGGCAGAATTGCAGAAACAAGCCCCAGCCGAGCTGGCCCCCGCGGGGCCGCCGCCGAAGCGGGGAACGATTTTGGGCCGGGTGGCGCGAAAGATTGCGCGGCATATTCCCTAGGCATTCGAGCGCATTTTCCCCCGCCAGCGGCGTCGAATGGTTGCCCGACATGGATTCGAACCATGACAAAGTGAACCAAAATCACTTGTGCTACCATTACACTATCGGGCAAAAGCAAAAGGGAGACGTTAGCGGGCGGGCGGAACGTGGTCAAGAATGGAGGTGCGGGAGGGTTGGTTCTGATTTGGAATAAAACCAAAGCGGGGGAGGATTTTCGGCCTTGCGTCAGTGGCAGGGGAGGGATTGCCTAAGGGGGTTGGATGCTCAGCTGGCGGCCCCGCCCCTTGGCGCCGCCACTTTAAATTTTTTCATGAGTCTGCGTTTGGCCATCAAGGTGGATGTGGACACCGACCGGGGAACCCGGGAGGGCGTGCCGCCGCTGGCGGAGGCGCTGCGGGCGGCTGGGTGCCCGGCGACATTTTTGTTCTCGCTGGGGCCGGACAACACCGGCAAGGCGGTGCGGCGGATTTTCCGGCCGGGGTTTTTGCAAAAAATCGGGCGGACGAACGTCGCGGGCAATTATGGCCTGCGCACGCTGCTGAGCGGGACGCTGCTGCCAGCGGCAATGATCGCGAAACGGAATGAAGGCGTGCTGCGGGCGGTGCGCGGGCAGGGATTTGCGGTGGGCATCCATTGCTGGGACCATTTTGCGTGGCAGGATTACCTGGAGAAGTGGGACTTGGAAAAAACGCACGATGAATTTGCCAAGGCGGCGGCGGAGTTCGAGCGGGTGTTTGGCGTGAAGCCCGGGACGGCGGGCGCGCCGGGCTGGCAGGCGAACGCGAACAGTTTCCGCGTGTACGATGAATTCGAATTGCTTTACGGCAGCGACACGCGCGGGCCGCAGCCGTTTTTCCCGCGCGTGGGGCACGAGACGTTTCGCACGCTGCAAATCCCCACCACCCTGCCGACGTTGGACGAACTGCTGGGCCGGCCCGAGTACCCGATGGAAAAAATCGTGGCCCATTACCGCGAGTTGCTGAAGGAGGCGCCGGACGGTTATGTGCATGTGCATACCATCCACGCGGAACTGGAGGGCCAGCGCTACCTGGATTTGTTCAAGGCGCTGCTGGCGGCGGCAAAGGCGGCGGGCGTGGAATTTGCCGCGCTCGAGGAAGTGGCGCAGGAAATCTTGCGCGAGCGCGGGAAAGTGCCGGTGTGCGAGGTGAAGGCCAAGACGATTGACGGGCGCAGCGGCACCCTGGCGGTGCAGGGCGCGCCGGGGTTTGGCCATTAGAGAAATATTGCCAGCAGGGTTTTCTCC
>DASZWY010000020.1:0-31840 GCA_035546135.1 Opitutales bacterium
AACAACTCAATCCACTTGGCCGCATTGCGGCGAGCGTCAAACCGCTCCTGGACCCGGGCCTGCGCCGGGGCTTTCGCCGCCGCGCGCCAATCGGCGTCGCGGATCGCGCGTTCGAGCGCGGCCGCCAACGCCGCCGGCTCCCCGGAAGGAACCGCCAGGCCCGTGCGGCCATCCTCAAAACATTCCGCCGTTCCGCCCGCCACCGTGGACACCACCGGCAAGCCCGCCGCCTGCGCTTCGATCAAAAAATTCGGCAGCGCTTCCGCCACCGAGGCCATGACGCCCACATCGGCCGCGGCGTAAAGCTGCGCCGGGTTGGCGATTTTCCCGGTAAAGCGGACCTGCTCTTTCAGTTTCAACGACAGCGCGATTTTTTTGCAGGTTTTGAGGAATGGGCCGTCGCCCGCAAACCAGATTTGCCACGGCCGGTCCGTGGGCAATCGCGCGGCGGCGTTGAGCAACAGATCCTGGCCCTTGCCCCGGCGAAAACCCGCAACGCACAAGAGCACCACCGCGCCGTCGGGCGTCCGCGCGCGCTGGCGCCAGTCGGCCCGCACGGTGGCGGGATCGCCCTGCAACGGTTCGTGGATGATGCCGCTGTAAATCGTGTGCAGCTTTTCCTTGGCCACGCCCTGGGCGATGGCGGCGGCGGTCGCCCACTGCGCGTTGGCCACAATCGCATCGGCCCCGCGCAGCGCGTGCCAGTAACGCGCGGGCTGTTCGCGCCCGCTGCGCAAGGTGGCCACCAGCAACGGTCGCGGCGAAAGTTTTTTCAGGCGCGCCAGTTTCGCGTTCGCCTCGCGACCAAAGGCCACGACCACGTCGGGAGCCAACGCCGTAATATTTTTGTCGAGGCCCGGCGCCCACCAGTCCACCCACATCTCCCGCCGCTGCAAAATAACCGGCTGGAGCCGCTTGGCCGCCGGGGATTCGGCCAGGTCGCCGCCGGGGCGGAAGACAATGAGGCGTACGTCGTGGCCGAGCCCGAGCCACAAATTGCCCAAGGCGAGCGCCTGGGCTTCGGTGCCGCCGAGACGGAGGCGGTCCTGCAGGACGACGATTTTCATGTCAAATTTTGTAATGTTGCCGGATGAGCCGGCGCATCAGCGCCCGCCCGCCAAGCCATTGGGCGAAAGTAGCGATACGGGTCTGGAACCACAATCCGCTTGTCACGCTGCCACTGCGGCCACCCGCCAGCGCGCGGCGCAAATCGCGCGCCGCCAGCGCCGGGTCCGGGCCGCGTTCAATCCAGCGGTCGTATTCGGCCCAGGCGCGCGCCTCCCAGGCCTCGCCACCGGCGGCGCGCACGGCGGACTGGTTAAAGTCGGTCTTAAAATCACCCGGTTGAAAATCCAGCACCTGCACGCCCCGGCCTGCGGCTTCAATCATCAGGGTGCGGGAAAATCCGGCGAGCCCGGCCTTGGCCGTGGTATAAATACTGAAGCCCGGCAAGGGAAACTCCGCCGCCAGCGATGAGACATTGACCACCGCCCCACGCCCGCGCTCGAGCATTTCCGGCCAAAAGGAGCGCGTGAGCACGATGGGCGCTTCCAGCAGCAAGCGCAGTTGCCGGGAAATTTCATCCGGTGGAAAATGCGTGAAGGCCGCAAAAACGCCCGCGCCGGCGTTGTTGACGATGACGTCGGGCACGCCGGCTTCGCGGCGCACCTGTTCGAGCGCCTGGTGCAGCGAGCCGGTTTCCTGCAAGTCGAGCACCACCGGCTGCCAGCCTTCGGCTTTCGCCGCCGCCGCCGGATTGCGGCTGGCGCCCCAGACTTGCAGCCCCTCGTCGCGCAACATCCGGGCAAACGCCCGCCCGAGTCCCGAGCTTGCGCCCGTGACCAGGGCGGTGCGGTATTGCCGGGTGGCGGACAAGTTGCCCATGATAGCCCTGTGAGATTTGCGGCACCCCTCCCCGCGCGCAATCCTTGTTTTGTGATTCGCCGCCGCCCTCAGGCCAAAACCTCGCGAACCGCCGCCACAATGGCATCAACGGACAACTGCGAAACCACCGCGGCCGGTTTAGCATAGTCCTCACGACGTTCATAACCATCGGCACCGCGCGGCCCGGCATCGAGCGCGCGCCACGGCGCGGGGTAATACGGCGGCGTGCGAAAGGAGGAATGAATCGGCCCGAACAGGCCGACCACCGGCTTGGCCAGCGCAATCGCCAGATGCATCGCCCCGCCATCCACCGCGACCACCACCGCCGCGCCGTCCATCAGCGCCGTCAGGCCTGCCCAGTCCGCGCGGCCACGCAGATCGCGTATATTTGATTCACGAGCCTCCACCGCATCCGCCGGACGCGGGCCGGCTAATATCGCCGTGAATCCCGTGGCCTGCGCCAAGGCCCGGCCCAATCCGGCCGCATCCGGATAACGCCGCGCGGGAGATTTGCCTTCGAGGCATAACACGGCATAGCGGCCCTGCGGCGCGCCCAGCTCCTCGCGTTTGGGCGCAGCCTCAGGAATATTCAGCAACTGACCGTAACCTCCTCCCGGCGGCAGGCCGGCAAAACGGTTCACCGTGCGCAACGCCGCCGCGTATTCATTCTTCAAGCGGTCCGGTTCCACCAACTGGCGTTCGACCGGAAATAGTTTGAGGATCGAGCGGCGGAAAACATTGGGGATGATGGTGGCCACGTAGTCGTAGCGTTCGCCGGCAACCACGCGGGCGCAGCGCCGGCGTTCAGCGAGAAAAAACCGCGCATAGTCCGCCAGCCCGTGGCCGCCGAGCGTGTATTCGTGCACGACAGTAATATCGCGGGCCAGCCGCAGCGCCGCCGCGGCGCCATTGGCGCGGTTGGCCAGCAGGCCAATCTTCACGCCCGGAGCGGCGCGCTTCAACTGCCATGCCGCAGGCAGATACATCAGGCCGTCGCCAATGCCGTTGACCGGCACGAGGAGGATTTTTTCCCGTCCGCTGAGCGGAATAAGGCTGGGCACAGGCGCGTTCATTTCCCGGGCGCCATCAAGCCGCACCCGGCGCGTGCCCGCAAGCCGCAATCGGCGCGCGGCTCCGCGGGCCAACCGCGTCAACCCCGCCGCCACGCACAAATGATGTAAAAGTTTTGCCGTGGCGTTTTTTGGAAACCGCGGCAAACCGGCGGCGTTTTAACCGGCATGAATGCCACACTCATAATTCATGATAAAAATGGTTTTCCCATTCGTCCGTTGCGCGCAGCACGCGGCTTTACGCTGACGGAGATCCTCGTCGCTATCGCCCTCATCGTCATCATCGTCGCCATCGCCGTGGTGGACCACGGCAAGATTATCGATGGCGGCCAAATCACCGCCGCACGGCTGTTTGCAAACCAGGAAATCGAGCCTATCCTCATTCAATACCGAATCAATACCGGCAATCTGCCAAACACCGAGCAAGGCCTGCGCGCCTTGGTGATCGCGCCGGAGGGCGTGACCGGCTGGAACGGCCCGTATGTCAAAAACGGCGTGCTGCCGCTCGACCCCTGGGGCCATGAATACCATTATGCTTATCCCGGCGTCCACAACCCCAAGAATTACGACTGCTGGTCCGCCGGCCCGGATGGAATCAGCGGCACCGCCGACGATGTGGGCAATTGGTGAAAATTCCGCAACGGACGTGAAACATTCATCAGTATTTCCTTAATCCTCAATCAAACCTCCTAATGCGCGGGTGCAGATTTGTAAATTAAGTGTCATAGCCCGGAGAATCAGCCACTTATTCCGATACTTACTGTAACTTTAACGGCGCATCCGCGTTTGGAGGTTAGCATAACCACTGCCTGCCATGATCAAGACCAAAAGCTACACCCGCACCGTGGCCGCTCCGGCCGCCAAGCCCGCGCGTTTGCGCTTCGACGATATGGCCATCGTGCTTGTCGTCATCGCCATTGCCGTGTTTGCGGTGCATCATTTCATGGCGGGGGGCAGCGACTCGGCGCTGTCTTCCCAGGCCCAGCATTTCCTGAAGGGCGACCTCTCCACGGCGCTCAACACCTATAAGAACGACACCGGCAGCTACCCGAACACCCGCGACGGCATCAAGGCGCTCGTCGAAGCGCCGGCCAACGTCTCCAACTGGAAGGGCCCCTACGTAAGCGAGGCCGCCATCAAAGATCCGTGGGGCATGACCTACCAATATTCCTTCCCCGGCCGCCACAATGCCGTGGGCCAATTTGACGTCTGGACCATGGGGCCGGACAAACGCACCGGCACTCCCGACGACGTCGGCAACTGGTAACGCGCCGCAAGGCCCTCCAAGACCTTTCCGATTTTGATCCGCGTTTGGCCCAGCCTCGCCACGACCCATCCGGGCCGCCGCCCGCGTGGGGTAGTGTCAGCCACCATCGCCAGCCTGCTGGCGGTCGTGGCGGTCGTCGCCTTCCTTTTCGCCGAACGGCATCAAGCGCCCATTCCCGACACGCCCGAACAAACGCGCGCCAAAGTTCTGGCAGCCCAATCTTTCACCAACCACCAGGCGGCCGAAATGCTTGCAGCCTACCAACAGAACACCGGCCGCTATCCCGCCACGGTCGAGGGCACTTGGGCGTTGGCCGAAGCGCCACCTCGGGTCAACGGCTGGAGCGGCCCCTACCTCAAGGAACAACCCCTGCCGATTGACCCTTGGGGGCAAGTTTATCACTACGCCTATCCCGGCACCCACAACGGCCCGGATAAATATGATATTTGGTCACTCGGCCCCGACCAGCTCAGCGGCACCGCCGACGACATCGGCAATTGGTAAATTTACCTCCCGCTCCCCGCAACTTTACCCCCCGCATTTTGTTTCCTATTGAAATCGAGCAGGGCTTTGCCTAGACACTCCTGTTTGCGCAACCCCAACCGAAATTTAATCCCATGACCATCCCCCTCACCCTCCGGCGCCACCGCGCCGAAACGAACCGCCGGCGCCGGGTGCCCGCGGGCTTCACCCTCACGGAGATCCTGATCGCCATCGCCCTGATCGTCATGATCGTGACCGTGGCCGTCACCAACCTCGGCACGCTGCTCGAAGGCGGCAAGGAGAGCACGTCCAAGCTGTTTGTCACCGACGGTGTTTCGACGCCGCTGATGCAATATAAAATTGCGACCGGCCACTTCCCGTCCACCGACCAGGGTCTCAAGGCCCTCATCATGCCGCCCGATGGCGAGTCCGGCTGGCATGGGCCGTATCTGGCCGACAACGTCAAGGACGTGCCGAAAGACCCGTGGGGCAACTATTATCAATACCAGTGCCCAGGTACCCATAACGTGAACACCTACGACTGCTGGTCCAACGGCGCCGATGGCCAACCCGGCACCGCCGACGACATTGGCAACTGGTAACGTCGTGGGCCACCGGAGTTTTCCGTGACCTTCCCCAAGTCCAACCGGCCGGCTGACCCCGGCCTCCGCCGCCAGCGTTGGTGGCGAGCCGCCCGCGCCACCGTGCGCGGGCGTGCGGTTTCTGCCGCCGGTGGATTCACCCTCACCGAAATCCTCATCGCCATTGCGCTGATTCTCATCATCGGCGGCCTGGCGGTGGCGAATTTCGAGAAAATCGCCGAAGGCGTGGGCCACAAAGGCCCCGCCCAGGTGCTGCAAGCGGAAATCCGGCAGGCTCGTTTCATGGCCTTGCAACGGCGCAGCCCCGTCATCCTTACCTACAACCAGGAAAAACACACCTTCGACCTGATGGACCAGCAAGGCAACGCCATTGAAGAAGTCCCCGATGGCATGGACGACGACGAGGCCAAGTTGACACTGACCTTCACCAAAATTCTGCCGTTAAAGGATCTCTCCACGGACCCCAATGACATTGATGACGATTCCGTCGAATATTCCAAAAAGGACCCCCAGCCCTATTTGTTGTTCGACCCCAGCGGCGTGACCGCGCCCGTCAAAGTCACCCTCACCATCGAAGGCGTGCAAAATCCGGTGGAATACCGGCTCGACCCCTTCTCCGAAGGCCCGCCGCCCAAAGCGCCGGAAAACGTCCCACCCCTGACCGAAGAATCATGAAACCGCCCCGCCATCACGCCGGCTTTTCACTGGTGGAGACGCTTGTCGCGATGTTCATCTTCATCCTCGCGATCGGTGTGCTATCGGAATCTGCCGCGAACGCCATCCGCGCCATCAGCAGCATGACCATCGAGGACGGCTCGGAAAATAATTTCCAATTCCTGCGCGACGTCATGCTGACGGTCTCCGACACGGACTCGCTCGGCCTCGGCGGCGAAGTCGCCACGCCCACCGGCGGCCAGGGCCACTGGGACGCGGAAACGGAGACGACCGACACCCCCGACTATTTCAAGATTAATCTCAAGATGAGCATCAGCGGCAAGGGCGACGTCAAGGCGGAAACCGCCACCGAAACCCTGTACGTCCTGCGCCCGCAATGGTCGCAAACGCAGGACCGGCAGGAATCCATGAACACCATCCACGACGCGCTGCCCAACATCCGCACCCAGCAAAATTGGCCGTGAACTTATCCCGCCGTCATGCCGCGTCCGGTGACGCCGCGCACCCGCTTTCGGGCGGTGCGCGCGGGTGGCGCCGCGCCGGTTTTACGCTGGTGGAAATCCTGATGGCGATTGCCATCTCGGTCCTGATTCTCGGCGCGGCCTCCATGTTCATGTATTCCGCGTACATGCTGCTCGACCAGGCGCAAAACGACCCCGGCCTCGAACATCACAAACTCACGGTAAAATATTTTATCTCCAGCGCCTTTGAGACGGCGATGCCCGACAGCGCGATTCCCCAAAACCCGAACCAGCTTAACAACGGGACGGCCAACGCCACCGGCAACACCACGGGCAATACGACTGGCAACACCACCGGCAATTCCACCAGCGGGCTCAACCTCAGCTCGAGTCTGGGTCTGACCACCGGCTCGAATACCCTCAGCCGCGCGGGCACGCAAATGGCGCCGACCATCAACGCCATCAGCGAAACGATGGATTCATCCGGCAACACCACGGGCAACACCACCGGAAACTCCACGGGCAACACCACCGGCAATACCACGGGCAACACCACGGCTGCGACGGACGGCTCCGGCATCCCCTCCACCAACGACCCGACCGCCGTGCAAAAGTCCACCCTCGTTGGCTGGGGCTGGCCACCCGGTGACTCCGGCGCGGGCGACCCGTACCTCACCTTCGTGCTGCCGAGTGACAATCCGCTGCTCGTGTGGGACAACGGCCCACGCCCGCCCGTGCGCTGTTTCCTGTATTTCAAGGAACACGAAGGCCTCTCGCTCGTCTGGGTGCCGCCCTATTCGCCGCGGGACTTTGACCCGAACTCGCTGCGGCGCACGATGCTTTCACCCTTGGTGGTCAAGATGAGCTACATGTATTACAATCAGGTCACTCACGGCTGGGACGTCACCGACACGCCGCAAAAGGACGCGCTCAGCAGCAGCTACGTCATCCCGGATTACCTCCGCCTGAGTTTCGACCTCAACGGCAAGATCAGCAACGTGACCATCACGCTGCCGCCCGCCCAGTCCTCCGTGCCCATCTACTGAATTTTTCCATGAATCCCATTGCCGCCAAAGTTCCCGCCCCCACCCTGCGCGCGCCGCACCGGGCGCGGCGTGTGCGCGGCAGCATCCTGATCATGGTGCTGGGCACCATCCTGGTCATGACGGCGCTCATCGCGGCATTTCTGGACATCGCCCAAAAGGAAATCATCCTGCGCGGCGCGTATTTTGGCCGGGAAAACATGCGCCGCACCGCCTGGCAGGCCTTCGAGGCCACCATCGCCGTGCTCAACACCTATTTGCAAATGGACGACGGTCTTTACGGGCCCATTCAGTGGGGCGGCAATGACATCCTGCATCAAAAGGCGTGGCCCAACGGCAGCGATTCCGAAAAAGGCGTCCCCGTTTTTGCCCCGCCCGAAGGCATGAATGTCACGGTCACCATCACCGATCTCACCGGGCAGCTGCCCATGACGCGCCTGAGCGACACCGAGTGGACCGCCGTGCTCTCCGTCCTCGGCGTGACCGACCCTTCGCAGGTGCAAACCCTCATTGACACCTACCACGACTGGACCAATCCCTACACCGGCAATTTCTCCGTGGATGGCGCCGGCAAGGATTATTACGAAGGGCTCGACCCGGGTTACGACCCCACCTACGCCAACATCACCAGCTTCGATGAATTTAAATACCTGAAAAACTGGCAGGACCTTTTCTGGGATGAAAACGGACTCGAGACGCCCGCCTTCGAGCAATTCAAGCGCATCATGACCTTGCACGATACCGGTACTGGCGGAGTCAATGTCAACACCGCACCTCCGGATGTCATCCAAGTGCTCGCGGACCCCAATCTCAACGAGGTGGATCCGGTCATTTTGCCCAACTACCTCGCGGGCGCCGACGGCATTCCCAACACTCCGGACGATATGCTTATCCGCAATTCCGACGAAGAGGCATCCGGCGGAGTCCTCAGCCCTGCCAGCACTTCGGGCAACACGACAGGTAACACCACCGGCAACACGACTGGCGCAACCAACAGCAGCAGCAGCAGTCTCTTTGCCGCCATGGCTGTTAGTGGCGGAGGCGGCGGTGGCGGCCGTGGTGGCGCGACTCAGACCGGCGCCGGCGGCCAGACGGGTGGCAACACCGGTGGATTTACCGGTGGCAATACCGGCGGTGCTGCCGGAGGTCGCGGAGGCACCACCACGGGCAATGCCGGTGGGGCAGCCGGTGGTCGTGGCGGTGCCACGACCGGCAATGCGGGCGGAGTCACTGGCGGGACTACAACCGGCGGGACCACCGGTACGGGTGGCACCACTGGCACAGGCAGCACTACCGGCACGGGCACTACCGGCGGCACGACGACCACAACCCCCTTCGGCGTCGGCTTTCAATGCCGTTTGCTCAAAATCAATGTAGATGTCGCCCTCGGCGACATCCACTTCCTGCTTTCGACCATCGTTCAGCCGAACAATATTGGCACCGGCGTGCCCACCGGCACTTCCGGGGCCGGCACCACCAGTTCCGGCGGCGCCGATTACACCCCCGGCACCAGCAACACTTCGGGGGTTTACCCCTTCAAAATCATTGCCTGGGCGGAAAATTACGATTTGCCCTAACCTCCTCAATTAAAACCTTTAATTAACCTGCATCCTGCAACTTTCCGGCGCAAGCCGGGTTTGCTTTCGCGACCCAACATTAAGTGATTGTCTCCATAACCTTTTTTTGTCGAAATCAAACCTTTACCCCGCCCCCGGCCCTGACTTTCGGCATCCTTCCCCTTTCTCCTCCTTAATCCCGTGGCTTCATCCCCAATCAACAATCTACTGGCCGTATTCAAAAGCGACGATTCCTCGCTCCCGCCGGCCGTACGTTTCATCCCCGCCGCGTTTTTGTTCGTCCACAGCGAGCCGCTGCCGGATGGCATGCAGCCCACCGAGATTGAGGGCTTTGCGAGCGTCACGCTCGAAGGCTTGGCCCCGTTGCCCCTCGAGCAACTGGCCTGGGGCTACCTGGCCGATGCGCGCAGCCGGCATATTTTCATTTTCGCCGCCTTTCAGGACCGCCTGACGGTCGAGAACCTTTCGACGGACGATTCCTTCTACCACGTCCTGCCCACGTTTTTTGCGGCGGCCCCCACGGACGGCGCGGCCCACTGGGTCATGCTGTGGAACACCGGCCACGTCGTCGGCGTGTATTACGCCGCCGGCGAAGTCATTCCCTCCCGCGTGGAAGTCGAGCGCCTCAAGGAAAACACCGTCGCGGAAGCGTTTGCCGCCCGCGAGGCTCTCCTCAAACGCCTCGGCGGCCAAGCCCGCACCGAAGCCACTCCGGGGCTGCTCAGCGAGCCGGATGCCGTGCGTGCTTCCGGCAACCGGATAAATTTTTCCTTTCTCCAATACACTTCGCCCGACGCCGAGCCCACCAAAGTTCCCGGCATGGCGCCGGCGGACCCGGCGGCGTATTGGTCGGCGGATATGCGCGGCACCGCTTTTCGCGCCGCCGAGCAAAAGCGCCGCAAGGCGACCATGCAGGCGGCCCGTTTCCTCAAGTTTGCCGGCATCGCCGCCATCCTGCTGGTTATCGGCCAATCCGTGGCCTTCGGCACCCGCTTCGTCATCCAGCGCAAAGACGCGCAGATTAAGAGCCAGTCGGACACCGTCAGCTACGTGGACTCCCGCGAGGCCTTGTTGAAACAGATCAGCAAATTCACCGACAATCAGTTGCACCCGTTTGAAATGCTGGGCGTCATCAACCCGTACCGCCCCAAAGGCATCTCGTTTAAAAAGACCCACATTTTCAATTCGACTCCGCAAGGCACCACCACGCCGGTCCCGTCGCTTTCGGCCAGTTGCGAGTCCGCCGACCCGCAGGATGTCACGACCTTTGTCACCGCGCTCGCCAATTCGAGAATCGTGGATGTGGACATCAACAAGCTCAACATCATCACCTCGCTCCGCACGACCACTTTCCAGCTCAACCTCACTTTCAAGTCGGTTCCGGAAGCCGAACCCATGCCCGCACCGCCGGCGCCCCCGCCCACGGACGAAACCCAGATGGAGCCCGATTTGACGAATCCCGCGGATGCAAACGGCCAGTTGGGTCCCGGTCCAGGTCAATTTGGCCCGGGTGGCCAGGGCCAGTTTGGTCCCGGCGGTCCCGGTGGCCCCGGACAGCAGTATAACCCCAACGGTGGATTTAATCCCGGCGGCCCGAATCCCAACCAAGGTGACTTTCCCCAGCAGCCTAATGGAGCGCAGGACGCTAATCCGCCGCCCGAAGTCTCCAGTGGCCCCACGGTAATTTCCAGCGGCGGCCCCGCGGTTTATTCCAGCGGCGCACAATCAGCCCAGCCCGCGGCTCCAGCACCCGCTCCTGCTCCGGCCGCGCCAGCCCCAGCGCCCGAACCCGCCCCGGCCGACGCGCAGCAGTAAGCCTCCACCTTTTTTCGAACTTCCGAATATGACCCTTCGCCCCCTCCAGCACTGGTTTGAAAACATGTCGTCTCGCGAGCGCTTCATGCTGCTGGCATTCGTCTGGGCCGCCGTCCTCATGTGGGGCAGCTTGCAGCTCAAGCAGGTGAACACCCTCAAGTCAGACTATCTCTCCCGGAACTCCATGTTGAAGCAGCAGCAGTTGTCCCTGGACCAAAAGGACCAGGTTGACCAAAAGATTAATTATTACAAACAGGTGTTCCAGAAATCCATCTCCGCGGCGGCGCTGGTCAACATGGTGCACACCTTTGTGCAGGAAACCGGCATGACCCCGCCGACCATCAGCTCGAGCCGCCAGACCGCCCAAAAGGACAGCATCTTCAACATCAACTCCGTCACGGTGAACTTCAACCGCGTGCAATACCGCGACTTGGTGAATTTTACCTCCAAGGTGCTCGCCGAAAAGCCCTACCTGGTGATTGACGAAGTCACCATGACTCCGGAGAGCATCAACCCCACGCTGATGGACGGCAGCATGCGCATCAATTCCCTCGAACTCAAGAAAGGCGCGCTGGACACCTCCAGCGCCGTCGCCACCACGGCCAAAAAATAACCCCGCCCCTTCCCACCCTTCACTTTAACTTAACATGCCCTCGTTACCGCCCATCCCAACGCCCATGCACCGACGCATCCTCTCCGGCGCGATTTTTGCCTTCGCGCTCATCTCGGCACTGCCGCCTCTGGCCCGCGCCCAAACAGCGCCCGCCGACACCGGCGCAGCTCCCGCCGGCACTGACACCGGCGCATCGGCGCCGGTCAACACCGGCGGTCGACGCGGGGGCCGCGGCGGCTTTGGCGGCACCGGCGGCGGTGGCCGCGGCGGTTTTGGTGGCACCGGTGGGTTCGGTGGTGGCACTGGCGGCGGCCGCCGCGGTGGCCGTGGTGGTGGTTTCGGCGCAAACGCCGCTGCCGGCACCGATACCATTCCGACGATCGTCACCCCCGCAGGCGCTGCGGGCCCGAACGTCCCGGGTGCAGCCCTTAATCCTGGTGGCCCAGGTGGTCCTGGCGGTCCCGGCGCATTTGGCGGACCTGGCGGCCCCGGTGCCGCTGGCTTGCCCCCCGGCTATGTTGCCGTGACCGGCCAGCCGGTGGATGAAAATGCCTTGATTGACGTGCAGATGAACGGTCAAACGCGCCCCGAAGTGCTTGACTGGCTCCAACGCAACACCGGCAAAATCATTCTGCAGGCGCAGAATCTGCCGGTCGTCAGCCTCATTTACTCGACCCATGCGGGGCAGAACAACTCTCTCCCGCGCAAGCAGGTCGTCAGCGACATCGTGAGCCTGCTGGCCCTCAACGGCATCCTAATTACGCCCTTGGACGACCATACGCTCAAGGCTGAAGTCAGCGATCCCAACAATCCTGGCCGCGGCCTCGCGGTGGCCGATGACGCCATCATGGCCGGCCCGCCTTCGGAATGGATTTACACCCACGTTTTTCACGTCGCGAACATCACCGCGGACGACGCCACCTACCGCATCACGCCGTTCCTCAGCCGCACGGCCACCGCGATGTCCCTGCCGAAGGAAAATGGCATCTTTGTGGCCGACTCCCTGGTGAACCTGCAGCACATCGCCGATGCCTTGAAGCTGTTCGACACCACCGTCACCACCCAGCAGGAAATCACCATGCGCGTGATGCAAAACGCCCGCGCCACCGATGTGGTGACCAGCTTGCAGTCCCTCCAAGGCGGCATCCTGGCTCCGTATTTCGGCCCCGTCCCGGGCGGCGGCCCCGGCGGCGGCGTTCCCACCACCGTTTTTGCCGCGGATGCCCGCACGAATTCTGTCATCATTGTCACCAACAAGGCCAACCACGACATGGTGAATGACTTGCTCGACAAATTTGACTCCGACCAGGACCCGACCACGCATACCCAGGTCTTCAATCTACGCCAATCCCTCGCGACCGACATGCGCACGCTTTTGCAGTCCATCGTTACCGGCGTGCAGCAGACCACCGGCGCCCGCGCCGGTGGCGGCGGCGGCGGTGGCGCGGCGGTTCCCGCCAACGCCTCGCGCGACCAGCAATTCAGCCAATATGTCACCATCGCCTCCGACACGCGCAGCAACTCGATTGTCGCATTTGGCACGACCTCCGACCTGCGCCAGATTGGCGACTTGATTGACCGCGTGGACGTCATCCTCCCGCAGGCCCGCATCGAGGCCGTCATCACCGAGGTCACCCTGACCAAGAATGACACGACCGGCCTCTCGGTCTTCGGCATCAATTACGGCGGCTTTGTCCCCGGCAACGGCACCACTGCCGCGGCGCTCAATTCAGGCCCGGGCAACAAGAACTACACCGCGGCCGTCGGCAATGCCTTTGCCATCAATGGCACGCTGACCAACTGGGACCTCAACGCCGTCTTCAACACCGCGCGCTCGAATTCCAACGTCGTCGTCCTCTCGAACCCGATTGTGACCGCCACCCACGCGCAGCAAGCCCTCATCGTGGATGGCCAGGACGTGCCGACCATCAGCAGCTCGACCACGAATTTGAACACCGCCGCCGGCACCGTCACCAGCCAGGTGGTCTACCGCAATGTCACGGTGAACCTGACCGTCACGCCCTTCATCGGCAAGGACGGCAGCATCTCGATGCAAATCACCCAAAATGTCAGCGACATCCAGGGCAATGTGACCATTGACGGCAACCCGAACCCCATCATCGGCAACCGCACCATCGTGTCCAACGTCACCGTCCATGACGGCGACGTCCTGGTGCTCGGCGGCATGCGCAAGCGCTCCGTCAGCCAGTCGCACGGCGTGCTGTTCCTCCTGGGCGAAATCCCGATTGTGGGCCAGCTCTTCCAGCCCGACCAGAATGACTCAAGCACGACGGAACTGCTCGTCTTCATCAAGCCGACCATCATCAAGAGCACTTCCAACACGGAGGAAATGACGCGCGAAGTCGCAGCCAATTCCGAATCCGCGGAGATTTCATTGAATTATATGCGAACCCGGGATTTGGACTCGGCGACCGATCGCGCGCACAATCCCAACGTCAAACCGGATGCGAAGGTCAGCCCGCCGCCGCCAACGGGGCCATCCGCGCCGGTGATCGTCCCGGCGGCGACGCCTCCGCCCAGCGCCTCCTTGGAACCAGTGCAGGGAACGGTGACCGGTGCAAGTTCGCCACCGCCGACTTCACCTACCTCTGCGGACTCTTCGTCGGCGCCCACCGCGGCGGCCTCTCCGCCGCCCACCGATGGTACGCCGAAACCAAACCCCATTATTCAGGGTTTCAACAAATAGGCCTTTTCGGGGCCGCGCTTTCGCCTGCCCGTCCTGCGCAACCTTCAACAAACATCCGACGATGAAAACACCCTTGCCTCGTCACGTTTCCGCCTACCGTCGCTTGACGGCCAGCACGCTGGCTGGCTTGTTGGCCGGCCTGGCTCCCCTTGCCCAGGCGGCGTTGCCCGCGCCCACCTCTGCCGCGACTCCGGTACCGGCTCAGGCTCCCGCCCCAGTTCCGGCCCCGGCGGCCACTCCAGCTGCTCCCGCCACACCGGCGGCATCCGCGCCCAACCCGCTTGCCATCCCGGCCGCCACGTCCAGTCCTTTGAACAGCGTGCTCGAACGCTCGCCCTACTCGGAGGGCTACGTGCCGCCCCAAGCCCCTAACGTGACCCTGCGCACCCCCACGGCCCCTCCGGCCAATGTGCAATTCACCGGTTATTCCATCGAGGGCGACAAAGTCTATTTCTCCATCGTTGACGTGCGTTCGAAGCTGACCCATTCCCTCGCCGTCGGCGAGACCTGGGACCTTCCCAACAATGGCGGCTCCGTGCAATTGACCGATTTCTCCAGTGGCATGCAGGCCGTGACGCTGAACACCTCCGGTCGTTCAGGCGTGCAGGTTCCTTTGCAAACTTTGCCCAACACCCAGACCAATGTTAACGCCCCCGGTCCCAACGTTTATCTCTCGACCGGCTTAATCGGTCAAGGCGGTGGCCGGCGTGGTGGCGGCGGCGGTTTCGGCGGTGGTGGTGGCCAGGGCATTGTTGCGCCAGGCGGTCCAGGCGCCGGCGGCTTTGCCCGAGCGGGCGGCGGTGGCGCAGCTTTTGCCAATGGCCAGTTCCAAAATGGCGGCGGTCGTGGTGGCCGCGGCGCCGGCGGTGGCGGCACTGGCGGTTTTGGTGGCAATGGCGGTGGTGGTGGCCGCGGTGGTAATGGTGGTGGCGGTTTTGGCGGCGCCGGCGGCGGTGGTTTTGGTGGTGGTGGTGGTGGTGGCGGTAGTGGCGGTGGCCGCGGCGGCTTTACCGGCGCAGGCGGCGGCGCGACCACAACCGGCGGCGGATTCAATACCGGCACCACGGTCAATTACGGCGGCGGCAACACGGGCGCGACCCAAGTCACCCGCCGCAGCATTGTTCAGCCCACCGGAGGCTAATTCATTTTTCCCAATCCGGTGGCGGGAACCTGGTTTCCAGCCACCCCTCAATTCCTCATCACGATGGCAGTCTCCGCACCCAATTACTCGGCCCTGGCAGAATGGCTCGGCCAGCTCGACGAAGAAAAACAGGCCGCCTTGCGCGACACCCCGCTCGCGGATCGCACCCGCCGCCTGGCCGAGTTCACCTCGTCCAACGTCGTCGAGGTGCTCAAGCGCCTGAGCGAACTTACGAAGCTGCCCACGGTCGAACACTTCAAGCTCATCGCGCAGCCGGCCAAACATCTGCCGATGCGCCTCATCCACGAATACCAGGCCCTGCCGATTGAAAGCGACCAGGTGGCCCCGGACGAAATCGCCATCGTGACGGTCTGGCCCCCGGAGCCGCATTGGGACCAATGGGTGCGCGCCATCTCCGGCAAACGCCCGCGCTGGTGGCTCGGGCCGGCGGAGCTCATTTCCAACACCATCACCCAAAGCTTCGGCGTCGGTTCCGGCAGCCTGGATGATTCCGACCTGACCGGCATCGCCGAGGAGAAGGAGGAGGAAGAGGAAGACGAGAATGCCGCCATCATCAAGTTCGTGAACGAAGTGGTGGCGAAGGCCGTGCAGGATCGCGCGACCGATATTCACTTTGAGCCTGGCAAGGACGTGCTGGTCATCCGCTATCGCATTGACGGCAACCTCGTGCCCGTCCGCGTGCCGGACAATCTGGTGCGCGTCCAGAGCGCCATCATCGCGCGCATCAAAATCATGGCGCGCCTCAACATTTCCGAACGCCGCCGCCCGCAGGACGGCCGCATCGGCTTCTCTTCCGGCGCCGATGAAATCGACATCCGCGTTTCCACCCTCCCTACCCTTTACGGCGAAAGCGTGAGCTTGCGCCTCCTCTCGCAAAAGGCGCAGCCCCTCTCCATCGAGGAACTCGGTTTCCTGCCCGACGACATCGAAAAGATGGTCCCGGCGCTCAAGCGCCCGCACGGCATTGTGCTCGTCACCGGCCCGACCGGTTCCGGCAAAAGCACGACGCTCACCGCCTTCATCCGCAAAGTGCGCACGCCCGAACTGCGCATCATCACGGTCGAAGACCCGGTCGAATATGAAGTGCCCGGTATCAACCAGGCGCAGGTGCACGCGGAAATCGGCCTCACTTTTGCCACGGCGCTCCGCACGGTGCTCCGCCAAGACCCCGACGTCATCATGGTCGGTGAAATTCGCGACCGTGAAACCGCGGACATCGCCATTCGCGCCTCGCTCACCGGTCACTTGGTGCTCAGCACGCTGCACACCAACGACGCCCCGGGCGCCCTCACCCGTTTGATTGACATGGGCCTTGAGCCGTTCCTCATCGCCTCGTCCGTGGAAATGATTCTCGCCCAGCGCCTCGTGCGCCGCCTCTGCCAGGTCTGCAAGCAGCCCTCGGACGATTCGGTGGCCTTCATCGGTTCCTGCCTCGTGGCCTTGAAACTGCCGCCCGCGGAAATCGCCCACGCCCACCTGCTGCAAAAACCCAATGGCTGCGAAGCCTGCCGGGGCCTCGGCTATCGCGGCCGCATCGTCATGGGCGAAGTGCTGCACGTGGACGAAGGCGTGCACGACCTAATCCTCAAGCGCGCATCCGCCCATGAAATCCGCGACTACGCTTTCGCGCACGGCATGCGCAGCCTGCAAAACTGCGGGTGGGAATTGTGCAAACGCGGCCTCACTTCACTGACGGAAGTCATGGATTACGCGGAAATGATGGAAGAAGCCCCGCCCAAGCTGGCCGAGGCTCCTGCCACCAAAAGCTGAGTGCGGGGTTTAACCCCATCATCGCGCCGGCTACCGCAACTTTCCACTCTGGGAACCTTGCCGGCTGGCAACCTTAGTGCGTTTTTTCCTTCATCCCTCATTCTTCATCCCTTATCTTTGAGCCATGGCGACCTTCACCTACCGCGCAATGACCGCGACCGGCGAGACCCAGACCGGCGTGATGGACGCGCCCGACCGCCGCGTGGTCATGCAGCGGTTGCGCTCGAAGGAACTGCGCCCGGTGGAAATCACCGCCAAGGGCGGGGCCGCCGCCGCCGCCGCCGTTTCACAGGCCAAATCGTCCCTCATCCCCGAAGCCGCGCCGGACAAGAACACCGCCATCGTCAACAACCTCGACCCGGAAGCCTTCAAGGGCGAGAAGATAGCGCTCTCCTTTCTCAAGAAGCTTTATCAGCTCAACTCCGGCGGAATGCCGCTTGGCGACTCGATCCGCCTGCTCAGCGTGCGCGTGACCGATCCGAAGCAGGCCTCGCTCGCCACCCGGTTGTGGAAGGACATCAGCGAAGGGCGCACCTTTGCCAACGCCCTGCGCAATTACCCGAAAACCTTCAGCACCGCCACCGTCAGCCTCATCGAAGCGGGCGAGACCACCGGCAATCTCTCCCCGGTGCTCAAGAACGTCACGGACCACCTGGAGGAGCGCGCCCAGTTGCGCAAGCAAATCAGCAGCGGCCTGGCCTACCCGATCTTCATCTGCACCCTCGCCTTCGGCGTGATGCTGCTGTTCCTCTACTTCCTGCTGCCGCGCATCAATGATATGATGCGCAGCATGGGCGGCGAGATGAACTTCCTGACCCGCATGTTGATTGGCGCCTCCCAGTTCGCCGCCAAATGGGGCTGGGCTGTCCTGATTCTGGTGGTGATTGGCGCGGTCATGCTTTTCCGCTGGCGCAAAACACCCGAGGGCCGCAGCGCGACGGACGCCTGGCTGCTCAAAATCCCGCTTTTCAAGGGCATTTTCCTCAACATTGACATCTGCCACATCTCCAACCTTTGCGCCACCCTGCTCGAAAGCGGCCTCAACACCACCGAGACGCTGCGCATGACCGAGCGCACCGTGGAAAACACCGTGGTGCAGTCGCGCTTCAACGCCGCCCGCACCCTCATCAATGACGGCGCCTCTTTCTCCAATGCCTTTCGCCGCTACGGCGTATTGCCGGACCTCGACCTCGACATGCTTTCCGTCGGTGAAAACACCGGCAACATCGCGAAAAGCTTTCGTGAAATCTACAAGGTGCACAGCGAGCAACTGGCCCAGCAGTTCCACTTCATGACCATTGCCATCACCAGCGGCGCGCTCGGCACGGCCTTCATGCTCGTCGCCATCCTCGCCATCAGCATCGTCCTGAGCGTGTTGGGCATGAGTAAAAGCCTGCTCGGCCACAAGTAAGCCCCGGGCCGGCCGGGCCCGGAAAGTGTCAGTTTATGTCGAGAGGACAGGTCAAAATATCCCCGGGCCACTGGCCGGGATAGGCTGGACAGGGCCGGGAACGGCGGCCTAGTCTGCCCGCACCCATGAAACCCCGCCGCTGGTTGCCCCTTGCGCTTTCCACCCTCACCATGCTGGCCGCCTTGGGCTGGCTCGCCAGTTGTTCGAAATCCACGGAGCAAGCGGCGCCATCCGCCCCGCCGGTGCCGGCGGCAGGCGTCTCGCCCATCGCCGCGGCGATTGGCAGTCATTTGGAATATGGCGGCGAATTATACGCCGTCGCGGACATGCAGGGCGACATCGAGCGGATGGGCAACGTGCTCGCTGATTTTGTGGCGCACAGCTACGAGCAATCCGCCGGCGCGTTCGGCACCTCGGCCAAAAGCCCCGATTTTCGCGTCCTGGTGAAGCGCCTCGGGCTCTACAATATCGACGGTTTCGGGCTGAGTTCGTGGAAGGGTTCCGACGGGTTGCATCGCAACCGCGGTTTTCTCTACACGCCCAATGGCCGGCCCGGTTTGCTGAAAATTTTCGGAGGCGGGCCCGGACCGTTTGTCACCCCCGACCTCGCCCCGGCGGACGCCGACCTGGTTGTGGAAGGCACCCTGGACCTCAAGTCCCTCGAAGAACTCATCGTGAGCTATGTGCAGGATGTTTCGGGTCCCGCCGCCGCGCAGTCTGTCACCGAAGAGCTTAAAACCGCGATTCCCGGCACCACCCTGACAGGGCAAAGCCTCGTGGACCGCCTCAACACCCGCTTCATCCTCATCCTGCGCGCCGACCCGAAACAAATGCTGCCCGTGAGCGCGACCATGAAAATCCCCCTGACCGACTTTGTCATCGCGCTTGACGGTTTCTCCGACCTCTTCGACCAATTGGCGCCCCTGCTCAAGGACAACCCGATGCTGACGCTCGCCGACAAAAACGGCCTGAAAACCCTCACCTTGGAATTTCCCATCCCCGACCCGTATTCCGCCTACAAGCTGATGCTGATTTCGGACCCGAAATCGAAGCGCCTCTACCTCGTGTCCCGCGAATCCTTTGCCAACGAAACGGTGCTGGGCCAGGGAGCCCGCCTCGCGGCTTCGCCTGATTTTAAGGCCGCCACCGACGGGCTGCCGACCCAGGGCAACTGGCTGGGCTATATTTCCCAAAAGGGTGCAGCGGTGTATGTCGAATACTTCGAGAAGCAATTCATGACCAGCATCCCCCCCGCTTTGCGCGACAGCCTGGTGGACTTGGAGGGGCTGAACAAATTGCCCCACGGTCTGGCCATGACGCAGGTGAACCTCCCCGACGGCATCCTGACCCAAAGCCTCAGCAATCGTTCGGCCAAGGACGTCCTGCTGCTCGTGCCCGTTGCGACAGTCGCCATGGTGGGTTTTGGCGCGACCTCCACCGCACCGCTCATGAAAAGTCTCCTGACGTCTCCATCACCATCTCCAGCCACCGGCACAGGCAGCGCGGCGGACATCGCCATCCGCAACAACTTGCGCATCATCGCCACCGCCGCCCAGCAATATATGCTCGATAAAAACGCGCCCCAAGTGCGCTACACTGATTTGACCTCCGGACCCAACCCTTATGTGGGCAATATTACCCCCGTCTCCGGAGAAAATTACGACAACATCGTCCTCCGCCAAAACACCACCCGGATTTCAGTCGTGACGGCGGATGGGCGCATCATCAGCTTCGACCTGTGACCTGGTCGATCCAGCCTGATTAATAATGAAAAAAGACTTTCCCAGCATCGGCGCCGGCATTGTCCTCGGCTTGCTTATCGCGTGGCTGGCGGGATTGTTTGCGGCTCCGTCCACGCCGGCGCCAGCGCCCTCCGCAGCAACTGCGCCAGCCCCGGCTGCATCCAAACCCATCGTTCTCGCCCCTGCTTCGGTCAAACCGGCGGCCCCGCCCGTGGTTGCTCCACCGACGGCGGCACCCGCGCCAGTCACGCCCGCCGCCCCGTCCACTTCGGGAAGCCCGTCCGCGGCCCAACAGGCCCAATTTGACCAAGTGCGCCAGCAATCACGGGTCAAAGCGATCACCAATAACCTTCGCCAGCTTTCCACCGCCGCCCAGCAATACATGCTCGATAAAGGCGTCACCTCCGCGGGCTATTACGACCTTGTCGGCACTGACACCGACAATTACATCCGCAATGTCAGCCCCGTCATGGGCGAGGATTACACCGGCATTTATATTACCCAGCAGGATACCCAAATCATGATCGTGACCCCCGATGGCACGATGGTGACTTACAATATGTGAGCCGCCTACTTCGCCTGTGCTTTCTCGATGTTGCGGGCCAGTTCGACATCCAAGGCGGTGATGCGGTTGCCCGCATCATGGGTATTCAAGCCCAGTTCCACCTTGTTGTACACGTTCTTGATTTCCGGATGATGATCCAAGCCCTCCGCTTCCAGGCCCACCCGCACGATAAAGGCCAGCGCCTCGCGAAAGTTTTTGAATTGGTAAGCCTTGACCAGCTTATGCCCGGTAGAGGCCCAACTGGGCAAACCGGAGAGCGCCGCGTTGATTTCGGCTTCCGTCAAAGGGACTCGGGATAATTTCGTCATCACGAAAATATACCAAGAAAATCGGCAAATGCACAAACATTCGCCAATCTGAGGGGATTCTCAATCAAAAACCCCCTCCTCCCCCATGGGAAACATGCTATTTGCTGTAGGCCTTGACCATGTCCGCCAGGTTGGGAACGCTGTCCTTGTGGGCGATGACCTTGTCGTTCAGGCGCACTTCCACATGCCAGCCCAGCAGACTGGTGACGCGAAAATTATTGGCGCCGGCCTTGCCACCCTGCCCTTGGGTGTCTTCCGTATGCACGTTGCCGCTCATGAGTTGGAGCGCCTTCCCCGCCTCGATATCGCCGGGCTCGGTCGTGGTGGTGATGTCGTCGAGCGTTGATTCTGCCTTGCCCTTCGTCGTGACCGTGGTCCGGTTGTAGAAATGGAATTCCACCACCACGCCCTTGGCCGCAAATTTGGACTGGTTGTGCACGATCACCAGATACCGCGTGTCCTGATTTTTCGAGTTGGTTGACGGCGGCTCCGGCTTGACGTTGGGATTCATGGCCTCAATCGCTTTGGGATCGGCCTTTTTCACTTCGATGGAAAGCGACGGTACCGGGTCAGCAGCGGCTCCGGCGTAAGCCGGAGTGGACAGGTAGCCAATGGCCAACAACGCAAGGCAAGCCATTGGCACCGCAAAACGGACAGACACGGAGGGTTGGCGTGGAATCATGACAACACGCTGTAACAGAGCTTTTACAAACAAGGTTCCCGCATTATGGAGTATTTTCATTCCCTATCTAGACACACAGCGCATTGTTTTCTTAACCGATTTCACCAAAATCCATGAAAAAATCCAATCAGCAATGAAATGCCTGGTTGCAATTCTCAACCCTCATTTACACAATAAACTATTGATAATAAATAGCTTATGGATGTATTGACCAACTAAATAAGCGTTGTCATCGTCCGATCAATTCCAAGCATGGTCGCGATTAATCCTCTTCCTTGAGTTGGCGGCCCATCAGGCGTTGAATGGCGTCGCGGGGGTCGCGCCCGGCGTAGAGCAAGGCATGGATTTCCGAAAGGATGGGAGCCTCGATTTTTTCCCGCTGACACAGGGCCGCAAACGCCGCGGTTGCCCCGTAGCCTTCGACGACCGTGTGGCGGTGGCTGAGCAGTTTTTCCGGCGGATTGCCCCTGGCAATATCCTCGCCAAACGTCCGGTTGCGGCTCCATCGCCCGTTGCAGGTGGCCACAAAATCGCCGAATCCACCCAAACCGTAGAATGTTGCCGTCTGCCCGCCCAGGCGCACTCCCAATGCCGCCATTTCGTGCAAAGCGCGCGTCAGGTATGCGGCCTTGGCATTGTCCCCGAGCTTGAGGCCATCGCATAAACCCGCACCGATGGCATAAACATTTTTGAGCGCGGCGGCGGCCTCGACGCCCACCACGTCGCGCGAGCGGTAGACCCGCAGCGTCGGCCCGCTCAATGCGGCCTGAACCTGACGTGCGCGCGCCTCTCCCGCCTGGGTGGCGAGCACGACCGCGGTCGGCTGGCCGGCAGCCACCTCCGCCGCGTGCGACGGGCCGGAAAGCACCGCCGTCTCCGCCCCTGGCAAAACATCGCCCACCACCGCGCAAGGGAGCTTGAATGTATCCATCTCCAACCCCTTGCACAACGTGATGAACAGCGGCCGCGCCCACGCGGCATCCATTTGCCCGCGCACGGACTCCGCCAGCGTGCGCAAGCCGCGCATCGGGCAGGCCAGCAGCACGATTTCCGCCTCCATCAGCGAAGGCCGCACCTCGAGACCGATTTGCAAGTCCCCCGGCAGCTTGAAACCCGGCAAATACTCGCGGTTTTCGCGCGCAGCGGATAATTCCAGCGCGTGTTCGAGTCGCCGCGGAGCGAGCGTGACGACGTGGCCCGCGCGATGGCAATGCAGTGCCAGCGCCGTGCCCCAAGCTCCCGCGCCCAAAATGGTGACGTTCATGCGCCGCCAGTAAAGGCGACCCAACCCACCACGCCAAGCCGGAATCTCACCCGCCCCGACCGGTAACATTTAAGGTTCCCATCCGTGCGGAAATTCGCAGAATGGCGCCACCTGCGTTCCATGAAAACCCCACCTCTCTCCTTCTGGTTCGCCCTCACGATTTTGTGCCTTTCGACAAAACTCGACGCGCAACTGGTCTCCACTGCCCGCGCCGCCGTGACGCCGCCCAGCCCCGCCGACTACCAACTCACGCCCCCGGAAGCACACACCCCGCGCATCAACGGGCCGAGCGTTTACGGCCAACGCACCGGCAGCCCGTTTTTCTACGCCGTTCCCGTCACCGGCGACCGTCCGATGACGTATTCCGCCGAGGGCCTGCCGGCGGGCTTGAAACTCGACCGTGAAACCGGGCAAATCCGCGGCGTGGCCAATGCGGCGGGCAATTACACCGTCAAGCTCACCGCCGAAAACGCCCTGGGCAAATCCACCCGCAATTTGACCATCAAGATTGGCGAGGCCATTTCACTCACCCCGCCAATGGGTTGGAACAGCTGGAACTCCTGGGCCACCAATGTGAACCAAGAACGCGTGCGGCAGGCGGCGCATGCGCTGGTGGACTCGGGCCTCGCCAACCATGGCTGGACCTACGTGAACATTGACGACACCTGGCAGGGCAACCGCACCGGCTCCGACCATGCCCTCCAGGCCAATGATAAATTTCCCGACATGAAAGGGCTCGTGGATGAAATCCACCAGCTGGGTCTCAAGGCGGGCATTTATTCCACTCCTTGGGTTACCTCGTACGCCACCTACCCCGGCGGCTCGAGCGACAACGCCGACGGCGCCTGGGACAAGGCCACCATGGGCAACGGCGAATACCACCGCTTCGGCAACATTTCCTTCGACAACGCCGATGCCAAGCAATGGGCCGACTGGGGCTTCGACTACCTGAAGTATGACTGGTTCCCCAACGACGTCCCGCACGTCGAATCCATGAGCCACGCCCTGCGCGCCAGCGGGCGCGATATTATCTTCAGCCTCTCCAACTCCGCGCCGATGAAAAACGCCGCGGATTTTGCCCGCCTCGCCAATTCCTGGCGCACTACCGGCGACATCACGGACACTTGGGGTCGCGGCAGCCAGGGCTTCAACCACGGGGTCGGCGAAATCGGTTTTCTGCAGGATAATTGGGCTCAGTTCGCCGGGCCGGGCCACTGGAACGACCCCGATATGCTGGTGGTTGGCACGGTCAGCGTTGGAGCCGCCATGCACCCGACCCGCCTCACGGCCGACGAGCAATACACCCACATCAGCATGTGGTGCCTGCTCTCCGCCCCGCTGCTCATCGGCTGCGATTTGTCCCGCCTCGATGACTTCACGAAAAATCTGCTGACCAATGACGAGGTGCTGGCGGTGGACCAGGACGCCCTCGGCATTCCCGCGCGGCAAGTGTCCGGGCCGGTCTTTGAAGTGCCACCCGCCCCGCCCGCGGCGGCCGGCAATCGCGGTCGCGGTGGCCGCGGCGGTCCGCCGGCCAACCAGCCCGCGGACGCTCCGTTGACCCAGCAGGAATCAAACAACGTTGATGACGCGCTCAAGCAACTGCTCGCCGAAGACCCTGACGCGAAAAAGGTCCTCGATAAATACCCCAATTACAATCTGCTGACCCGCAACCAAGGCGGCAACAACCGTGGTGGCAACGGCCTGGTCTTTGCCAAGCCGCTCGAGGACGGCTCCATCGCCGTCGGCTTGTTCAATGTCGGCCCCGCCCCGGAAAAAGTCACCGCGAATTGGAAGGACTTGAACCTCAGCGGCAAACGCACCGTGCGCGACCTCTGGCGGCAGCAGGACCTCGGCACCTTCGACGGCGAGTTTTCCTCCACCGTTCCCTCGCACGGCGTTGTCCTCGTGCGCATCAAGCCCGCTCCCTAGCAAAAATTTGGTGTAAGGAATCGCCAGGGTGGCCGACTAACCCAACGTATGAAAACCCTCCTGTGCGTTTCCGCCCTCCTCCTCGCCCTCACCGCCGGCCTTTCGGCCGCTGATTCCAAGGCGCCCGAAGTCAAAGTCCTCGTCAATGTGGACAAGGCCGGCGTCGGCCTTCAAGGCTACGACCCCGTGGCTTTTTTCACCGAGAAAAAGCCCGTCAAGGGCCACGCCGGCATCGTCAGCCGCTATAACGGCGTCATCTACCAGTTTGCCACCGTGGAAGACAAAAAGCTTTTTGATGAAAACCCCGCGAAGTATGAGCCCCAGTTTGGCGGTTACTGCGCCTATGGCGTATCGCGCAACAAGGCGGTCGAGATTGATGTGGATGCGTTTCAAATCGTGGACGGGCGCCTGCTGCTGCAGTACGACAAGGACATCCGCGATGAATTCAACAAGGACACCCGGGGCAACCTGAAGCAGGCCGACAAAAACTGGCCCGACCTCGTGGACAAAAAGGGCAAAAACATCCCCGCCACCGCGCTTGGCCAGGCCAAGCCCACGGCTTCCGCCGCCCCGGCGACGGCCGCCGCCTCCACCAAGTAAACCGAACTGGCCAATCATCATGAACTCGCTCTCCAAACCGCAAAAGATCGCCAGTTGGCTGCTGCGGATTGTCGCCGCCATCATCCTGCTGCAAACTCTCTTCTTCAAATTCACCGCCGCGCCGGAATCGGTTTACATCTTCACCACGCTGCATCTGGAGCCCTGGGGCCGCATCGGCATCGGTGTCCTCGAGCTTATCGCGTCCATCCTGCTCTTTATTCCCCGCTGCACCTGGTGCGGCGCGGGTCTGGCGCTGGGACTGATGGGCGGTGCGATTATGAGCCACCTCACCCAGCTCGGCATCGAAGTGCAGGGCGACCATGGCGAACTGTTCATGCTGGCCCTCACCGTCGCGGCCTGCAGCGCCCTCGTGCTCTTTCTGCATCGCGGCGAGATTCCATTCATCGGGGCGCGGCTGGTAAAATCACCGGTGCTTGGCGATTAAGTTTCCGGCGATTGTGCGCGCAGGGCTTGCTTGATGCGTTCCCGCGCTGCGGGCGTCAAATGCCCGCAGCCCATCTCCGGCGCGTGCTCGGGCGCCTCCTGCAGCCGCTCGCGCAGAAAATGCAGGTGTCGGCCGTAGCGCTCGCACCAGACACAGATGAGAAAATGCAGGCGCACCTGCAGGCGCTCGCGCAGGTTCAGGCGGCGGTCCTGCCCCGCGGAGAGCAGGCGCGTGATGTCCTTGCAGCGCGGGGTCAGCGCCACCAGCGCGCTTTCCAATTTTTTGGTGAACCAGTTGTTGGCCTCAATCATGGCGCGGCCCCCCGGATTTTTCCTCGAACCAGTTCGTTTCGAGGCATTGGCGCAGCGCCAGGCGCGCGCGATGCAGCATGACCCACAGGTTGCTGGCGGAAATGGACAGCGACGCGCAGATTTCCTCGGTCCCGCGCTCCTCCATCTCGCGCAGCAGAAACACGTCGGCCACGCGCGGCGGCAGTTTTCCGAGGCAGGCGCGGAGCGTTTGCCAGAATTCCGCCGGGTGGCGCACTTCGTCGCGCTCGGGCCGCCAATCGCGCGGGCCGAGTTCGTGGATCCAGTAATTGTCCTCGAAACGGTCGGGCGATTCGTCGGCAAAAAACGTCAGGTCCGTAAAATTTTGTTCGCGGCCGTGCTTGCGGAAATGGTCGGCAATCTTGTTCTTGAGGATGCCGACCAGCCAGCTGCGCTCGCCCGAGCGGCCTTGGAAGCGCTCGCGGGCGCGCAAGGCCGCCAGCAGCGTGTCCTGCACCAAGTCCTCGGCGACCTCGGCCTTGCGCACACGCAGCAAGGCGTAGCCCATCAGGCAGTCGCCGTGCTCCTCGACCCAGCGTTCGGGGTCGGATGCGGGTCTCGCCGACCCCGTGGTTGTCGTCATGGCACATGGCAGTAAGGCATCGGGTAGGCGTTGGCAATCCCGGGCCTTGCCAGCCGGCATAATTTGCCCGCACAGAATTGGTCGCCTGCCAGGGAGAATCCTTACACCCAATTTTTACATTAATGCGATATATCGGGCTTGCCAGCAAGGGTGGCCCCACCCAGCATGACGCACGAATTTTGACGATTGGCGGGCATTTTTGTAAGGTTTTGCGACCCTGTCCGACTCATTAACCAATATGAACGACCCACTCGTCGCGGACACCATTGCGTGCCTGAAACAGGGCATCGCCTTGCTCAACCGTCTTTCGCCGGAGCAATACGCGCTCACCCACCCGCATTGCTTCAATAACAGTGTCGGCGGCCATATGCGCCACAACCTTGACCATTTCACCTGCCTGCTGGCGGGCCTGCCCGCCGCCCGCGTGGATTACGACGCCCGCACCCGCGACAAACTGGTCGAGACCGACCCCCGCCATGCCGCCGGCCGCCTGGACGAAGTTTCGCGGGAATTGGACGCGCTCGACCTAGCCACCCTCGCCCGCGAGCTTGCCATCAAAATGGACAGCGGCTCGGAATTGACCGAAGAACAAGCCTGGGCGCGGTCGACGACCCGGCGCGAAGTGCAGTTTTTGCTCAGCCACACCATTCACCACTACGCGCTAGTGGCCGTCATGTGCCACCGCCTGGGGGTCGCGCTTGAGCCGAACTTTGGGGTGGCGCCGTCCACACGGCATTTTCAGCAAAGCCAGGAAACGATATGTGCACGGTAACATGGTGGCTGGCGCCCGATGGCGGCGGCTATGAGGTGTTCTTCAACCGTGACGAACGCCGCACCCGCGGCCCGGCGGAAGCACCGGCGCTGGCACATGGGCAAAAGGTGGATTATTTAGCGCCGACTGATGCGGATTTCGGAGGAACCTGGCTCCTCGTGAACGCCTATGGCCTGACCCTCGCGCTCATGAATCATTACCCGGTCGACCCGCGCAAACCTCTTGCGCCCAGCCGAAGCCGCGGCCAGCTGCCGCGCAAACTGGCGGACTGCGCCACCGTTGCCGAAGTGCGCGCGTTGCTCAACCCCGTGGAACTTTCGCATTACAGTGCTTGCTTCCTCTTTGCCTTCGAACGCGGAAAAAAGCCGGGCAAGTGGATGTGGGACACCCGCAATCTGCTTGAGGATGCGCCTGCCGAACCCTTGCCGTTTTTCACCTCATCGTCCTTTCGCGGCGAAGACGTCCGCCGCCACCGCCGTGAGGTGTTCGCGAAAAATTTCGCGGCCAAGGGCTTGCCCGACCCGGCGAATCTCGAGCAATTTCATCTCTATCAGGAGAAAGAACGCCCCGCCTTTGGCATTCTCATGGATCGGAGCGACGCACGCACGGTGAGCTTCAGTCATATTACCGTGGGCTCCGCCCAGGAGGTCGTGTTTTCCTATCGCCCGCGCGCCGTGGGTGACGGAACCCTGCCGGAACCGGCGGTGGTCGCGCGCCTCGCGCTGCATGTGCCGCTGGTCAGCAATCTTGCGCCATGACGATGATCTTGCTGTGGCTGGTCCTCGCGCCGCTGGTGTCGGAGGACCTGACTTGCATCGCCGCCGGATTATTGGTTGCCCGGGGAGAATTGCCCTTCTGGCCCGCGGCCGGGGCGACCTTTGCCGGCATATTTTTGGGCGACGTCATTCTCTACCTCGTGGGGCGGCGCTGGGGCCGGGCGGCCCTGCGCAAACCGCCGCTGCGGTGGTGGATTAAAGAGGCCGACTGGCAGCGCGCCAGTGATTCGCTGCGCGAGCGCGGTTCCTGGCTGGTGTTCATTGCGCGATTCGTGCCCTCGCTGCGCCTGACGATTTTCACGGCGGCGGGCATCCTGCATTTTCCCGCGCGCCGCTTCCTCGCGCTCCAATTCATCGCCGGGTTGATTTGGACACCCATTCTGGTGGGGCTTTCGGCGTCAATCGGCGAGCGAATGAAGCTGCTGGTTCATGACTATGAAAAAGCCAGCCTGCTGGTCGCCGGCGTCGTGATCGTGGCCGTGCTGGGCACAACGCACGTGCTGATTCCCCTCTGCACCTGGCGGGGCCGGCGCTTGCTTCAATCGCGCTGGCGCCGGCTGACGCATTGGGAATACTGGCCGGCCTGGGCGTTATATGCGCCGGTTTCCGTTTACATTGCCTGGCTGGCCCTCAAACACCGCAGCCTGACCGTTTTCACTTGCGCCAACCCAGCCATTCCCGGCGGCGGCTTTTTGGGCGAGAGCAAGGTGCAGATTCTCAGCGGCCTGGCCAGCGCCAAGGAATCCGTCGCGCGCTGGACCTTGCTCTCCGCGGACCAAGCGGCCGCATTTCGCGAACGGCAGCTCGCCATCTGGATGAAGGTGGAAAATTTGAGCTGGCCGGTGGTGCTCAAGCCCGATGTCGGCGAGCGCGGCCAAGGCGTGGGCATCTGCCGCAACCTGGAACAGGCCGCCCGCTACCTCGCTGCCAATTCGGCCGCCGTCATCGCGCAGGAATACATTCCCGGCGGCGAATACGGGGTCTTTTATTACCGCCACCCCGATGAACCAGCCGGACATATCTTTGCCATCACCGACAAACGCTTTCCCTCCGTCACCGGCGATGGCCGGCAGACCCTCGAGCAACTCATCCTCAACGACGCCCGCGCCATCGGCAGCGCGCGTTTTTTCCTCGAGCACCACGCCGCGCGCCTGGCGGAAATTCCCCGCGCCGGCGAAACCGTGCCGCTGACGGAACTGGGCACGCATTGCCGCGGTTCGCTTTTTCTCGACGGCACGGAAAATTTGCTCACCCCGGAGCTGACCGCCGCAGTGGACGCCCTGAGCAAGCATTTTGAGGGCTATTACTTTGGCCGCTACGACATTCGTTGCCCCACCCCGGAAGATTTGCGCGCCGGCCGCAACCTGCGGGTAATCGAGCTGAACGGCGTCACCTCCGAAGCGACTTCGATGTACGACCCCAAGCATTCCGTATTGTTTGCCTGGGCCACGCTTTGCCGCCAGTGGCGACTCTGTTTTGCCATCGGCGCGGCCAACCGCGCCCGCGGCGCGCGGCCTGAATCTTTGGCCAATTTGCTGCGCGCCTGGGGACGCTCATTGCGCGAGGAAAAATTCGAGGCGCCGCGGCCCGGCGCGATTTCGGCTTGATAAAATTTCCGCCGCGGTTCATGCAGTGCGCTCGCCGCGCGCGGCAGGCATCATGCAATACCGGACTTTAGGCAACACGGGACTGGAAGTTTCGGCCCTCGCTTTCGGCGGCTCCTCGCTCGGCTCGGCATTTCGCGCGATCAACGAGGCCGAGGGGATTCGCGCCGTGCACACGGCGCTGGATCACGGCATCAACCTCATTGACACCGCGCCCTATTACGGCGCGACCACCGCCGAGACCGTCCTCGGCAAGGCGCTGCGGGGCGTGCCACGCGGCAAATATTTTCTCGCCACCAAAGTCGCGCGCTACGGGCCGGCAATGCCGGACTTCGACTTTTCCGCGAAGCGCGTCACCGCCAGCGTGGACGAAAGTCTCGCCCGGCTGGGCGTGGATTATGTGGATTTTATCCAGGTGCACGACATGGAATTCGGCGACCTCGGGCAAATTATCCACGAAACCATTCCGGCACTGCAGCAAGTGAAGGCCGCCGGGAAAACGCGGTTCGTCGGCATTTCCTGCCTGCCGGTGCGGCTTTTCCGCCAGGTGCTCGATTGTGCCCCGGTGGACCAAATCCAGTCGTATTGCCATTATTGTCTCAACGACACGGCGCTGGCGGATTTGCTGCCGTACCTGAAGCAAAAGGGCGTGGGCATTTTCAATTCCGCCCCGCTGGCGATGCGCCTGCTCAGCGACGATGGCCCGCCCAACTGGCATCCCGCGCCCGCCGTGTTGCGCGCAAAATGCGCCGAAGCCGCCGCCTATTGCCGCGCACAGGGCACCGATATCGGGAAACTCGCCCTGCAATTTTCCCTCGCCAATCCGGACATCCATACCAACATCGTCGGCACCGCCGATCCGGCGCGGGTGCTGCAAAATATCCGCGACATCGCCACGCCGCCGGACCAAAATCTCCTTGCCGCCGTGCAAAAAATCCTCGCCCCGGTGCACAACCTCACCTGGCCCTCCGGCCGGAAGGAGCACCATTGAAAACCCTCGTCATCCATGCGCCGGGAAAATTTTCCTACGGCGAAAAGCCCCCGCCTGCTCCCCAAGACGGCGAAGTCCTGCTGCAGGTCCGCCGGTTGGGTTTTTGCGGCACGGACTTGAGCACTTTCCGCGGCATCAACCCGCTCGTCGTTTACCCGCGCGTGCCCGGCCACGAAATCGCGGCGAGCATCGCGGCGGTGACCCCCGGCGTGCCCGCCACTTTGAAAATCGGCCAGGACGTCACTGTCATGCCCTATACGGCGTGCGGCAAGTGTACCTCATGCCGGGCCGGACGCGTCAATGCGTGCCGTTACAACCAGACCCTCGGCGTGCAGCAGGAAGGCGCCTTCACGGATTTCATTGCCGTGCCATGGTCGAAAATCGTCCCTGCAAAACTCGGCCTGCGCGAATTGGCGCTCGTCGAGCCGCTGGCGGTCGGCTTCCATGCCACGGCGCGGGGCCGCGTCACCAAGGAGGACACCGTCTTGGTGTTCGGCTGCGGGATGATTGGCCTCGGCGCCATCGCCGCTGCCGGGCTGCATCGCGGTGCGACAGTCATTGCCGTGGATATCGAAGACGCCAAACTCGCCCTCGCCCAAAAGGCCGGCGCAACCCACGTCATCAATTCGAAAACCGAATCCCTCGCCGACCGTGTGCAGGCATTGACCAACGGGGACGGCGCGAATGTCGTCATCGAGGCCGTCGGC
>DASZWY010000021.1:0-7359 GCA_035546135.1 Opitutales bacterium
ACATTCAGCCGCAAAAACTCGGTGACCGCCTCGTCGGTGGGAAATTCGGCGAGACGCTGGAAGGGAATCACGTTGCCGACGCGCAGCCGAAGCGTGCTCGAGCGCTGGCGCACCAGCTCGCGCGGCAGCATGGCCGTGCGCAACAACGGGTGCAGCAGGCCCATTAACTGAAACAGCGTGCTGTTCTTGCCCTCGAAATAGACCGGCAGCACGGCGGCCTGCGACGAACGGATGAGGCCCGCGACGTGGGTGTTCCACGGCGGGTCGGTGATTTGACGCTGGCGCAGGTCAATGTGCGAGACCGTGCCGCTGGGGAATGTGTTGATACAACCGCCCGCGCGCAGGTGTTTGATGGCGTCCTTCATTCCCTGCAAATTCGCGCGCGCCGACCCTTTGCGGTTGAAGGGGTCCACGGGGAAAATCCACGGCTTCATCTCCGGCACCTTTAAGAGCAGGTAATTCGAGATGAGCTTCAAATCCGGGCGGACGGAGGAAATCAACGCCGCCAGCACCAGCCCGTCGAGGCCGCCGTAAGGATGATTGGCGACGATGACGAGTGGTCCCGTGCGCGGGATGCGGGCGAGGTCCTTGTCCGAAACTTCGTAGCCGACCTTGAGCGAGCGCAGCGCCCGGACGAAAAAGTTGCCGTTTTCCCCGCCTTCATGCGCGGCCTGGTAAAGCGCGTTGAGCGCAGGAACCTCGAGAAAGGACTCGAGCGGCGAACGAACCAGTTTATAGAGCGACCGGCGCAAAGGGCCCCGCAGGTTTTTCCCGAGGTCAATCAGGTCGCTGGAAGAAGGGGTGTGCTTGGATTCCATCGCGCCGTCTCAAATCATGAGGTGATAGTATCGCCAATCCAAGACTTTTGACAAGCCCGGCAGGCAAACATCCCGTGACGGAATCGTAAAATATTTGTGGCATTACTCTGCCACGGTATTGCGCCCCGGCCATTTTCTGTCCATGCTCCACCCTTTCGCGCCATGTTTGAAGCCCTCACCGACCGCATGAACCAGGCCCTCCGGCGCCTGCGCGGGTTGTCCAAACTAACGCCCGAGAACACCGCCGAAGCGCTGGCCGAAGTGCGCACGGCCCTCCTCGCGGCCGACGTGCATTTCAAGGTCGCCCGGGAGTTCGTCGAGCGCGTCCAGCAGCAGTGCGCAGGGCAGGAAGTGCTGTCGTCGGTCAGCCCCGGCCAGCAGGTAGTCAAGGTCATCCACGACGAACTGGCGAAATTACTGGGAGAAGGCGCGGCGCAACTTTCCACCGCCCGGCCCCTGCGCGTGCTGCTCGTGGGCTTGCAAGGCTCGGGCAAGACGACCAGCGCGGCCAAGCTCGCCAAGCTCCTGCAAAAGCGCGGCTACACTCCCCTGCTCGTGGCCTGCGACGCCCAACGCCCCGCCGCCATCGACCAGCTCGAGACCCTCGCCAAATCCGAGAATTTTGCCTTCTACGCCAATCGCAACACGAAGGACGTGCCGCTCATTGCGAAGGGCGCCCTCGCCGAGGCTGCAAAAATGCAGCCGGCGCCCGACGCGCTGATTTTCGACACCGCCGGCCGCCTGCAAATCGCCGCAGACTTGATCGAGGAAATCAAGCGCGTGCGCGAGGCGGTGAAACCGGACGAAGTCCTGCTCGTGGCCGACGCCGCCCTGGGCCAGGAGGCCGTCAACGTCGCCCGCACTTTCCATGAGGCGGTGCAACTGACCGGCATCGTGCTGACCAAGCTCGACGGCGACGCCCGCGGCGGCGCGGCGCTCTCGATGAAGGCCGTGACCGGCGTGCCCATCAAGTTCGCAGGTACCGGTGAAAAAATCGCCGACTTCGACATCTTCCACCCCGACCGCATGGCTCAGCGTATCCTGGGCATGGGCGATGTTGTCTCCCTCGTCGAAAAGGCGCAGGAAAACCTCGATCAGGCGGAGACGGAGCGCCTGGCGGAGAAGATGAAGTCCGCCGACATCAACCTGGAGGACTTTCTCGCCCAATTGCGGCAAATCAAAAAACTCGGGCCACTTGGCAACGTGATGCAGATGCTGCCGGGCATGAGCGGCCTCGAAATCGGCGACGCCGAGGAAAACCGCCTCAAGCGCACCGAGGCCATCATCCAGTCCATGACGCCCACTGAGCGGCAGAAGCCGCAATTGCTCAACGGCAACCGCCGGCTGCGCATCGCGAAGGGCGCGGGCGTCGAGGTGCGCGATGTCAACCAACTGCTCAAGCAATTCGAGCAGATGCGCAAGATGATGAAAATGATGAAAGGCGCCAAGGGCAAGCGGATGATGGCCGAAATGGGCCGCAAGATGGGCAATCTGGGTGGCATGAGCGGTTTCCCGGGCATGAGATAATTTTTTATGAAAAATCCCGTTCGCAATCTCGTCGCCGTCACGGCGGCAAACCCGTCAACCGCCACCGAGGCGCGCGCCGCCGTGCTGGCCTTCGCCAAGGCCAAAGACCCGGAAGGCGCCGCCGAGGACGCCGCCGGGCGCGTCGTGTTTACCGTCGAGTGGGAGCCCGCCTTCAAGGACCTCAAGGAGCTTTCCGCCAAAAACAAGGACGCCACCTTCACCCTCTATGGGGAGGCGTTTGCCAAACAACACTGGGTGAGCAAGGCGGTTTACCAGGCCGGAAAAGCCGCCGAAGAGGCCACCCTTTCGCGGATTGATGGCGAGAGCTTCCGCCGGGTATATCAGGAGATTTTCGGCGAACCGTACGCCGGCAAATAACCTTTGCCCTAAAAAACCCTGCGGGAAAGCGCCGGCCGTGATTCCGATTGCCTTGGCGGGATGACGGTGTATTGCTTCGGCCATGCCGCCCAACAAGCTCAGCGACCTCGTCTCCGTCTTGCAGGTGGCGATTACGCCAGCCATTCTGATTTCCGGCGTCGGGTTGGTCCTGCTCTCGATGACCAATCGGTTTGCCCGCGCGGTGGACCGCACCCGCGAACTGGCGCGCCAACTACGGGCGACCGCAGCCACCGACCGCCGCCGGCTCGAAGGGGAACTGGGCATCCTTTATCAACGTGCCCAGTTGATCCAGACCGCCATCATCTTTGGCGTGTTCAGCATCCTGTTTGCCGCGCTGCTCATCATGACGTTGTTTCTGATCGCTTTGCTGCAATGGACCCTCGTGAGCATCGTCGTCCTGTTGTTTTTCTGCTGCCTGTTGTCGCTGACAATTTCGCTCGTCTCCTTCATCATGGATATCCGATTGTCACTCAAGGCGTTGCGGTTGGAATTGGGCCAGGATAATGCGGAAACAAAATAACCGGCCGGCAATAACTTCCGATGAAGTGGCTCCATTTTTCCCTGCTATTGAGCCTCTTGGGCGCGGGTTGCACCACGATGCAACCGACGGCAATTCCGGCCAACGAGCCGTATGTCGTGGTAGTCAAGGACGTGTTGATGGACCCCGCGATGCCGCCCATCACGCACTTTGCGCATCACACCTGGTTTGACCTCAAGGAAGGCGCGGAAAACCGTTGGGTCTCCATTGAGATTCTCGGCGAAGACACCGGGGTCGTGCGCGAACCCATCTTGCCGGAAACGGCGCGCAGCAATGTGCGCTGGACCAAACTGGTGACCGTGCTGGCGCTGGTTCAGGGCGATGCCGCGAAGGCGATGATTGGCCAGATTGAAAAACAGGCCGCCGCCTACCCTCGCGCGAAAAATTATGAAGCCTGGCCGGGACCAAACAGCAACACGTTCGCGCGCTCGGTTGCCGAAGGGACTCCCGGGCTGCACTTCGAATTCGACCACAACGCCGTCGGCAAGGATTACACACCGTGGCTTCGATTGGCGCCCACCACCACCGGGACCGGCCTGCAATTGGACACTTTACCCCTGGGCCTCGAGCTGGGCCTGCGCGAAGGAGTCGAAATCCATTTCCTCCAACTCACCCTCGGGCTGTCGGTCTTTCCGCCCGCGCTGAAAATTCCCTTCCTGCCACGACTGGGATTTGCGCCGGGGACGGATTAGAATTCCAGAATGTGACGGCCAGTTTGACAATGGCCGCGATTGCTTGAGGCATTTAGCCATACGGGACCAAGGCAACGACATCTCCATTCCCAGACATCAGCCCGAGCGATTGTTAAATATCCGTTAAGATGAATTTTTAGTGTTGTATCGTAATGAATATTGACCAGGGTGGAATAAATGCCCTCCCTATGTCCCTACCCAATCCAGTGATCGTGGTTCCCGGCATCACCGCCACCTATTTGCGGGACGACTATGTCCTACCGCCCGAAGTGGTCTGGTCGGTGATGACCAAAACCTACGAACGGGTATCCCTGCATCCCAACAATCTGCGCTACGAAGCGGTTGAACCCGCGCGGGTGCGTGCCGACCAGATTTTTGAAGTGGCCTACCGCGAACTCATTGAGGAGCTGCGCCATAACCTGCAGGAAACCGAGGACGAGCCCGTGCCGGTGTATCCCTTTAGCTACGACTGGCGCATGCCTTTGGACGTAATTGAGGAACAGCTCGCCGAATTTATCCAGGAGGTCATTCAACGCACCCTGCTGATGCGCCACTATTACAACGATGCGCAATTTCAGACGACTCCACGGGTTAACCTGGTCGCGCATTCGATGGGGGGCTTGATTATTACCGGTTATTTGGAGAGAGCCGGCCGAAACGCCCCCGTCGGCAAAGTCGCCACACTGGCAACTCCTTTTGGCGGATCCTTTGAGGCCATCGTTCAAATCTCCACCGGCACCGCCTCGTTGGGAACCTCTCCACCCAGTTCCCGTGCGCGGGAAGCTTCGCGGGTGACCCCCGCTTTATACCACCTGCTCCCGTCCTGCGCCGGCCTGACACTGGATGACGCTCCGGTCGGCGACATGTTTGACCCGCAACTATGGCAGCCGAGTGTCGTGCAAACCTTAAGGGAGTACATCCGCCTGCATGGAGTGAATGTCAACGATGTCCAGCAGGAAGCCCAGGATTTGTTTGCATCGATGTTGGCCACGGCTCAAGCACATCGGCGACGAATCACCAACTTTCGGCTCGATGGCACCGCCTTAAAAGCCAGCGACTGGCTGTGCGTCGTCGGCGCCAATTCCGAAACCCGGATTCGACTGCAAATGAAGCAAACCCCGACGGGACCCGAGTTTGAGTTCAAGTCCTCCGACCGGGACAATCTTTGGGATGGCTCAGACAATGATGCAGACCGCTGGGAGACCGGCGATGGCACGGTGCCTTTTGCCGGAGCCATTCCAGCCTTTTTGAGTTTGGAAAACCTCGTTGTCGTAACCCCATCGGATTACGGCTACTGGGAAGTGCAAGATCGGTTGTTGAGCAGCGTGTCTGGCTTTCACGGCATTCTCCCGAACATGGATATGCTCCATCGGTTGCTGGTGCGGCATTTTACGAGCCAAGCCGATACTCACGGCAATACCTGGGGCCGCCCGGCGCCTGGCGTGACAAGAGATGGCTGGAAGCCGCCTCTGCCGCTGGAAGCAAAGTAATCGCCACATCAACAGGGGACTCACTATGCAGCAACCCGGGCAACCCCTGACAAGGAATCTCGATCCGTCAGCTCAAATGTGAATGGCCTCGCCGTGCGAGGCGGCGACGGCTTCGCCAACGGCCTCGCTGAGGGTCGGATGCGCGTGGATGGTGGCGTGGATTTCCTCCCAGGTCGCCTCTAGCTCCATCGCCAGGCCGAATTCGGCAATGAGCTCCGTGGCGTCGGAGCCAATGATATGCGCGCCGAGGATTTCGCCGGAGTTGGACTCGACGATGACTTTCACAAAGCCTTCCGGGTGGTTGACCGCCACGGCCTTGCCGGAGGCGGTAAAGGGGAATTTGCCGATTTGATACTGGAGGCCCTTTTCTTTGCAGGCGCGCTCGGTCAAGCCAATGCTGGCGACCTGCGGCTGGCAATAGGTGCAGCCCGGGAAGCGCTCGACGCGGTGCGGCGGGCCGTGGTCGAACATACCGTTGACGGCCTGAACAGCCTCGTAGGTGGCGACGTGCGCGAGCCAAGGCGGCCCGATGATGTCGCCCGCGCCGTAGATGCCCTTAATATTGGTCTGATAGCGGTTGTCCACGGTGATGTAGCCGCGGTCCATGCCCAACTTAACCTTGGGACTGAGCAGGCCGTCGGTATTGGCGGTGACGCCCACGGCAACGAGCAATGCTTCGGCGGCAACCGAGGTGCGGGTGCCGTCGGTCGCGGCGAGGTCGAGCTTCACCCCGTCGGCGGCAACGACGATGTTCTCGGCCTTGACGCCCGTGCGCACGTCAATGTTCTGGCGCTTGAAGGCGCGTTCGAGCACGGCGGAAACTTCATCGTCCTCGATGGGCAGGATGCGCGGCAGCATCTCAACCAGCGTGACCTTGCAGCCGAACGCATTCAGAAAATAGGCGAACTCGACGCCGATGGCGCCCGCACCGAGGATAATCATCGAAGCCGGCACTTTCTTGAGTTGCAGCGCTTCGAAGGAGGTAAACACGCGTTCGCCATCGGGCTTGAGCCCCGGCAGCACTTTGGCGCGGCAGCCGGTGGCCAACAGGATATTTTTGGCCTGGAGGACGCGGCCCTTAGCCTCGCCGGAGATGATTTCGACGACGCCTGGGACGTTGACGCTGCCCTTGCCGATGACGTGCTCGACCTTGTTCTTTTTGAACAGGAAGCTGATGCCCTTGGACATCTGGTCGGCAACGACCCGCGAGCGCTGCATCACCTTGGCAAAATCCACCGTGATGCCCTCGCATTTGAAGCCGTACACTTCGGCGTGGCGCATGGTGTCGTACAACTCGGCGCTCTTGAGCAGGGCCTTCGTCGGGATGCAGCCCCAATTGAGGCAGGTGCCGCCCGGGCGCTCCATCTCGACGCAGGCAACTTTTTTGCCCAACTGCCCTGCGCGGATGGCTCCGGCATAACCGGCCGGCCCGCCGCCAATGACCACCAAGTCGTAAACGTTGTCTTCGGACATAGGAACCGAGTAAAGCCGCCCCACCCGCCCGCGTCAATGCACGGCTTGCGGACGGAACATTCGGTGGTGTCTCAGTTTGAACTTGAAGAGGGGCCGCCGACAAGCGACGGCCCAAAGTGAGACATTACCGAACATTCCGGGGGGCCGTTCAGGTATTGGACAAACCGGTCGCAGCGGGGCGCGGGGCTTCCTCCTTCACCCCCAAGCCATTCAGCAGACAGCTGCGGGCAAAGAGGAGACGGATGGCGGGCTTGAGCCGGTCCACCATGGCTTGCGGGCCACTAAGGCCGGCCAGGAGCACATACTGGTTGTGCAGATCGAGGAAAAGGTCGTGATGGATGATGACCTCCGATTGCGTCACGATGGCGTAATCCACCGCTTGCGCCTGGAAGCCGCACAGGCCGTCGGGCTGGATGAATTGT
>DASZWY010000022.1:0-10133 GCA_035546135.1 Opitutales bacterium
TTCCTTGGTCGTCCAGCCGGCGGAGATGGCGGCGGCGGTGATGGTGATGCCGCGCTCGCGCTCCTGCTCCATCCAGTCGGTCACGGTGTTGCCCTCGTGCACGTCGCCCATTTTGTGGATGACGCCCGCGTAGAAGAGCACACGCTCGGTCGTGGTGGTCTTGCCGGCGTCAATGTGCGCGGCAATGCCGATGTTGCGCGTGTATTCCAGGGGGAAGCGGCGCGACGGCGAATTGGCGGTCGAAAGGGCGGGCAGGGTGGTGGCGGCGTCGGACATGGCGGAAAATTTCTAGGCGTAAGAGATGGAAAAAACTACCAGCGCAGGTGGGCGAAGGCGCGGTTGGCTTGCGCCATGCGGTGCACGTCTTCGCGCTTCTTCACCACGGTCCCCGTGTTGTTGTACGCGTCCACGATTTCGGCGGCGAGGGCTTCGCGCATCGGCGTGCCCTTGCGGCCCTGGGCGGCCTCGACCAGCCAGCGGAAGGCGAGGCTCTGCTGGCGCTCAAACGCGATCTCCACCGGCACCTGGTAGGTCGCGCCGCCGACGCGGCGGCTCTTGACCTCGAGCTTCGGGCGCACGTTCTCCAGCGCGCCGAGCAGCAGGTCCACCGGGTCGCCCTTTTCGAGCTTCTCGCTGACTTTCTCAAAGGCGGAATAGACGATGCGCTGCGCGGTGGTCTTCTTGCCTCCGCGCATGATGGTGTTGATCAGGTGCGTGACCAGCGTGCTGTTGAAGCGCGGGTCGGAAGCGCGTTCGCGCTTTACGGCTTGGCGGCGGCGGGACATGGTAAGAAAAGTGTTTTGGTGGTTGGTTTTTTAGTTTCTGGTTCGCCAAGGTGGCGGGCCGAAGATTTCCCTCCGTGCCTTAGTGCCTCAGCGCCCCAGTGCCGGAGGTTTACGCGGCGGCCTTCACCTTCGGGCGCTTGACGCCGTATTTCGAGCGGCTGCGGCGGCGCTTTTCAACGCCCACGCAGTCGAGCGGACCGCGCACGATATGGTAACGCACACCCGGCAAGTCCTTCACGCGGCCACCGCGGACGAGCACGACGCTGTGCTCCTGCAGGTTGTGGCCCTCGTCGGGAATGTAGGCGATGACTTCGTAGCCGTTGGTCAGGCGCACTTTGGCGACCTTGCGAATGGCGGAATTCGGTTTCTTGGGGGTGCGGGTCATGACCTGCACGCAGACGCCGCGTTTAAACGGGTTGCCGGCCAGGGCGGGAGCCTTGGATTTGAAGCGGGGCTGGCGGCGCGGATGGCGCACGAGCTGATTAATAGTGGGCATGAGGAGGACGGGCCTTGGAATGGGAGGAAACAAGCCAAGGTAAACGGTTCCGCGCGGGAGGCAAGCCCTTTTTGTGCCGCAAACAGCCTGGCGTTCCGCCCGCTCCGGAACGCCGCGAATTTTTTGCGGTCAAATCGAGAAAGGGCTTTCCGCGGCTCCCGCTTCATGTCAAAATGGCGGTCGCAATTTTTCCTCACCCCTCGAAGATGGCCCGGCCTCTCCAGTCGCTGATTATTCGCACCAGCTTCGCCGCGGCGGCCCTGGCCCTCGGCGCCGCCGTCGCTCTTTCGCCTGCCGCTTTCGCCATCCTGCCGGATTCCTCGATGCCGTCTCTCAGTATTTCCGATGTGAAGAAGGGAGTGGACAAACCGGCGCCCGACAGCTCCACCAGCACCGCCGCCGGCTCAGGTGGCCGTGGTTTTCCGGGCTCAGCCTCCGGCTCCGGCTCAACTTCCGGCGGCGCCCGGCGAGGGAATGCCGCCTCGACCCGGCGCACGTCGTCAAGCAAGGGCGAGGTGCCGTATATTATCACCGTGCGCAATGGCTCCGAGATCCAAGCCAACAACGTCGTCGTGGAGTACCACTTTTACAATCGCACCGCCAATATCTCCAACGGCATCGCCGATTACACCATCGACGACATCACTTCGACCGAATACCTGGACTTGGCCCCCGGCAAATCAAAGGATGTCATGACCCAGCCGATTCCCCACGAGGACACAGAGTCCACGGCGGCTGCTTCCGGTGGCCGCACTCGCACGGTCGGGGGCTCCACCATGACCATCACTTCCCTGCTGGGCTGGCATATCGAGGTCCGGTACAACGACAAACTCGTGGTCAAAAAGGAATACCCCGACAACCTGCAGACCTTGCTTAAGTTGAACGCGCCCAAAGAATAAGGACGCCCAAAGACCGGTTTAAGTGGATTTCGGCCGCCAAAGTCACGTTTGCCCCGGCTATAAACCCATAAAAACTTGGAAAATTACTTTCCAAATTGCAAAAAATTTGTCATGATTCGTGAAACTAACCCCCCGAACCCTCTGTTTTAGTGAATACCATGAATACCCCTGCACGCTCACTTCCCTCCCGTTCCGCCTTCGTGATGTCCGGCTTGGCCCTCGTCACCGCCGTAATTTTGGTGCTGCCCTCCTACGCTTTGGCCCCGGATCCCAACGTTCCCTCGGTCAGCATCCTTGATGTGAAGAAAAACACCGAGAAGCTTCAGTTGCCGGACCCCTCCGCGACCAGTGGCAGTGGTCGTAATCAGGGTAACAACCAAGGCGGCAAAGGTGGCAAGGGTAGCCAGGGTGGCCAGCAAGCCGCCAAGCCCCTTAGCAGCATTTCGACGAAGAGCGATTTGACTTACGTCATCACCCTGCGCAACAATTCCAAGATTCCCGCCAAGAACGTCGCGGTTGAATATCACTTCTACAATCGCACCTCGAATACCACCAACGGCCTGAGCACCTATTCGATTGAGGACGTCACTTCGACCGAGAATCTCGACGTTGACCCGGGTTCCAACAAGGAACTCGTCACTCAGCCGATCTCGCACGAGGATTCGATGTCGGTTGCCGGTGGTGCGAACTCCGGCGGTGGTGGCGGTGGCAAGGGCAGAAGCAAGAGCATGTCCACGCCAATCACCACGATGACCAACACCTCCGTTATGGGCTGGCACGTGGAAGTCCGCTACAACGACAAGATTATCGCCCACCGCGACTATCCGGACAATCTGCAGTCCCTCCTCAAGAACTACCAGCAGTAAAGGTCGTTCCTGATTGCCTCCCGACCCGGGTGGCCAACGAAACCCGCGCGGAACCCGTGCGGGTTTTTTGTCGCCACCAGCCCGCGCCGGATCCCGCGCCCCTTGACACCCTGCGGCTTTGGCATCATAATTAGGTCATTAGATTGATGCCTTCCCGCGCGAATTCCCGCATGACCAAGCTTTCTACTCATTGGCGCTCATGAGCGGGGTTTCCGTCATGCCCGCTGCGCCCCGCGCCTACCTGATCGGCCTGCAAACCGCCGACCAAACCCGCGAGGAAGCCGAAGCCCTTTTGGACGAGCTGGCCGAATTGTGCTCCAACCTCGGTCTCGTATTGCCCGTGCGCCAGCTTGTGCGCCTGCGCGAACACCATCCGCGCTTCCTCCTCGGCTCCGGCAAGGCGCAGGAAATCATCGCCGAGGCCAAGGCGAACCAGTGCGACCTCGTGATTTTTGACGACGAGTTGCACCCGGCCCAGCAGCGCAATTGGGAGGCCGAGAGCGGCCTCACCGTCATTGACCGGCAGGAGGTCATCCTCGACATCTTTGCCACCCGCGCCCGCACGCGCGAGGCCCGCCTGCAAGTCGAACTCGCCCAGGCGGAATATTCCCTGCCGCGCCTGCGCCGGGCGTGGAGCCATCTTTCCCGCCAGCGCGGCGGCGGCGTCAACCAGCGCGGCGAGGGTGAGACGCAGCTCGAAATCGACCAGCGCCTGGTGCGCGAGCAGATTCAGAAATTGCGCGCGGAACTTGAGGTCGTGCGCAAGCAACGCAGCGTGCAGCGCCGCCAGCGCCTGCGCGTGCCCCTGCCCAGCGCCGCCATCGTCGGCTACACCAACGCGGGCAAGTCCTCGCTCCTCAACGCCCTCACCGGTGCGCACGTCCTCGCCGCGGACAAATTGTTCGCCACGCTCGACCCCACCACCCGCCGCCTGCGCCTGGCCTCGGGCCGCACCCTGCTGATCACCGACACGGTCGGCTTCGTGCGCCGCCTGCCGCACCGTCTGGTCGAGGCCTTCAAGGCCACCTTGGAAGAAGCCCTCGTGGCCGATTTTCTCATTCATGTGGTGGACACTTCCAGCCCCGAGGCCGCCGCGCATCACGCGACCACCATGGCCGTCCTCGCCGAGCTCGGCGCCGACCGCGCGCGCATCCTCACTGTCTTCAACAAAATTGACCGCGTGGACGACCCGTTGCGCATCACCGAGCTCAAAGCGCAGTTTCCGGGCGCGATTTTTCTCAGCGCGCACACCCGCGCCGGCATGGACGTGCTGCTGGCGCGTCTCGAGGACCTTGTCGCCGAGGAAACCGTGTTGCAAACGCTCCTCATCCCCCATTCGCGCTACGACCTCATCAGCCGCCTGCACGAAGCCGGCGCCGTCCGCCGCGAGCAACCGCGCGACGAGGGCGTGTATATCGAGGGCCTGCTGCCCAAGCGTCTTTTGGAGGCCGTGCGCCCCTATGTTATTCCGGCTGAAATCGCGAAATTGCATGACGAGTCGGTGTCGGCCGGCAACGCCGTGGCGTAATCGGTGAGCGGTGCCCGATTAATTTGACGTTTGACTCTGCCCCGGGGTGTTTTTGGCTTGGGCACCCCATGAAGCGTACCCTGATTTTCGGCCTGCTGGCGCTTGGCTTGGTCTCGTGCGCCACGCCGCCGGCAGCAGTGAGTGAACAGCCCGAGAAGCTCAAACCTCTGCGGCTCGTCATCATCGGCGATTCCACCGTTTGCAATTATCCTCCCACCGAAGCCAACCATCGCGAGGGCTGGGGCATGCACATCCAGGAATATTTCACGGATGATTTGACCGTCAGCAATCTCGCGGCCTCGGGCCGCAGCACCAAGACGTTCATTCAGGAGGGCCGCTGGGCCCGCGCGCTGGCCGAAAGGCCCGATGTCGTTCTCATCCAATTCGGCCACAACGATTCGCATGCGCCCGCCAATCCCGAAGCCACCAACGCCGCCACCGATTTTCGCGATTACCTGCGCCAGTACATCGACGACGCCCGCGCCATCGGCGCCGTGCCCATCCTCGTCACGCCGATGTGCCGCCGCACGGCGACGGACACGCTCGCCCCTTATGCCGAGGCGATGAAAATTATTGCCGCCGAAAAGAACGTCGCCCTCATCGACCTGCACGCCTCCAGCGCGCGGCTCTACGCGCAGCTCGGGCCGGCGGAAACCAAAACCCTCGAAGGCGGCGACACCACGCACTTCAACGCCAGGGGCGCGGAAGCGATGGCCCGGCTGGTGATGGCGGAATTGCCGTCGGCCGACCCGGCGTTGAAGCCTTATCTGCAATCTCCCCTCCGCCAAAATTCCGCTCCATGAAATACCTTTCCCCACGCACGGCCTTTTCGCTGTCGTTATTCGCGGTATTCTCCGCCGCAGCTCATGGTTCGTCCCTGCCCGCGGCGCAAAATGCCTCCTCCGCCTCGCCGGCCTCGCTCGATGTGCCGCGGCCGGCGCCGAAGGCGGTCTACAATGTCCGCGATTACGGCGCGGTCGGCGACGGCAAAACGAAAGACACCCAGGCGTTTCAAAAAGCGCTCGACACCTGCGCGGTCAACGGCGGCGGCGAAGTGGACGTGCCCGCGGGCGAATACCTCATTGGCAGCATCCAGCTCGGCGCACACACCCTCTTGCATCTCGAGAAGGATACGCTCCTCACCGGCAGCCCCGACCTCGACGATTACCCGCTCATGGACATCCGCTGGGAGGGCCGCCGCGAGCAGGGCCACCGCTCGCTGATTTACGCCGCGGAGGTCGAGGACGTCGGCATCATCGGCCCGGGCGCGATTCGCGGGGACAACGGCGTCGCCGCCAGCAACACCGAGCCGCGCGGCGCGCTCATCATCGAGCCCATTGATTGCCGCGGCGTGCGCATCGAGGGCCTCGGCGTCACCCAGGGCGGCAACAACTGGGCCGTGCATCCGACGTATTGCACGGACGTGCTGATCAAGAACATCAACCTCTACGGCCGGCGCGACGGCCTCGACATTGATTCGTGCAAAAATGTCCTCATCACGGGCTGCAACCTCGACACCGGCGACGATTCCATCAGCCTCAAGTCCGGCCGCGGCATGGACGGCGCGCGCCTCGGCCGGCCGGTCGAGGATGTGCTGATTACGCACTGCACCCTGCGCGACCGCACTTTTGCCTGCCTCGGCATCGGCAGCGAAATTTCCGGCGGCGTGCGCAATGTGCGCGTCGAGCACTGCCAGCTCTCCGCCCCCAGCGCGCAGGCGATTTACCTCAAGACCCGCATTGGTCGGGCCGGCGTCACGGAAAACTTGTCCTGCGACGACCTCGACATTCTCGCCGGCGATTTCCTGCGCCTCAACCTCACGCGCGGCGGCAACACCAACACGGCGGACGACCCCGTTCCGGGCGCCATCGGCTACCCGCAGGCGCGCAACCTGAGCTTCACCAACATCCGCGTGGCCGGCCGCGCCCTCGTCACCGCGACGGACATCTCCGCGCTCGCGCCGCTCACCGGTCTCACGCTCGCAAACATCACCGGCACCTGCGCCAAGGGCATCACGCTCGCCAATATGTCGGGCGTGGAAATCAAAAATATCAACGTCACCGGCTTCACCGGCCCGCTCCTCAGCCTCGTCAATGTCACCGGCGCCGGCCTCGACGGCGCCGCGGCCATCCCCGCGCCGGTTGACCCCGCGCCGGTTTCGCGGTAGGCTCGTTCATGTCCGACCCGTATGCCTTTTACGCCGCGCTGCCGGTGTGCCCGTCATTTGCGGATGTGACGCGGCCGGAGGTCTACGCGCCGCTGCCAGAGGACTGGGTGGTCATCATCGGCGATGTGGAGGGTTCAACCGCCGCCATCGCGCGCGGGCAGTACAAGGACGTCAACCTCGTCGGCAGTTCGCTGCTCATCGCCGCCTTCAACGCGCTCGGCCATTCCGACCTGCCGTTTATTTTCGGCGGTGACGGCGCGACACTCGCGCTGCCCGGGAGCGAACTCGCGCGCGCCCGCCCGGCGTTCCTTGCCACCCGCCGCATGGCGCGCGACGGCTTCGACCTCGGTTTGCGCATCGGCGTCGTCCCGGTGCGCGACATTCGCGCGGCCGGGCACGACACCCGCGTGGCGCGGGTGCGTTTGTCCGACCGTTTTTCGCTCGCGGCCTTTTGGGGCGGCGGCCTCGGCTGGGCGGAAAAAACCGTCAAGGACCCGCTGGCCGGCGCGGGCTACCGCATCGAGGAATACGCCGCGCCGACGGCGCAGACGTTCGTCGGCCTCGAGTGCCGCTGGCGCGGAGTGCCGAGCGAAAAGGGCGAGACGCTTTCGCTGCTCGTGCAGGCCGTCGCGCCGGACGATGCCAGCCGCGTGCGCATTTACATGGCCGCGGTGAAAAAACTGCAGGATATTTTCGGCGAATCCGCGGGCGGCCACCCGATTTCCGAAAGCCAGCTCCACATCGCGCAAAATTTTTCCGAATACAACGGCGAGACGAAAGTCCACCGCAGCCAGTCCGGCCGGCTGGGCCGCGCGCTTTATCAATTTTACATCCGGCTCGAAGGCGTGCTCGGCGACTGGCTCATCCGCCACCGCCTCATTGCGCTCTCCGCCGACTGGGGCCGCTACAAACAGCACCTGGTGCAGCACAGCGACTACCGCAAGTTCGACGGCGTGCTGCGCATGATTTTGTCCGCGACCGAGGCGCAGCGTGCGGAACTCGTCGCCTGGCTCGACGAGCGCCACCGCGCGGGCAAGCTTGCCTACGGCCTGCATATCGCGAAGGAGGCGCTCGTCACCTGTCTCATCTTTGAGCGCGAAGGCGGCCACCTGCACTTCATTGACGGCGCGGGCGGCGGCTACGCGCTTGCCGCCACCGACCTCAAGGCCCGCCTTGCCGTGCTGGCGCCGCGATAATTTTGTCACCATGGTCGCGCACTCCTAGGTTGTCTCCGGCGCGAATCCTGCTATCTTATGCATTATGGATGCCGCGTCCTCCAGCTCGCCGGGATTTGAGCCTTTGCCGCCGCTGGAGCTGGCGGGCGGGTATGCCGCCGCGGGCCACCTGCCCGGTCCGTTCAACGAGGCCGCGCTGGAAAAATTCGCCATCCGGTTGCGCGAACGCGTGACCGCCGGATCACCCAATCTTGGCCTCGTCTTCATGGCGCCGCCGTATTTCGAATCGGCGCGCGAAGCGCTGGAGGTTGTCCGCCTGCACGCGCACACCCCCTTGCTCGCCGGCTGCTCGAGCCACGCGCTCGTCGCCAACGGCCACGAAATCGAGCGCGAAGGCGGCCTGGCGCTCGCGCTCTACCATTTGCCCGGCGCGGAATTGCACGGCTTCCATTTTCCTGCGCGCGACATCGAGCCCGACCCCGGCGCGGGCTACTGGGTGCGCCAGTCCGGCGTCGCCCCCGAGCATACGCGCGGCTGGCTCGTCTTTGCCGATCCGTTTCACATGCGCAGCGACCAATGGCTGCGCGGCTGGAATGCCTCCTATGCGCCCCGGCCCATCCTCGGCGGCCTCGCCGCCGGGCGCGACGGCGAATTCGCCAGCCAGCTTTACCTCAACGGCCACGTTTACGATGAAGGCGGCGTCGCGATTTCCGTCGGCGGCGCGGTCGGCATCACCGGCCTCGTCGCGCAGGGTTGCGAGCCGGTCGGCGAGACGTGGACCATCACCCGCGCCGAGGGCAACGTCATCCACCAAATCGGCAACCGCCCGGCTTACGAGGTTTTGCAGGAGACCTTCGCCGCGCTGCCCGACACCGTCCGCACCCGCGCCAAGGGCAATATTTTTCTCGGCCTTGCCATCAACGAGTACAACGAGGAATTCCGCCGCGGCGATTTCCTCGTGCGCAATTTGCTCAGCGGCGACCCGAAGTCCGGCGCGCTCGCGGTGGCGGCGTTTCCGCGCGCGGGGCAGACCGTGCAGTTTCAATTGCGCGACGCCGCCGCGGCCACCGCCGACCTGGCCGAGCACCTGGCGCAAACGCGCGCCGACCTGGTGGGCCGCGCGGTTTATGGTGGCTGCCTCTGCGTGTGCAATGGCCGCGGCTCGCACCTCTTTGGCCGGCCCGACCACGACGCCGGGCTCGTCGCCCGCTCGCTGGGCCCGCTGGCCTTCACCGGCTTTTTTGGCAACGGCGAATTCGGGCCCGTCGGCCCGCACAATTTCATCCACGGCTACAGCGCCACGCTGGCGCTGTTTACCAAAGCCTAAGCATCACATTCCGTCCATTGAATCGGGATCGATGTACCATTTGCCGTCGATTTTTTTCATGGCGAACGGGCGGCTTTGGGGATCCTGGCCGGAAGGGTCATAAACCTGGTAGGTCGCGCGGTCGCCCGCGTCGTTCATGGTTGGAGTCTCCGACTGCATCCCTTGCAGCATGACCGTCATCAACTGCAGCTCCATTTGCCCCTGGGGATCGGTGGCGGCATTGGCGAACTGCTGTTCCAACCGCTCCTTCACCTGCGGCGACATTTTGGCCAGGAAATCCGGCGGCATATAGCGGTTGAACGCCGTCAGCAAATCGCCCGCTTGCACGAGGCTAATCATGTCGGACAGCGATGTGTTCAGTTCCGCCTGCGGATCCTGGCCGGGCTTGGCGACGGCAATCGGCGGCGGCGCTTTGGGCGTTACCGGCGCGACATGGGGCGCCGCGACCGTTGGCACCACGGATTTTGCGACTGCCGGTTGCGGCATGGCGGCGGCGGGCGCTGCCGCCACTTTGGCCGCGGCGGGCGCGGGCGCGCGAAACAACCAAACCACCCCGACGGTCAGGACGGCGGAAACAACGACGATAATCAGTTTACGAGCCACCGAAGGATAGACAGGCAATCTCCGCAAAAGTTACTGGTCCAGGTACCACTTGCCGTCAATTTTGATAAAGTTGACCGGCAGGGTGGGTGGTAGATTGGCACCCGCCGGGGCGAGGTCTTTCGGCGTCGGCACCTGGAAGGTGGCGCGGTCGCCCGCCGCGTTCATGGTCGGCGTGATGCTCGAGAGCGCCTGGATCATCTGCTGCTGGGCTTGCAAGACCTTCGCGCCATTCGGACCCTGCAATTGCGTGCGGATTTGGTTTTCGATAAAATCTTTTTGTTCGGGCG
>DASZWY010000023.1:0-2791 GCA_035546135.1 Opitutales bacterium
CTCGTTCATCGTGTTCAAGATTGTGACCCTGCTCTCCGGCGGCACGCAGCGCCCGACGGCGGAAGTCGAAATCGAGGGCTTGGACATCCCCGAAATGGGTGTCCTGGGCTACGGTGGCTTCGTGACGGACAAAGCGTCCGAAACGCCGACCTCGAAGTAACGCCAACGCGTCCAATCACGGCTTGGATCGGTGGTGGGGAGGCGCTCCCTCCCTGCCACTATCCGCCGGGGTTGACTCGAACCAAGTCTTGCCGTATTCGCTATGCAAACCCTTTACCAGTCCATGGTTGCCCTTCAACTTGTCTTGGCCTTCGTCATCGGCGGCCTTATTGGGGTTGGTTTTGGCTTCGTCCAAAATCTGGCCACCCGCCGTTACGAACGCAAACAGGCTAAGGGCAAGCTTAAGAACTACACCAGCGTGATTCCCGGCTCATTTACCCGGGTGGCATTGCTGTTGGTGGTCTTGGTGCTGGTGCAAATGGCCTGTCCGTATTTGTTTAATAATGCGCAGGCGCCATGGTGGGTTTCGGGCGGGGTGATGGCAGGGTACGGCTATATCCTCTATCAAAAACTGCAGGCCAAACGCAAAGCGGGCTGATTTAGCTCCGGTCCGCTTTTTCCTTTTCCCTCTCAGGGTCGCATTCCCAATCTCTCTCCGGAAAACTTCTTATCACCATGAAAAAAATCGAAGCCATCATTAATCCGTTCAAGCTCGACGACGTCAAAAATTCGCTCACCAGTGTCGGCATCGTCGGCATGACGGTGATCGAGGCGAAGGGCTTTGGCCGCCAAAAGGGCCACACCGAATCCTACCGCGGCAGTGAATACGTCGTGGACTTCCGCCCGAAAATCAAGGTCGAGGTCGTCGTTCCCGACGCGCTCGTGGCCAAGACAGTCGCCGCCGTCATCAAGGTCACCAAGACCGGCAAGATTGGCGACGGCAAAATCTTCGTCTCGCCCGTGGAGGATGCCGTGCGCATCCGCACCGAAGAGCGCGGCGAAGCCGTTCTCTAAGCCACCGGCTTCCGGCCCAGCCATTTGCGGGGTGTGCGCCAGCATGCCCCAAAGAGGCCCGCTCATTTTGAACGGGCCTCTTTTATTGGCCGGGCGGGGCCCGCTTCGGAAACTCACCGCCTTTTATTTTTTTGACGCATGGCCATGATGATGCCGATTCTCGCCGCCGCTGAAGGCATACCCAATGTTCCGTTGGCGATGGCGCTGCCATTCGGGCTGCTGCTGCTGTTTATTGCGGTGATGCCGCTGTCCAAACCCGCGGTGAAGCACTGGTGGGAAAAGAACTACCAATATGTTTCCATCGGGCTCGGCCTGCTGGTGGCGGTCTATTATCTGCTGCACGCGGACGGTGGCAGGTTTGTCGGCGAAACCCTGAAGGAATATTTCTCCTTCATCTGCCTGGTGGGTTCGCTCTTTGTGGTCGCCGGCGGCATCCACATCGGCGTCAAGGGCGAGGCCACGCCCATCAACAACGTCGTGTTTCTCGCGCTCGGCGCGGTCGTGGCCAATGTCATCGGCACCACCGGCGCCTCGATGGTGCTCATCCGCCCGTGGATCCGGATGAACAAAATCCGCGCCAGCCCGTATCACGTCGTTTTCTTCATCTTCATCGTCTCCAATGTCGGCGGGGCGCTCACGCCCGTCGGCGACCCGCCGCTGTTCCTCGGTTACCTCAGCGGCGTGCCGTTCTTTTGGCTCATCTCGCACGTGGTCCTCCAGTGGCTGGTGACGGTGGGCGCGGTCCTGACAGCGTTTTACTTCTTCGACGCCCGCAGTTTTCACCGCATGCCGAAGAAAATGGAGCAATACATCGAGACCCATGCCGAGACCTGGCAGTTCGACGGCATGGTCAATGTGCTCTTTCTGCTGGGCATCGTCGGCGTGGTGTTTTTGCCCAGCAATTTGTTCCCGCTGCGCGAATGCGCGATGCTCGGCCTCGGCGCCGCGAGTTATTTCCTGACCAAAAAGCAGGTGCACGAGCAGAACGCCTTTTCCTTCGGCCCCATCAAGGAGGTCGCGCTGCTGTTCTTCGGCATCTTCATGACGATGATGCCCGCGCTCAACTACCTCTCGCAGCACGGCCAGTCCTTCGGCTTCACCCACCCGATGCAGTATTACCTCTCGAGCGGCGCGCTTTCCTCGGTGCTCGACAACGCGCCCACCTACGTGAACTTCCTCCAGCTCGCGCAAGCCACTGCGATGGGCGTAAATCCCGCGGCTTTCGCGGGCGTCACGGACCCGGCCGCCATTGTGCGCACCTTGCTCGACCAGCAACCGCACTACGTCATCGGCGTCAGCCTCGGCTCGGTCTTCTTCGGCGCCATGACCTACATCGGCAACGGCCCGAACTTCATGGTCAAGGCCATCGCGCACGACGCCGGCGTCCACTGCCCGACGTTCCACCGCTACATCACGCATTACAGCCTGCCGGTGCTGCTGCCGATTCTGGTCATCAGCGGCTGGCTGTTTTTGTAGGGAACTGCCGGCGGACGGGAAATTTTTCCCGAATTTTTCGCGCTCAACCCTTGCGGCCGGGCCCCGCCGGGTTAGGATAAGGCTGGATGTTTTTTCACGCATTGGCCGCGGCGGCCGAGGACACGCCCGATATCCCGTTCATGCTGGTCACGCCGTTCGTGACTTTGCTGCTCTTGATTGCGGCCATGCCGCTGGCCCCGCACAAGCAGCGGCACTGGTGGGAAAAATATTACCCGGCGGTGTCCCTCGGCATGGGCGGGGCCATGGCGTTTTTTTACCTCTGGCGCATCCCCGCCGGCAC
>DASZWY010000024.1:0-5209 GCA_035546135.1 Opitutales bacterium
GAAAACGGCGCACGACCTGGGCATGATTGCTTTCGTCGGTCTGCCGGTGGAGGCCGCGGGGCGCTTGTATAATTGCGCGGCGGTGCTGGCGGAAGGCCGCGTGTGGGGACTGACGCCGAAGAGCCATCTGCCCAATTACGGTGAATTTTACGAACAGCGCTGGTTCTCACCCGCGGCGACGCTGGCGACCGACCAGGCGGAGGTGGCCGGGCACTGGGCGTGGATTTCGAGCCGGCACATTCTGGGTGTGCGCGGGCCGCAGCCGTTTGCCCTGGGCGTGGAAATTTGCGAAGACCTGTGGGCGGTCGAGCCGCCAAGCGGGCGGCTGGCGCTCGCCGGCGCGACGGTGCTGATCAATCTTTCGGCCAGCGACGAACTTTTAGCCAAGTCCGGCTACCGGCGCGAGTTGGTGAAGCAACAATCGGCGCGCTGCCTGGCGGCGTATCTCTACGCGGGAGCCGGAGCAGGCGAATCGAGCACCGATGTGGTTTACTCGGGGCATGGCCTGATTGCGGAGAATGGCGTTGTGCTTGCGGAAACGGAGCGGTTCTCGCTGCAAACCCGCGCGGCGGTGGCGGATATTGACTTGGGCCGGCTCACCCAGGAGCGCATCAAGAACACGACTTTCACGGGCGTGCGGCCGATGGAGGGGAAGCAAATCGGTGAAGCCTGGATTGAACTGCCAGCCGCACCGGCCGTCGGCAAAAAAGCTTCCGGCCAATTGCTCCGGCCCCTGGCGCCGCGGCCCTTTGTGCCGGAGGATTCAGCGAAGCGCGTCGAACACTGCGAAGAGATTTTCCAAATCCAGTCCACCGGGCTGGCCACGCGGTTGCGGCACACCGGCTCGAAAACGGCGGTCATCGGGATTTCCGGCGGGTTGGACTCGACGCTGGCGCTATTGGTGGCGGCGCGGGCCTTCGACAAACTGGGCCTGAAGCGCCACGGCATCCTGGCGGTCACGATGCCCGGCCCGGGAACCACGGCGCGTACGCGCGGCAACGCCGATAAACTCGCGGGCCTGCTCGGCGCAAAATTGCAAGTTGTGCCCATCGAGAAAGCCGTGAGCCAGCACTTTGCCGACATCGGGCACGACCCGAAAGCACACGACGTGACGTTTGAAAATACCCAGGCGCGCGAGCGCACCCAGATTTTGATGGACCTGGCAAATGAGCGCGGCGGGCTGGTCGTCGGCACGGGCGATTTGTCGGAATTCGCGCTTGGGTGGTGCACGTTCAACGGCGACCAGATGTCGATGTATCACGTCAACGCCGGCGTGCCCAAAACGCTGGTGCGGCATTTGATCGAATGGTGCGCCGACAGCGTGTTTGAAGGCGCGGCCGCCGCCGTGTTGCGCGATATTGCGGAGACGCCGGTTTCGCCGGAATTGCTGCCGGTGGGCAAAAAAGGCGAGCTAACCCAACACACGGAGAAAACGCTCGGGCCCTACGACCTGCACGATTTCTTTCTTTATTACACCGTGCGCGTGCCCTGCAAACCGGCGAAAGTATTGTTCCTGGCCGAGCAAGCGTGGGGCAAAAAATACCCGCGCCGGGAAATCGCGCGCTGGCTCGAGGTTTTTTACCGCCGGTTTTTTGCGAGCCAGTTCAAGCGCTCGGCGATGCCGGATGGACCGAAGGTTGGTTCGGTGGCGTTGTCGCCGCGCGGCGACTGGCGGATGCCGAGCGATGCGCGGCCCGATGCATGGCTGGCGGAATTGGCCGCGGCCGCCGGCAAACGCGCCAAGCGCAAATAACCCATGGCCCGCGCCGCGCTATTTCTTGACCGGGATGGCACCCTCATCCGCCACGTGCATTATCTGCACAAGCCGGCGGAGGTCGAGTTGCTGCCGGGAGTGGCGGAAGCGTTGAAGCGCGCAAAGGAACTAGGTTATTTGCTTTTTCTGCACACGAACCAATCCGGAGTGGGGCGGGGCATGTTCAAACTCGAGGAGGCGCTGGCCTGCAACCGGCGCATGGTTGAATTGGTCGGGCTGGGGGAGGATTTGTTCACGGACACCTGCACCGCGCCGGAAGCCCCCACGCAGCCGCAGGTTTACCGCAAGCCCTCGCCGAAATTTGCCCGCGAGATGGCGGCGAAGCACGGGCTCGATCTGGCCCAATGCTGGATGGTGGGCGATTACGCGGCGGACGTGGAGACGGCGTTTGCCGCCGGCATGCGCGCCGTGCTGATTGACGACGGCCAGGTTTCGGCGGAACAATTGACGGCATGGCGCAACTTGGGCCGCGAAGTGATGTTCTATGATTCTCTGGCGGAATTTGCCAAAACGCTGACTCCGGCGTGAGGCAAATTTTGTCCCGGCATTTTTTGCCGATGCATCCCCAATTGCGCAAGTTTTTCTCCGTGCCGCCCCTGCGGTTGTTTTGGCGGACGCTGCTGCGCACGCTGGCGCTGGCCTATGTGGGGCTGGCGCTGTTTGCCGCGGGCTGTGTGAACACGATGCTATTTCATCCGCCGCCGTTGCGCGACCCGGTGCCCGGGCAAATAAAATTGCCAGCAGCAGACGGCAACAAAATCACCGCGGTTTTTCTGCCCAATCCCAAAGCAGCGTATGTAATCTTATACAGCTACGGCAATGGGGAGAGCCTCGAGCATTGCCATGAATTTCTGGACGAATTGCGTGAGCACGGCTGGTCGGTGTGTGCGTATGACTACCCGGGCTACGGCACCAGCACGGGCAAGCCCACCGAGGCCGGATGCTACGCGGCCATCAATGCAGTCTACGACTATCTCGTCAAGCAACGGCAGATTCCGCCAGAGCGGATCGTGCTTTACGGTCAGTCCATGGGCTCGGGGCCGACGGTGGACCTGGCGAGCCGCCAGCCGATTGGCGGGTTGATTCTGCATAGCGCATTCCTGAGTGTGTTTCGGGTGGTGACGCACTACCGCATCCTGCCTTGGGATGTTTTCAACAACCTCGGGAAAATTGACCGAGTGAAAGTGCCGCTGCTTTCGATTCACGGGCGCGCTGACACCATTGTACCTTTTTGGCAGGGGCAGGCGTTGTATAATGTCTATTCCGGGCCCAAGATATGCCTGTGGATACCCAATGCTGGGCATAATGACGTCCTGGAGGCGGCGCCCGAAGAGTATTGGGCAGCCCTAGAGCAGTACCGTGCGGGTCTGCCATTAAAGACGTCGCTGAATCTTTGATCCCGCCGGTGTGCCGACCGCCGAAGCTAACGTCATCAAGCCAAGGCGCATTTTTGTTCATTTTTTCTTGAACAAAGTCCGGGGTGGTGTCATTTTGGGCTGGTCAACCTGCTTTTCCCCATGCGCCTCGCTCTGCTTTCCCACCGGCGCAAACCTGCCAATGGGCGAACCCATGCCCACGGCCAGGCGCAGCACCACGCGCCAACGGAGCCGCCGCCGGAGCGGCCAATCCAGACCCGCCCGCTCAATGCCGCCGAGCGCGAGCTGGTGGAGTGGTTCGTCGACTTCACCGCGCTGATGGGCGTGCCGGCCTCGGTCGGGCAGATTTACGGATTGCTCTACATTTCCGGGCGCCCGCTGCCCTTTGATAATTTTGTCGAGCGCCTGGACATCAGCAAGGGTTCGGCGAGCCAGGGCTTGAAATTTTTGCGCGTGCTCGGCGCGGTGCGCGTCGTGAGCATCGCGGGGGACCGGCGCGAATTCTATGAGGCGGAAATCAGCCCGACGCGGCTGGTGGCCGGATTTTTGCGCGAGAAAGTGCAGCCACGCCTCAAGGAAAGCGACGAGCGCCTGGCCCGGCTCAAGAAGTCGCTCCACGAAATGGAGTCGGCGGACCCCTTGCTGGCGGACCGGGTGCAGCGCCTGCACGTCTGGAGCCAGCGGGCGCGGCAGTTTCTGCCGGTGGTTTCCGGCCTGGTCAAAATCCGCACATGAATTTTCTCCTTTTGCCTTTTGCTTTTCCCGTCCGGCCGCCTTTCGGCGGCTGACGGGCACATCGCGCGCCCATGCCGGGCCGCCCATGTCATCGGTTGAGTGCCACGATTGGCTTCCGCAAAGGCGGTGCGGCCAAGGGCGGCAGCGTGGGCGAACGCCGTTGACGGGCGCGGCGCGGCGGATTATTTCCAACCTACATCCTCATGCGTATTCTTGTCACTGGCGGAGCAGGCTTCCTCGGCAGCCATTTGTGCGAACGGTTGCTCAACGATGGCCACGAGGTCATCTGTCTCGACAACCTCTTCACGGGCCGCAAGGTCAACATCGCGCACTTGCTCAAGAACCCGGCGTTCGAGTTCATGCGCCACGACGTTGTGGACCCGTTCAAGGTCGAGGTCGACCAGATCTATAATTTGGCCTGCCCGGCTTCGCCGGTGCATTACCAGCACAACCCCATCAAGACGGTCAAAACGTCGGTCATGGGCGCGATCAACGTGCTCGGGTTGGGCAAGCGCGTGGGTGCGCGGGTGTTTCAGGCCTCGACCTCGGAGGTTTACGGCGACCCGGAAATGCATCCGCAGCCGGAAAAGTACTGGGGCCATGTCAACCCCATCGGCATCCGCTCCTGCTATGATGAGGGCAAGCGCTGCGCGGAGACGCTGTTTTTCGACTACCATCGCCAGAACGGCGTGGATATCCGCGTCGTGCGCATCTTCAACACCTATGGCCCGCGCATGCTGGCGGACGATGGGCGGGTGGTGTCCAACTTCGTGGTGCAGGCCCTGCGCGGCGACCCGATTACCATTTACGGCGACGGCAAGCAGACGCGCTCGTTCTGCTATGTGGATGACTTGATCGAAGGCTTTATCCGGCTGATGAACCAGGATGCAACCGTCGGCCCGGTGAACATCGGCAATCCGGGCGAATTCACGATGCTCGAACTGGCCAGGAAAGTCTTGGCCGAAACGAAATCGCGCTCAAAAATCGTCCACAAGCCGCTTCCCGGCGACGACCCCAAGCAGCGCCGCCCCGACATCACCCTGGCGAAGAAGTATTTGAAGTGGGAGCCGAAGGTCCCGCTTGACGAAGGGCTGAAGAAAACGGTGGCGTATTTTCGGACACAACTCAAGGCTGCCAAAGGCGACTGAGGCGACTGAGGCGACTGAGGCGACTGAGGCGACTGAGGCGACTGAGGCGACTGAGGCGACTGAGGCGACTGAGGGATGATTACAGTGGTCACCGATAAACATAGGGCGAAAGTCAAGACGTACCGCGATTTAATCGCCTGGCAGCGGGCCATGGATTTCGTGGAAGCGGTCTATGC
>DASZWY010000025.1:0-12568 GCA_035546135.1 Opitutales bacterium
CTGGCCAAAATTGCGGAGGCTTATAAAACCGCCAAGCCGTGCCCGTTCAAGGTCTGCCCGGTGATGGGCGACCCGTTGGATGCCGACGCCTACTCCTTTGTCTACGAAGGCCGGGAGTTCAAGTTCTGCTGCGACGGGTGCATGGACGACTTTGAAAAAGACCCGGCAAAGTTTGTGAAAATGTGGGACGACGGCCAAGCGGCGGCCCAGGCGGCGAAAAAATAATGGCGCCACCACGGAACTGGGACGGACTAGCAGGGTCTAAGGCGTGGCAACCGGCCGGCATGGGCATTGGCGAAATTTAAACGAACGTTTGCTCCGGTGAAAAAACCGTGAAAAGATTATTGAAACTTGCTCACGTTTCACATCGTTACTAATTTGTCGCCGCGGTGGCATGGCCTCCATGTTTTCCGCCACGCCATGCGCTTCATTTGCCGCAACTCTCTCGCCTTGCTGTTGGGCGTGGCCGCCGTAACCGCCCGCGCCCAGAACGCCACGGTGATGCACTGCCAGCCGGGACCCTGGGGGCGCATTGATTACCACTACGTTTACCTCCAGCCGCCCGACACCATCCTCGATGAATTTCCAATGCCTGCGCCCATGTCGCGCTGGTGTTTTGCGGGGCACAATGCCGATTGGGTGAAAGTATTTCTCGCCAGCGTGGGTTTTGACGCGGCGACGATTAACCGCCTCGTCAGCGACCCGCGCAGCGCGGCGGATGAAGAAGGCCTCATCACCCTCTTTCCGACGGAGGCCGACGTGCTGGGCCTGTCGGCGGACAACCGGCTGACGCTCTACCGGGAATTGGCCAAATACACCCAAAATCCTTATTATCATGATCCGATTTTGGTGCCGGATGGCGACGTGGACGCCTGGTTGAAGGATTCCGGCATGCCCCAGCCGGTCCTCGACGTGATGCACCAACTGGTTTACCACGATGGCAGCGGCTACTTCTTCAGCGACCTGCGCCTCATGCTCAAATACGCGCAGTCGGACAGCGAGGCGCGCCGCTGGGTCAAAGCCATTACCAGCGTGCGGGCGGTGGTGGCCCAGCTCCATCTGGATCAAGGCGACGACCTGGCCACCCTGCGCCGCTACTGGAGCGCCGACTTCCACCGCACGGATTCCCTGCCTATTCTCGATGGCGCGGCCATGGTACCCGGCGCCACGACCCTCGACCTCATCCACCTGCTGCCGCCCATCCCCCGCCGGCTCGTGTATGATTACACCTCGCCCGATATCGAACGCACGGGCCAGACGCCGAACTGCCATTGGACCTCGCTGAACTTTTTTAACTACACCCGCCAGAACATCCTGCTCGACCTGAAACTGGCCACCAGCCACGTGCTCGACAATTACGAGCAAGTCTCCCCGCCGTATCAATTTGGCGACGTGCTCTTTTTCCTCACCGCGCAAGGCGACGCTTTCCATTCCTGCGTTTACATCGCCGACAACCTGGTCTTCACCAAAAATGGGGAGAACCAAATCATGCCGTGGTTGCTGACGCGCATTGACGACGTGAAGCAGCTCTATGGGCGTGAGCCGAACTACAAAATCCAGGCGTTCCGTCGCAAGTGGCCCGAAGGCGGTTGATGTGCGCGGTTGCGATTTTTCGTTTGCCGGGTTGCGCTTTGGCCGGAAACCGCTAGTAAGGAGTGTTTTGCCACATGGCTTTCCGGGAATACCTCCTCCGCCGGCTATGGGTGCTGCCCCTGCTGGTCACGCTTGCCTACATCTGGACCGACACGGGCATTCACTATGGCGTAACCAAGCGGGTGAGCGACCGCCGGCTGTTTTCGGCGCCGATCACCGACAGCAGTTCCCCGACGGGCTATGAATATGGCGAGCGCGACATCATCCTGCCCTACACCGGGATGGACGGCTACCACTGGGTGATGCAGACCCAGGCCGCCCTGGCTCAAGGCGAAGCCCGCGTGCGCTGGGTGGACTACGACAATTACAAGCCCGACGCCAATCCCATCGGCCGCGAGGTGCATTGGAGTTCCTCGTTCCGGTGGTGGGTCGAATTCCTCGCCTGGTTGCGCCATGTCTATTTTGGCGAGCCCCTGCCCATCGCGATTGAATTTGCGATGCCTTACGCCAACACGCTGCTCATCGCGCTGTTGCTGATTCCGCTGGCTCCGTATATCACGCGGCGCCTGGGCCTCGGGCCAGCCTCCATGGTGATCATCGGCATGGCGGCCATCCTGCCGCTGTATGGTTCTTTTTCCGAAGGTAAAAGCGATCACCACGGCCTCGCCGCGCTGAGCACGTTGCTGACCCTGCTCTTTCTGCTTGCCGGCGGCGGGAGCTGGGTGCGCACCGAACCCGCCGCCGGGCTGGCGGCAGCCCACCCTTTTCTGGGTTGGCTGCCCGAGCGCGCGCAGGCGAAGCGCTGGTTCATGGCCTCGGCCATCGTCGGCGGGATCGGTTTGTGGGTCAGCACGGCGTCCGAAGCACCCGTGCTGGCGGAAATCGGTCTCGCGGCGCTGGTGGCCTGCGGCTGGCTGGGCTACGGGGCCAAGGCCGAGGACGGCGCGCGGCCCGACCCGTCGCTGTGGCGCGTCTGGGGCTGGACGGGCGCGGCCACAAGCGTGTTTTTTTATTTTGTCGAATATTTCCCGGCGCATTTTGGCCTGCGCCTCGAAGTGAATCACCCGCTCTACGCCGCGGCGTGGGCCGGTGGCGGCGAAATCATTTACCGCGTCTGCCGCTGGTGGAACGGCGGCAAGCTGGCTGAAGCCGGTTTGGACTGGGTCTGGCTGGCGCTCAGCGCCGTGGGCGTCGCCGCCGCGCCCACGTTGATTTTGCTTTTTGCGGACCAGGTCTTCTGGGTCAAGGACAGTTTCCTGTTTCTCTTCCACGAGGATTACATCGCGGAATTCAAGGACATGGAGCGCTACCTGAATCCGATGTATGCCAACGCCAGCGCGAAATACCTGCTGGCGGTCGTCAGCCCGCTGCCGTTGCTGACGGTGCCGATGGTGGTGTGGATGTGGCGGCAATTGCGCGTGCCCGTCCTCGTGCTCGCCGCCCTTGTCCCACCCGTCTACGACGTTTACCGCGTGTTGTTTTATTTGATTCCAGCCACCCGGGCCACCCATTCGCTGGAACACTTCCTGCCGTATTTTGCCGCGGGGCTGCTGGTGATGCTTGCGGCCATCCTGTGCCTGGTCTTCCCCAAGAAAGAAAAACTCATTTTGCTCATCACGCTGGCGGCAACCTTGCTGGCTTATGTGCGGCTGGAATGGTCCCTCTACGCCTACCTGTATGCGCATCCTGCACTGGCTCCGGCCGATTATTATTTCTGGCCGACCCTGGCCTTCCCGATAGCGGTCGCGGCGGGGTTGCTCGTTTTGTGGGACCCGTGGCCGGATTTCCCGCGCGCCGCCAAGGCCATGATGCTCTTGTCCCTCCCCACCGCGGTATTGACCCTGGCGCTGGCTCTCCGCGAAACCCGCTGGATGGAGCAGGACGCGTCGCTCTGGCTTGCGACGCTGGCGGGCGTGGCCGTGATTGTGACCCACCAGCGCGGTTATCATTGGCCGAAGTTATCGCTGGCTTTCTTTTGCGGGTTGGCGGTTTTGTTCGCCCTGCAAATCCTGCGGGGGGCGCTCGCCATGATTGCCTCTCCCGCGCAAGCGGCGCGGCTGAGTGGCGCATGGCTGGCTTGGCTGCCCTGGCTCGCGGGGGCCGCCGTGGTGGCGACCATTTTACTCGCGTTGAATCGGGGCGAAAATTGGAAGGCCATCACCCGTGTCTTCGTCGGTACTGTGTTTATCGGGGCGGTATTCCTGCCCTCTCCGGTGATGACGATGAGAGACTGGCCGCAATGGTATGGCGCCACCCCCATTTCCGAAACGGAGCTGATGGAAATCCTGACGCGGGATGCTTCCCACCGCCTGCGCGAACGCTTGGGCGATGACACCGGCGTCGTGGTCAGCGGACCGACGACCACCACCTGGATGACCTATTGGGGCGGCTTCAAAGGGCTGGGTACTTTGTATTGGGAAAACCTCGAGGGCCTGAAGGCCGACCGCGACATTTACGCCGCCCAGAGCGCCGACGAAGCCTTCAAGCTCATCCAGGCGCGCGGCGTCACCCATATCGCCATCTTCTCCTGGGACCCGTTTTACAAGGAATACGCCCGGCTGGCCATTCCGAAGTCCCGGCCCTACAACCCGGATGATTACGTCGCGGAAAAACCCTTGCGCGCCTGGCTGGTGCACGCCGACCTGACAAGCCCGCCGAAAAACGAGGTGCAGGATGAAAAACCACTGCTTGAGCACGCCTTTATCTACAGCCTGATTGAAGGTTTCAACATGCCCGCGTGGCTGCGGCCGGTTTATTACCCCATGCCGCAAGACCCGATGTTGCGCACTTCCTACATTCTCATTTTTGAGGTGGTGCCCAATCAGACTCCGCAGGAGGCGGCGGTGCGCCTGGCCCAGCTCATGGCGAAACTCGGCGCCCAGGACCAGGTGGTGCACCTGCTCACCCAGGTATTGACCGTGAATCCCAATTATATGCCCGCCATGATTTGCGCCGCACAGTTTGACGCCCAGCGCAAGCGGCTGGACGAGTTTGCCACTTTCATGCAGAAAATCCGCGCCCAGCTGCCTCTCGCCGGCCCGCTCGCGCTGGACGACCGGCTGGACCTGGCCACGAACTTTGTCACCGATGGCGATATTGTCTCGGCCAAACATCAACTCGAACTCTGCATTCAACAGGCCAATGCCCACGATTTGCGCCGCCTAACGGTGGACCAGCAATTTCAGTTCCTGTCGTTTCTGCGCCAGAGCGGCATGATCGGAGTCCGGCCCGGCCTGGCCGGATTCATCCTGACGCTGCTGCCCGATTCCCAACGGGCCCAGTTTTACCTCGATTCCGGCCTGACCCTCAAACAGACCAACCCGGCGGCGGCGCTCCCCTTCATGCGCCGGGCGGTGGACTGGCAGCCGGATTCCACCGCGGGCTACGCCGAAATCGCGCGGTTACTGGCGACCACGCGCGACGCCGCATTGCGCGACCCGGCCACGGCGCTGCAATACGCCAAGCAGGCCCGCAGCAAAGACCCCTCCCACGGGCCCGAGACCTTGGATATTCTCGCTTGCGCCTACGCTGCCAACCGCCAGTTTGACGAGGCGCAAAAATACGAAACCCAGGCCGTGGACGCGGCCCAAAAACTGCACGCCGACCAGTTGTTGCAAATTTGCCGCGTCCATCTCGCCCTTTTCAAAAATCAGCAAGCGGTCAGCGAGTGACCTCCGCATGAGTTTTTTCGAGAAGACGCGCGCACGCCTCCGACCGCGCTGGTGGGTTGCCGGCTTGGCCGCCATGCTGGCGCTCGTGGGAACCGACACCCTCTACCATTGGCGCACGACCCGCGAGCTATCCTGGGAGCGCAATCCGGCGCCACCGGCCTACGACTCGTCGTCTCCGAGCGGTTATGCCTTCGACCAGCACGTGCTCATCCTGCCCTACCAGGGCATTGATGGTCTGCACTGGATCATGCAGACGCAGGAAATGCTCGCGGGCGGCGGCGCGCGCATCCGTGCGGTGGACTACGACAATGCCCCGGATGGCCGCGAAGTGCATTGGGCCTCCGCGCTGCGCTGGTGGATGGCGGCACTGGCCACGGTGGAGCATTTTTACACCGGCACACCGCTGGCGCTGGCTGTTGAAGACATTGCCGCTTATGCGAGCACGTTGCTGGTGGTGCTTCTGCTGGTGCTGGTAATCCCCATCGTGGCGCGACGGTTTGGCTCCGTGCCCGCGGCGCTGCTCGCCTTGGGCGCAGTGGGCGTCGGACCGTTTTATGAATCCTACACCGAAGGCCGCCTCGACCACCACGGGCTGGCGTCATTGAATGCCCTGTTGACCGTGTTGCTGCTGGCCGGCGGCGGCGCGGGCTGGATTCGCCAAGGCGATTTGCCGAAGGGTGAACCATCTCCACTGCTGGCGTGGCTGCCCGATCGCCGGCAGGCGCGGCGCTGGTTCATCGCCGCGGGGATTGTCGGTGGCATTGGTTTATGGATTAGCGCGGCGTCGGAGATTCCGGTGATTGCGGAATGTGGTCTCGGCGCGTTGCTGGCCACCGGCCTGCTGGCGCGTGGCGCGCGCCCGGAAGACCCGGCGCGAGCCGACCCCTCGCTGTGGCGCGTGTGGGGCTGGAGCGGCGCGGCCACCGGGGTTTTCTTTTACCTGCTGGAATATTTTCCGTCGCATCTTGGCCTGCGCCTCGAGGTGAACCATCCACTCCATGCGGCGGCCTGGGCGGGCGGCGGGGAAATAATTTTCCGCGTTTGCCGCTGGCTGGGTGGCGGCAAATTGATTGAACGTCCGTTCGACGTGGCTTGGCTGGCCGGCAGCGTGCTGGCGGTGGCGGCGGTACCGGCGTTGATGTACTTTGCCGCCGACCAGGTCTTTTGGGTCAACGACCGGTTTCTCTGGACGATGCACCAGGACAACATCGAGGAATTTTTCACGATGGGGGCGTTTTTGAAAAGCCAGTGGGAAGGCGGCCAGATTTTCGTGTTCTTCCTGTTCGCCAATCCGGTGGTTTTGCTGGTGGCGCCGATGGTGTGGTGGTCGGGCAGCGCCGCTTTTCCACGCCCGGTGCGGGCGCTGCTGCTGGTGGCGTTGCCGCCGGGTGTCATCACGTTTGGGTTTTCAATCGTGCAGGTGCGCTGGATTGAAATCAACTACAGCGTGTGGCTGGCGGCGCTGGTGATCGTCGCGTTGGCGCTGCGCTTGAGCGGCAACTTCCGCTGGACGTGGCCGAAGGGGCTCGCCGCCGCCGTGCTGCTGGCGTGGGGGCTGCTCGCGAATCCCGCCTTCCTGGTGAAGGAGTGGATGCTCAATGACGGCAAGGCGCCGCCGTCGCAAGTGGAGGTGCTCGACCAGATGGTGCGCGACGCCGCCCAGCGCCTGCGCACCCGCGTCGGCGGCGCGCAACCCATCGTGCTCAGTGGCGCGACCAGCAGCACCTGGCTGACCTATTATGGCGGCTTCAAAACCGTGGGCACCTATTATTGGGAAAATTTGCCGGGCTTGAAGGACGCGGCGGCGATTTACGGCACCTCCTACCGCTACGCCCCCATCCTGTTCCAAAAACGCGGCATCACCTACCTCGTCGTTTTCTCCTTTGTGGACGAGCCCGAAGAATATGCGCGGCTGGCGCACGGGCTTCGCCGCGCCGATGCCGCCCCGGCTGACGCGCTAATGGTGCACCTGAAGAAAACCAGCCAGGTTCCCCAATGGCTGCGGCCAATTTACTATCCCGTTCCGGACCCGTTTCGCCACCGCCTGTCCATTTCCATTTACGCGTGGGCGCCCCAGCAGACCGTCGCCGAAGCGCTCACCCGGCTGGCACAGCTGCAACTGGACGAGGGCCTGCCCGCGCCCGCGCTCAATCTTTTGCGCGAAGCGATAAACCAAAACCCCAATTACCTGCCCGCGCTCACCGCCCTCGCCCAGATACAAGCCGACAACAACCAGTTGCCCGAGCTTTCCGCCACGCTTCAACGCGAGCAGGCGCTCGCGCTGCTGTCTCCGCCGCTGGAACTTGGCGACCGGGTGGATCTGGCTATAGTCGCCAGCCGCCTGCAGGACAAAAGTTTCCTGCGCCAGCAGCTCGAGCTCGCCATCCGGGAGGCCTCCACCGAAAAACTGCGGGCGTTACGGGCCCAAACGCTCGGCAATCTGCTCTTTTTCGCGCGCATCACCGGCCTGCTCGCGGAACGCCCCGCACTCTGGCCGGTGGGCCTGGAACTGCTGCCGAAAGCCACCCGGGTGCAATTGCTCGAACAGTGCGCCAACTGGGAAGTGACCAACGGCCATCCGCACGAAGCCGTGGGTTGGCTGCGGCAGGCGCTGGCCGTTGATCCGGACGCGCTGCCCGCCTTGAACGGGCTGGCGCTCCTGCTCTGCACTTCGCCCGACCCCTCCGTACGCAATGGGGCGGACGCGGTCGCGCTGGCCCGGCACGCCGATGACGTGGACCCGCTGCATCAGGCGGTGCTCGCCGACACGCTGGCGTGCGCCTATGCGGAAACTCAGGATTTTGCGAAGGCGGTTGAATCCGAAAATGAGGCCATCCGCCGCGCCCGAGCGGCCACGCCGCCGCAGAATGACGCCAGCTTTCAGGCGCACCTGGCCCTCTTCCGGCAAAAATTGCCCTGCCGGGAGTAACGGGCGCGGCCAAAACAATCGCTCGCGATTTGGCCGAATCGCTACTATATTGGATTGCGTTGCGCTTCCGGCGCCACCGCCGCAATCGGCGGCAGCGGCGAATTTTTCATGAAAATATTTCCGACCCTGTTGCTGGCCGCAGGCATCGCGGGCGCCGGTTTTGCCGCCGGTTACTGGGCCGGCCGCCGCCCGGGCGCCACGCCTGCGACAACCGCGGTCCGGCCGAAAAACCCCTCGGGCGCCTTCCGCGCCATCCTCATCGCCGGGTCCTCGGCTGAAAATGTGGACTGGCAGACGTTGCTCAAAAGCACCAACAAGGTGGACCCGAACCTGCTCGACGCCTGGGCGCGCAGCCTCGGCCAGAGCGACATTCTGGCAACGCTTCAAGCTTTGCGGCTCGAACCGGCCAATCGGCGGCGCGATGACTTGATGGGTGCGCTTTACAATGCCTGGGCCGAGCAGGACCCCAAGGGCTTTCTCGCCGCCCGCGGCGACGTCCCCGTGCCGCGTCTGCGTGAAGAAGGCGTGGACGCCGCGCTAAAGTCGTGGGCCGCCCAAGACCCCAAAAGCGCGCTGGATTGGATTAAAAACAACCCGGGGGTCGCCTCCGCCGCTGCCGAACAGGAACGCTTCGCCGCTGCCATCGCCGGTTTTGCCGCCAATGATCCGCTTGCCGCCGTCGGCTTGGTCAGTTCGCTCAGCGATGCCAACGCCCGCGACGCCGGCTTGAAGAAAGCTGCCATCAAATCGCTGGCGGACGCCTTGTCCGACCAGGGGCAGTTCATGCAAGCCGCCTCCTTCTTCAGCCACCTGCCCGCCGGCCAGACGCGGGAAGACGCCTACGCGCAACTGGCGCAACGCTGGAGCGAATCCGCGCCGCTCGATGCCGCCGCGTGGGTCGAAGGCATCAATGGCGACCCGCAGCTTAAAGCGGCGATGGGCATAAAAGTGGCCGAGACCTGGGCCGAACTCGACCCGGTCGCCGCCGCCACCTGGGCCGCGAAAACCGACCTCGCCACCCCAGGCGTCAATTCCGCCGACAATTCCTCGACCAATGGCCAGCTTCTCGCCACCGCCATTCGTTCCTGGTCGGATTATGACCTCAACTCTGTCGGCGAATTTCTGAACCAATTGCCAAATTCGCCGGCGAAAGACCCCTCGGTGGCCATCTTTGCCCTGCGCGCCAGCCAGGAAAATCCGCAGGACGTCTTCACCTGGGTCAACACCATCAGCGACGACCAGTTGCGCATGCGCGTCACCGCCGCCGTCGCCCTGCAATGGATGCAGCAAGACCCCGACGGCTATAAGCAGTTTCTCGGCAACACCACGTTGCTCACGGACGACCAGAAAAAGATGCTGATGGACATGCCGCCGGAAGCGCTCGGCGGGCTGACGCAATTCAATAACCTCGTCGGCGGCGGCGACAGCGCGCAAAAAATCCTCGAATCCACCATCATCAAGGAAAGCGACGGCACCAACCGCAACGCCCCGCCGCCGGGGAATTGATCAGGCGGCCTGGGTGGGAAAACCCGGACTTGCCGCACCCCGAGCCACCCCTTTAGTGTGACCGAATGTCTGTTACCCTCGGACTGGACTTTGGCACCAATTCCGTTCGCGCGCTCGTGGTGCGCTGCGCCGATGGGCGCGAACTCGGCACCTGCGTTGTGGACTATCCCAGCGGCCACCAAGGCGTGCTGCTCGACGAACGCGACCACAACCTCGCCCGCCAGCATCCGGGCGATTACCTTGCCGGCACCGAGCAGGCCGTCCGCGGCGCGCTCGCCCAAGCCCTGCAAAACGACCCGGGCTTCCGTTCGGAGCAAATCGCCGGCATCGGCGTCGATTCCACCGGCTCCAGCCCGCTGCCCGTCGATAAAAACAACCAGGCGCTCGCGCTCGATCCGCGCTTCAAGGACAATCTGGCCGCCCAGTGCTGGCTGTGGAAAGACCACACCGGCCATGCCGAGGCCGCGAAAATCACCGAGACGGCGCGCGCGCTGCGCCCGCAATATGTCGCCAAGTGCGGCAACACTTATTCCTCCGAGTGGTGGTGGAGCAAAATCTGGCATTGCCTGAACACCGCGCCCGAGGTTTTCGACGCCGCGGATTCGTGGGTCGAACTGGCGGACTGGGTGCCGGCGGTGCTCGCGGGCGTGCGCGACCCCAAGGCGGTGATGCGCGGGGTCTGCGCCGCGGGCCACAAGGCGATGTACGCCGAGGACTGGGGCGGCCTGCCGGACCAGGAATTTCTCGCCGCGCTCCATCCGAAACTCGCCGAATTGCGCGACCGGCTTTACGACAAGGCTTACGATGCCGCGACGCCCGCGGGAAAATTGTGCGGCGAATGGGCGCGGCGCCTCGGCCTCAAGGAAGGCATCGCCATCGCCATCGGCGAATTTGACGTGCACTACGGGGCCATCGGCTGCGCGGTCGAGGAAGGCGTGCTCGTCAAAGTCATCGGCACCTCGACGTGCGACTGCGCGGTGGTCTCGGCGCAAAAGACCGTCGCGGATATTCCCGGCATTTGCGGCATCGTCAAAGGCGCGATTCTGCCGGGCTTTTACGGCGTCGAAGCCGGGCAGTCCGCCGTCGGCGATATTTTCAAATGGTGGGTCGAGGTCGTCTGCCAGGGCGACGCGTCGCTCCACGAACACCTGACCGCCGAGGCCGCGCGGCTGCGTCCCGGCGAAAGCGGGCTGCTCGCGCTCGACTGGAACAACGGCAACCGCACCATCCTCGTCGACCAGCGCCTCACCGGCCTCATCCTCGGCCAGACGCTGCACACCACGCGCGCCGAGATTTACCGCGCGCTTATCGAGGCCACCGCTTTCGGCGCGCGCGCGATTCTCGAGCGCATCGAGGAATACGGCGTGCCGGTGAAGACGGTCGTGTGCGCGGGCGGCATCGCGGAAAAAAATCCGCTGCTGATGCAAATTTACGCCGACGCCACCGGGCGCGAGATGCGCGTGGCGCGCTCGGCCCAGGCCTGCGCGCTGGGCTCCGCCGTCGCCGCGTCCGTGGTCGCGGGCGTGCATGCCAACTTCGCCGCCGCGCAAAAAGCCATGACCGGCTGGAAGGAAGTCGTCTACCGCCCCCGCCGCGCCGAGAAGGCCGCCTACCACAAGCTCTACAAACTCTACATGAAGCTTTACGACAACCTCGGCGGCGTGCGAAACGTCAACCTCGGCAAAGTCATGAAAGACTTGCTGAACCTTAAAGAATCCACCGCCCGCTCATGAACCAAGCACCAAAACACTAAGCACCAAAACACTTCTTCCATGATTCTCCTCCCGAAAAACCTCGAAGTCTGGTTCCTTGTCGGCAGCCAGCATCTCTACGGCGAAGCGGCGCTGAAAAAAGTCGCCGCCCACGCGCAGGTCATCGCGCGCGCGTTCAACCAGGCCGAGGAACTGCCGCTCAAGGTTGTGCTCAAGCCGGTGCTGACGCGCCCGCATGAAATCACGCAGGTGATGGACGAGGCGAACGTCGCGTCAAACTGCGTGGGCGTCGTCACCTGGATGCACACGTTTTCGCCGGCGAAGATGTGGATTGCCGGCCTCAAGAACCTGCGCAAGCCGCTCGCGCACCTGCACACGCAGTTCAACCGCGACCTGCCGTGGGGCGAGATTGACATGGACTTCATGAACCTGAACCAGGCCGCGCATGGCGACCGCGAGTTCGGCTTCATCGGCGCGCGCCTGCGGCTGAACCGCAAAATCATCGTCGGCCACTGGCAGGACGCGGACGTGCTGGCGCAGCTCGGCGGCTGGATGCGCGCGGCGACGGCCTGGCACGACTGGCAGGGCGCGAAGTTCGCGCGCTTCGGCGACAACATGCGGTCGGTCGCGGTCACCGAGGGCAACAAGGTCTCGGCGGAAATCGCGCTCGGCTTTTCGGTGAACGGCTACGGCGTCGGCGACTTGGTGGCGAAGGTCAGCGCGGTGAAGGACGCCGCGGCGGACCGGCTGTGCGCGAAATATGCCGAGGAATATGACCTCGTGCCCGAGCTGCGCAAGGGCGGCGCGAAGCATCAATCGTTGCGTGAAAGCGCAAAAATCGAACTCGGCCTGCGCGCGTTTTTGGAGGAAGGCGGCTTCAAGGGCTTCACCACGACGTTTGAGGATTTGCACGGCCTGCCGCAACTGCCCGGCCTCGCGGTGCAGCGCCTGATGGCCGACGGCTACGGCTTCGGCGCCGAGGGCGACTGGAAATCCGCGGCACTCGTGCGCGCGTTCAAGGTCATGGCCCACGGCCTGCCCGGCGGCGTGTCGTTCATGGAGGACTACACCTATCATTTGGAGGAAGGAAACCGCAAAGTCCTCGGCGCGCACATGCTGGAAATCTGCCCGAGCATCGCGGCGAAAAAGCCGTCGTG
>DASZWY010000026.1:0-9469 GCA_035546135.1 Opitutales bacterium
GCCATGCCCTCGGAGCCAATCTCATCGACGCGCAAATGGCCGGTGGCGGCATCGCGGCGCAGGAGCAGGGGCAGTTCGTGGCCGGCGCGGGCCAGGGTGATTTGGTCGAGCGCGGTGTCGATGATGGCGTAGACAATGGTGATGAACATTTTCTCCGGCACTTCGCCGGCCATCTCGAGATTGATGCGGCGCAGGACCTCGGCGGGGGAATCGTTGAGGCGGGCGAAATGGCGCAGGTTCGTCTGGCAAATGGCCATGAGGAGCGAGGCGGAGACCCCTTTGCCGGAGACATCGGCCACGGCGACGCCCACGCGCTGCCCGGAAAGGGGGAACACGTCGTAAAAGTCGCCGCCGACTTTTTGCGCGGGACGATAGAGGGCGTCCATTTCCAGCGCGGCGTTGCCGGGGAAACTGCGGGGCAGCAGCAGGCCCTGGACGCTGCTGGCGATGGCGAGGTCGAAATCAATTTTGGATTTTTCAATCTGCACGCGCAGCAACTCGGCATTGTGCAGCGCGAGGGCGGCCTGCTCGGCGAGCGATTGCACCAGCGAGAGGTCGGCGTCGGTGAAGGCGTGTTCGTCGCCGGGATTGGCGACGGCGAGGACGCCGAGGACATCGCGGCGGAACATGATGGGCGCAATGATGAGCGAGCGCACGACGAGCGAGGGGTCGGCATGGACGATGACGCGCGGGTCGCGCTGGGCGTCGGCGATGAGGAGAGCCTGGCCGCTTTTGGCGACGGAGCCGATGAGGCCCTCGCCCATGGCATAATTTTCGGCGCGCAGGACATGTTCGAGAAACTTGGCGCGGGTGGCGGGCGGGGTTGTCCCGCCTTCGCCGGGCAATGGGCGCTGGGGCGGAAACAGCCCTTCCACGGCGGCGCCGCGCAACTGGTCATCGGGGGTGCGCTCATAGGCGCAGGCACTGAGGGCGCCCGTGCTGAGCACCGCAGCATGGACGATGCGCTGGAAGAGCTCGCGCCGGCTCATGTTTTCGCCGACGGTCTCGACCATGTTGTGCATGAACTCGACGACGATTTGCTTTTCCTGCTGCAGGTGCTGCTTGTCCTCGTCGAGCCGGACGGACTCACGGCGCGCGGGCAAATAAAGCAGCCACCCCATGATGCCGCCGATGCAGATGCCTGCAAAGAGCCACAAGGTGGACATTATTATTCAACCTCCTCGATGCGCGCGCGGTGGGCACGGCGGGCGCGCGCCGGCTCGAAGGGGCGGACGAACGCCTCGCGAAAATCGTAGCCGCCGGTGAAGTCCTCGCGGCGGTCCTGCTCGGTCTTGCCGAGGACGCCGTAGTCCACGAGGTGAAAAACGATGTCGCCGAAGTCCTCGCAATGGCGGACGCCCCAGCGGTCGAGGACGGTGTAGGCCATGGGGCCGTATTGTTCGAGGGCAAATTCGCGGATGCCGGCCAGGAGCTCCTGGCCGCTGACATGGCGGCCGGCGCGGGCCTCGGCGTCTTTTTTGAGGGACTTGAGGGTATGGTCGAGCGCCTGTTTGACAAAAAAATAGGCTCCCTTGTCAAAACGCGGGTTTTCCTTGCGGATAAGGTCAACGACCTCGGAAAAATCGCGGGAGCTCATGCAGGGAACAAGCATTGCGGCCCGCGGGCCGGTTGTAAAGATTTCCTGCGCAGGGGGTAAAACAAGGGCGCGTTCCCCGCTGGACAAGAATGGCAAAAGCGCTATGGTGGAGGGCTGGCCGCTGGACGGTTAATTCTCCGGCCCCTACCCATATTATTACCCTTACAGTCATGTCGAGACCCCACCCCACCCGCCGCGGCCACGCCGCCGGCTTCACGCTGGTCGAGCTGCTCACGGTTATCGTGATTATCGCCATTTTGGCGGCGCTGACCCTGAACATCTCGAAACTCGTGCTGCGCCGGCAGACCGAGGCGAAGGCGCGCAGCGAAATGCTGACCATCACCACCGACCTGGAGACTTTCAAGGTCGAGAATCCGGAATACCCGCCGATGGACAGCGATGAAGGCTCGGGCTCGCCGTACGCCGAGCGCAATCTAATCAAGGCGTTGACGGGGCACGCACGGTGGACGACCAACAAGGCCAGCGGCCAGCCGATCTGGGAAACGGTGCCGATGGGCCGGCGCTGGGCCGACGGCGGCACGGTCTCGGGTGGCAACGGTGAAAAATACCTTTGGGGCCATGAATACATCGAATTGGCCAAATTCACCTACGATAAGGACGATGCGACGGAATCGCACGTGAGCAACAACGCGGTGCTCTACGATCCGTGGTGGAGCGGCGAGGAGGGGAAAAATGCCTACCTCTACCGGTACAAGACCATCAGCGATGTGACCAATCCCAATCCGAACGCGCGCAACTGGCAGTCGCGCCAATACATCCTGGTTTCGCGCGGCTCCGACGGTTTGCCGGAAGCCGCCGATGACAACTTTCTCTGGAAGCCGGTCAACGGGCACACCCTGAATTCCGGTTTCATGATTGACGGCTACGGCGATCCGTCCGCGCACCCGGGTTTGGCGGACAATCTCGTGATGGGCAGCTTCAACTGGCCCCCCTAATCGAAGCGGCAAAAATTGCCGTTCAGGATTCGGACGTCCCGGTGCCGCCGGCGGCCAGCCCGCGCTCACTGCGGCCTAGGAAGGCGAGCATGGCTTGCATCCAGGGATGGGCGGCCTGCGGATGCGCGGCCAGCTTGGCCGCGGCTTGAGTGCGGTTCAACCCTTCGCGATAGAGAATTTTAAAGACGGAGCGGACCAAGGCAATGTCGCCGGCGGTGAAGCCGCGGCGTTCGAGGCCTACCTTGTTGATGGTGCGCACGCGGGCGGGGTTGCCATCGGCCATCAGGCCCGGGGGCACATCCTGAACGAGCTTGGCGCAAGCGCCGAGCATGCTGTGCGAACCGAGGCGGCAAAACTGGTGCACGCCGGCGTTCCAGCCAATGACGACGTGATCCTCGACCACGACGTGGCCGCCGAGCGCGGCATGGCTGCTCATGACCAGATGATTGCCGACAATGCAATCGTGCGCAACGTGGCTGTAGGCGAGCAGCACGTTGTCGTCGCCCAGGGTCGTGAATTCGGCGTCGTTGGTGGCGGTGTGGACGGTGACGTATTCGCGAAAGACGTTGCGGTCGCCGACGCGCAAGCCGGGCTGGCCGCCGGTGAATTTCAAATCGTGGGTCTTGGAACCAATCAGGGCAAAGGGAAAAATTTCGTTTTCACGGCCGAGCGTCGTCCGGCCTTCGATACAGGCATGGTGATGCAGGATGGTGCCCGCACCCAGCTTGACCCCGGCGCCGACAAAGGCATAAGCGCCGACCGCCACGTCCCCGGCAAGCTCCGCGCCCGGCTCAATGATGGCGGTGGGGTGAATGCGGGTGGGCATGAAGAGCAAGAAAGGAGAATCAAAAAGGTAGAAGGAAGAACCAAATCCGGCAAGCGCGATTGAAAACCCATCCCACGCCCGGCGCTTGGCATCTCTTCGGCGGCCCAATCAATCCGGCACATAGGCGCCTTGCGTCTGCGTGGCGACGTAGCGGCGAAATTCCGCCGCGGCTTCGTCGCCATACAATTTCAGAATTTCGCCGTAGAGTTCGGCGCTGAGGACGTTGAGGCGGGGGTTGAGGGCGGCGGGAAATTTGCGGCCGGCAAAGGCGTTGGCCGTGGCGATTTTTTTCAATTCGTCGGCGATGGGCTGCGCGGTCTTTTGCAATTGCGCATAGCGGGACTGCAATTCGGCGGCCTTGGCGGGATCGGGGTCGGAGGTGGCAAAGGCGCCAAAATAGCCCAAGGCGGTGACGACGGGGCAGCGGGCGTCAAGGTTAAGGATGATTTTGGGCGGAGTCCAGGCGGTGGTGTCGGCCACTTGCTCGGTCTGCGCGGCGGCTTGGGCGGTGTGCACGCGGTCAACCCGGTCGCCGATGACGCCCTTTTCAGCCTGGGCGCGCAGGATGGCGGAAGTGGCCGCCGCCAGGCCGGCCACCAGCAGGAACGCCCCGGCGGCGCGGAGGCCGCGGCGGGAAAAGCGCGCGCCCTCAGGAGAGGGTCTTTTTCTCATAATACTCGTTGATAATCTGCGCGACGTCTTTGTAATCAATGTCGTTCGAGTAGATGCTCTTGTATTCCGCGACGGCCTTCTCCACGTTGCCGTTCTTGCGGTAGCAAAGGGCCAGCTCGTAGGTGATCTCTTTCTTGAGATCGTTCATGATGGGAATTTCGTCGCGGGCCTGGGCGAGGACTTCGATGGCGAGGTCGTAGATGCCCTTGGCGCGGTAGGAACGGCCCAGGTAAAGCATGGCGCGGTGGGCAACCTTGGGGTTGCGGCGGGCCTGCTGCAGCTCGCGGATGGCGAGGTCGGTCTGGTTGGTCTCGTAGAGGAGCACGCCGTAGTCGAAGCGGAAGCCGAAGTCGTTCGGGTACTTTTCGACGAGGGCCTTGGCCTGCTGGACGCGGAAGTCGAGCTGCTCGCGGCGGAGGGCGTCGAGCTCGGGCTGGCGGCCCGGATTGGTGGCGACGGCGGCCTCGAGTTCCTCGAGCTTGGCGGTCATGCGGGAAACGGTGAGGTCGTTCTCCAGCTTTTCGAGGGTGGTGTCGGCCTTGCCGAGCGGCTGCTCGCGGGCCTTGCGCACCCAGACAAGGGCGTCGTCCCAGCGCTGGAGGGACTTGAGGGCGCCGAGGATATCGCGGTAAAGGTTGATGTTTTCCGGCTGGGCGGCAATGGCGTCGGCGAGCTTGACGACCAGGGCGTTGAGCGAGTCCGCATCGGTGGACATGCGGGCGGCGGACTCGAGGTCCTGGGCCTGCTTGGAGTCGGCGAGCTTTTGGCGGAAGTCGGTTTGCTCTTCCCACTTGCCCTTGTCCATGGTGATGGCGACGGAAGCGCGGCGCAGGAGGGCCTGGGCGTCGCCGTTGCCGGGATTCATTTCGAGGACATGTTCGCCCTGCTTGATGGCTTCCTTGGGCTGGCCGGCTTCGATAAAGGCGTTGCCGAGGGCAATGAGGTTGTCCACATTGTCCGGCTCGAGGTCGCGGATGTTCTCGTAGGCGAGCGCGCAGGTGCCCCAGAGACCCATGGCGGCGGCGGCTTGAGCTTCAAGGCGCAGGGCTTGGACGTTGTTCGGGTTGACGGCGAGCAGCTTTTCCGCGGCGTCAATGACCCCCTTGGGGTCGGTCTTGATTTGCGAGCCGGCCTTGAGGACGAAGGGGGTGTTGGTCAGGCCGCTGAGGAGCTTGGTCATGCCCTTGCCAGCGGCCGGGTTGGCCTTTTTCTGGGCCTTGCGGAGAATTTTGCGGGCTTCGACAATGGCCGGGTTCGTGTTAAGAATGCCATTGCAGATCTCAATGGCGACGCCGGGGTTGCGGTCGGCGGTCTTGTCGGCCTGCTCGATTTGGCGCTGGACGCGCGGGTCCAGTTGCTTGAAAGGGACTTCCTTGTATTTGGGGGCCGGATTCGGCTCGGAGGAGGGGGCCGGGGCGGCCGGAGTGGGTGCTGCGGGGGTGCTCATGGTTAAGGGTAAGGGCGGGGGCAGTTGAAAGAAATGCCTGAAATGTGGAGAAACCGTGAATATTTACAGGGCGTTCCGCACAGAATCAACTTTATTTCTTTTGGCGGGAAAGGCAAGGCTTCCAGCCCTTAAAAAAACAAGAAACCGGACGCTGAATGGCGCCCGGTTGGGGAACTGGCCTGATTTTGTTCGGGAACGGTTTAGTAGCGCTTGGCGAAGGCGAGCTGGGTCTGGCTGGCGAGGTTGGCGGCGAGCTTGTCGGTGCCTTCCTTGTAGTGGAGCATGCAGAAGACGACGCCGTGGAAATTGCCGGTGGTCACGAGGCCGGGGTCTTGCTTGTCGTTGTTCTGGCCCATCACGGTCCAGCCGTTGGCGGTGTGCTCGATGAGGCGGTGGGCCACGAAGTCACCGGCGGCATCCTTGTAAACCACCATCATGCCGGGGCGGAGGAGGCTGAAGTCGCTTTTGTCCACCACCAGGACGGAGTTGCCGCCGAAGAGGGGTTCCATGGACTCGCCCTTGACCATGTAGACGCTGTAGTCCTTGTTGAGGGAGGCCAGGTGCTGGGCGTCGGAGAGGACATCCGCGAAGGGGATGCCACTGCCGGGGGCGACGGCCTTGGCAGTGCTGGGGGCGAGGGTGCCGAGGGCAAGAAAGAGGGCCACCGCAAGGCGGGTGAAGGAGGCGCGAAGGTTGCTGGTCTTCGGGGTGGTATGTTGTGCGGCTTTCATACGCACAACATACTTTTTCGAGGCGTTTTACGGTATCGGCAGGACCTTGTAATCGGCGCGGCGAGTAGCCTTACTCTGGCTCAAGGAGCGACCCGAGAGGAAACGGAGGCAACCCTGAGTTTCGCCTCAGGGTTTGTACCGAGAGGGGGTCTCAGAATACCTGAGTCTCCGAGGGAAAACGGGGAAATTGGCCGAGGCCGCTTAAATCGGCCGGGGGGCGACGACTCAGGGTTTTCTCCGGGATGGCGGGCAAAAAAATTTTCCTGCCCCCACTCTCCTTTTTGGGCTATTTCCCGCCCCCGGCTGCCGGCTTAGCGCCTTGGCCTGCCTTAACCGCTTTTTGCCTCATTCTGCCGCAACGCTTCGTAGACCCCGATGCCGGCGGCCGTGGAGAGATTGAGGGAACGGAGCGTCGGGTCGGCTTGGGGGATTTGGACGCGGCGGGCATCGCCAGCCCATTCATGGAGCCAGGCGGGAGCACCGCCGCCCTCATTGCCAAAGAGCAGGCCGTCTTCGTCGGCGAATTGCACGTCCCAGTAGCTTTGGGTCGCCTGGGTGGTGAAAAGCCAGAGGCGGCGCGGGCCGAGGGGGCTTTGCAAAAAATCCTCCCAGTGCTGGTGATGGCGCACGTCGAGGGACTTCCAATAATCCATGCCGCTGCGCTTGAGGTGGCGGTCGGTGATGCGGAAGCCGAGGGGATGAATGAGGTGCAAGCGCGAACGGGTGAGCGCGCAGAGGCGGCCGATGTTGCCGGTGTTCTGCGGGATTTCCGGCTGAAAAAGGACGACGTGGAGCATAAAAGTACTTTAGTTCTTGGTGCTTCGTTCTTAGTTTTTTTGGATGCTTATTTTGGTTTAGCCCTCCCTTAACTATGAACCAAGCACCAGGAACCAAAGCACTTACTTCCAGGCGCGCATCGAGCGCTGGGCTTCGCGCAGCTCGGTTTTGCGGCGGAGGGTCTCGCGCTTGTCGGCGACGTTCTTGCCCTTGCACAGGGCGATTTCGACTTTCGCCAGGCCTTGCTTGAAATAGAGGCGCAGGGGGATGACGGTCATGCCCTGCATCTCGGTGGCGGCCTTGATTTTGGCGATTTCGCGGCCATGCAGCAGGAGCTTGCGCGGGCGGCGCGGCGGGTGGTTGTGGATGTTGCCGTGGGTGTATTCGGCGATGTGGGCGTGGTGCAGGATGGGCGCGCCGTTTTCGATGCGCACGAACGCGTCGGCCAACTGCGCCAGGCCCTGGCGGAGGGATTTCATTTCCGTGCCCTTGAGCATGATGCCCGCCTCGAGGCGCTCGCCGACGTGGTAGAGGTGAAAGGCCTTCGCGTTGCGGATTTCGGTGAAACGCGTGGAGTCTTTGGGCGCGGCGGACATGGCGGGAATTGGGGCGGAAACGGAAGGCGCGCAGGTGCGGCTATCCCCTACCCGCCCGGCGGGCAAAACGCAAACTCAACCGCGCACCAGGCGCGCTTTCCGCTTAGTGCACGGGTTCGACGCCGTCCCACAGCTCGTAGTCAATCTTGCCTTCGATGACTTCGCGCAGGGCGATGTCCTCGGGCTCGAGCTTTTCCAGCGACTCCACCAAGGGCTTCATGCCGAACTTGAGCTGCTTGACGCGGCGCGACACGACATTGATGAGAATGTTCGGATCGGTGATGATCTTGTTGGCTTCTTTGAGATATTCGTCTCGCAAGGGAAACTCCTGGTCGAAATGAGGGAGCGCGCGGCGGGTGTACGCCGGGAGCGCAAAGGGTGAATATGGGGAAGCCGGCCAAGCTTGGCAATCCTGATTTTCAGGTGTTCACAGTAGGGCGAGGCCTCCAGCCCCGCCAAGTTTCTGATTGCGTAACAGAGGCTAGGCGGGCATGGAGCCCCCCGCGCTACCCCGTGGCGCCAATCCTACGCGGGCAGACCTTTTTCGGCGATTTCGCGGACGTTGGCGGGGAGGGTCGCGTCATTGGGTACGACGACCTCGACGCCGGAGAGCATGTCCTTGATTTTGACTTGATTCTGCGCGGCTTCGTCGGGACCGAGAATGAGCGCGAGACGCGCGCCGACCTGGTCGGCGGCCTTGAATTGCTTGGCAAATTTTTCGTCTTTGAGTGGGTAATCCACCGCCACGCCGGCGGCGCGCAATTTGCCGACGAGTTCGAGGGCTTGGGCGCGCACTGCGTCGCTGCCGATGACGAGATAAACGTCGAGCTTGCCCTCGGTGCGGAGGGGCCGATTCAGCTCCTTGAGCAAATCCGTCATCGTTACGTCGCCGATGGCGAAACCGACGGCGGGCAGATCCACGCCACCGAGCTTTTTGAGCAAGTCGTCGTACCGGCCACCGCCCGCAAGCGCGCGCGCCGTGCCGACGGTTTGATAGGCCTCGAAAACAAAGCCGGTGTAGTAGGCGAGGCCGCGGACGATGCTGAAATCACGTTTCACAAAAGAGCTCACCCCCAGTTGCTGGAGCCGATTTTCCAATTCGCGCAACTCAGCAAATCTCGCGGTGGTTGCGTTTGCGCCAACCCCCGAACTCAATTTCTCCGTTGCCGTTGCAAGTGCGCTCGCGTCGGAAAGTATTTCCTTAATCGCATTCCAATTCGCCTCGGTGCTTGCCCCAAAATAGGGTTCAAGTTTCTTTTTAATGGCGTCAGGCGTTTCGCGACCTGCCTTGTCAATAATCGAGAGAACCTCAGCGGATTTTGATTCATCCAAGCCCAACGAAGCCAAAAAATGGAACCACCATTTCCGATCACTGATGCGCACCTCGAATTCACCTTGATCCAGCCCACTTTCCTTCAGCGCTTCCACCAGCAAGGCGATGCACTCGGCGTCGGCGGCGGGACCAGCTTCGCCGAGAATGTCGGCGTTGAACTGGTAGAAGGAGCGCAAGCGGCCTTTCTGGGGTTTTTCGTAGCGGTACATCTCGCCGATGCTGAACCACTTGAGGGGCTTGCGGAGGGAGCCGGCCTTGGCGGCGACGAGGCGGGCGAGCGAGGGGGTCATCTCCGGGCGCAGAGCGACGTTGCGACCGCCCTTGTCCGTGAACTCAAAAAGCTGCGAGCGGATTTCCTCGCCGGATTTTTCCTGGTAAAGCTCTAGGGGTTCAAGCACGGGGGCGTCGTATTCGGCAAAGCCAAAGCGGCGGGCGGCGGCGCGCCAGGCGCGGAAGAGCCCGTTGCGGGCCGCGCAGTCCTCGGGGTAGAATTCCCGGAAACCCGGCAGGCTCTGGAAATCAGGCATGGAAAAT
>DASZWY010000027.1:0-6205 GCA_035546135.1 Opitutales bacterium
TCGATGATGGCGGTGCCGAATTCGGAGCATTTGATTTCGGTGGCGCCTTGCATCTGGCGGGCGAAGTCGTAGGTGACGCGCTTGGCGCCGATGGCGCCGTTGAGGCCCTTGAGGATGAGGTCGGCGGCTTCGGTCCAGCCCAGGTAGCGGAACATCATTTCGCCGCTAAGCACGACGGAGCCGGGGTTGACGACGTCCTTGTTGGCGTACTTGGGGGCGGTGCCGTGGGTGGCCTCGAAGATGGCGTGGCCGGAGATGTAGTTGACGTTGCCACCCGGGGCGATGCCGATGCCGCCGACTTGCGCGGCGAGGGCGTCGCTGAGGTAGTCGCCGTTGAGGTTGAGGGTGGCGATGACGTCGAAGTCCTCGGGGCGGGTGAGCACCTGCTGGAGGGTGATGTCGGCGATGGCGTCCTTGATGACGAGGCCGGCGCCGGGCTTGCCGTCGGGGATTTTGCACCAGGGGCCGGCGTCGATCTCGACCGCGCCGAAAAATTCCTTGGCGACCTTGTAGCCCCAGTCGCGGAAACCGCCCTCGGTGAACTTCATGATGTTGCCCTTGTGGACGAGGGTGACGCTCTTGCGCCGGTTCTTGATGGCGTAGGCGATGGCGGTGTGGATGAGGCGCACGCTGCCGCTGTAGCTGACGGGCTTGATGCCGATGCCGACCTTGACGTCGGTGGGGAAATCCTTCGCGCCGACCTGGGCCCAGAATTGCTCGGCGGCGGCCTGGGTGCCGAAACGGATTTTCTTGAAGTCTTTCGGAAATTCCCTGGCGATGAAGTCGAGGAGCTTTTGGGACTCGGGCGTGCCGGCGCCGTATTCGATGCCGGCGTAGATGTCCTCGGTGTTTTCGCGGAAGATGACCATATCCACCTTCTCGGGGTGCTTCACGGGCGAGGGCACGCCGGTGAAATACTGCACGGGGCGCAGGCAGACGTAGAGGTCGAGCATCTGGCGCAGGGCGACGTTGAGCGAGCGGATGCCGCCGCCGACGGGCGTGGTGAGCGGGCCTTTGATGCCGACGAGGTATTCGGTGAAGGCGGTGATGGTGTCGTCGGGCAGCCAGTTCTGGAATTTATCGAACGCCTTCTGGCCGGCGTAAACCTCGAACCAGGAAATTTTGCGCTGGCCGCCGTAGGCCTTGGCGACCGCGGCGTCGAACACGCGCTGCGAGGCGCGCCAGATGTCGGGGCCGGTGCCGTCGCCCTCGATGTAGGGCACGATCGGATGGTGGGGAACGGTGAGTTTCCCGGCGTTGATGGAGATGCGTTCGCCGGCGGGCGGGGTGACGTTCGAGTAGGGCATGAGGGAAAAGTGCGTTAAGCGCGGGAAGAAGCGGGCTGGCGTTTTCCGGCAAGGCGGGTGCAGAAGCGGCCGAGGCGATCAATGCCTTTTTCGATGACGGCGTCGGCGGTGGCGTAGCTGAAGCGCACGTAGTCGTGGGCGCCGAAGCCGGAGCCGGGGACGAGCGCGACCAGTTCCTCGTCGAGGAGCTTGGCGGCAAATTCGTCGGACGTGAGGCCGAGGGCGCGGATGTTCGGGAAGAGGTAGAACGCGCCCTGCGAGCGGAAGCAACTCAGGCCGGGGATGGCGTTGAGGCCCTCCCACATGCGGAGGCGGCGGCGGTCGAAGACGGCGAGCATCGCGGCGACGGCGGCGCGGGCCTGCTCGGGTTGTTCATAGACGGCCAGCGCGCCGAATTGCGCGAACGACGTGGCGTTCGAGGTCATGTGACTCTGCAAATCGGAAACGGCGGCGGCGACTTTGGGCGGGGCCATGAGGGTGCCGAGACGCCAGCCGGTCATCGAGTAGGGCTTGCTGAAGCCGGAGGCGGTGAGGGTAAGCTTCGCGGCCTCGGGCGAGAACGTGGCCGGGCTGGCGTGCTTGACGCCATCATAAAGCAACTGCTCGTAAATCTCGTCGGACAAAATGTAGAGGCCGCGCTCGACACAGATGCGCACAAGCTCCTCGAGTTCCGCGCGCGGGTAAACGGCGCCGGTGGGGTTCGACGGGCTGTTGAGGATGACGAGCCTGGTCTTCGGCGTGATGGCGGCGCGCAGTTGCGCGGGGGTGATGCGGAAGCCGGTGTCGTCGCCGGCGAAAATAAATTTCGGCACGCCGCCGGCGAGCTTGACCATCTCGGGGTAGCTCACCCAATACGGCGCGGGAACGATGACCTCGTCGCCAGGGGACGTGACCGCGAGGATGGCGAGGTGGCAGGAAAATTTGCCGCCGGGGCTGACGATGACCTGCGAGTCCTTGATGTCGCCGAAGCCGCGGGCCTTATAATCGGCGGCGATGGCAGCGCGGAGCGCGGGCAGACCAGCAGCGGGTATGTACTTGGTCTGGCCGTCGCGCAGGGCCTTGATGCAGGCTTCCTTGATAAAGGCGGGGGTGTCGAAATCGGGTTCACCGGCGCCGAATACGCAAACGTCCTTGCCGGCGGCCTTGAGGGCCTTGGCTTTGGCGTCAACGGCCAGGGTTGGCGAGGGCGCGATTTGACGCGCCCAGCTGGAGAGGCCGGGTTCCGAAGGTACGGTTGTCATGGGCAGCGGACGGGAAAGGCGTAAGCGGCCCATCGTCGCAGATTGGCCCGGCTTGGCAACAATTTTTGCGTGAAAGAGGGCGCAGCAAGGCTGCGCCCCGACGGCGCACTGAGGGCAGCGCGCCCCACCCCATCACAATCCCGACCAGGCGGATTGGGGCAGCTCCGGCATCGGCTGGCCGAGGGCGGCAGGCTCGAATTGCGCGGGCGTGAGTGCGAAAGGCGAGGATGCGGCGGGCAACGCGGCGGCGAGGACGTCGAAGATGTCGTAGTCGCCGGTGGCCTCGTCGATTAACTGGCAGCTTTTGAGCATCCATTTGCCCTGCACTTTCGCGACCTTGTCCAAATCAAACTGCTGGACGACCTTGCCTTTGGCGTCGAGCTGCTGGGTGCGCACGAGGGCGTCGAGTTCGCGGTCGAGATAGATTTTGACGGGCTGGAGGCCGGCGGCTTTTTCGGCGGGCGGCGGGTTCATGGTGTAAACATCCACGCCGCGGCCAAGGATGCGGTCGGTGCCGTTGTACTTGCAATCGGTCCAGTAAAGAAACGGCAGCATCAAATCGAAGGGGGTGTAGAGCAGGCCCGGCAGGAACGGTTCGCGCCATTTTGAGGACGGAACTTCCACGGCGGCGGTGGCGCCGGGGGCCAGGAGCCAGACTTTCGGCGAGGGGCCGCTTTGGAGCAGCCATTCCCAGACTTGCGGCGGCGCGGTTTTGTCGGCGGAGGGCTTGATGAGCTGGGCACGAATAACCGGACGGCCATCGACCCAGGTGCTCCAGGCAATGCCGGCAAAGGTAGTCTCATCGCCGCGGCGGGGGCGGTGGACAAAGTCGAAGCGCAAAGCGAGGTCGCTGCCAAACCAGGCGTGGCGAAATTTGTCGAGATACGCGGCGGCTTCGTCGGCGGTAAAAGGCTTGGGCGGCAGCGCGGCGAGGTCGGGGCTGTGGCGCGGGCCGGCGGAGGCAATGGGAACGCAAGCCAGCGCGAGGGCAAAAGCGGCGGCAAAAAAGCGGCGGGACGGGTTCATGAAGGGCGGGCGCAGCAAGCCTGCGTCCTTGCAGAGAGATTCTCAAAAGAAAACCCGGAGGCGATAGGCAAAGTTCCGGAAATTTATGGGTGGATCTGGCGCTCTGCGCACGCTTAAGCGCGCACGGAGTGCGCGCTCCACCTGCTCAGGCAAAAAATTCCGGCCAGGGCTATTTGGCCGAAGCGGCGGCGGGAGTCGAAGCCGCCGGGGTGGCGGAAGCCGCAGCGGTCGCAGGCTCGGCGGCGCTGCTGGCGGGCTTGGCGGCAGTCACATTAAAACCCGAACCCGCGGCCGGGGCGCTGGAGGCCGGAGCGGCGGCGCCGTTGGCGGGAGCGGTGGTGGCGTTGGCGGCTCCCGGCATGGTCGGCAGCGTGGAATTTACCGTGGCCGGGACGCTGCGGTGATGCCAGAGGTAGCCGACGTAAAGGATGAAGGAGATGAGGAAAAAGGCCACCGAGATGCGCACGGTGTATTTCAGCAGGACGTTGGCGGTTTCACCGCCGAAGACGGACTCGGCCGCGCCGCCGCCCAGGGCCGCGCCCATGCCGGCGTTGGCGCTGGGCTTTTGCATCAGGATGATGATGGTCATCATCAAGCTGACGATCAGCAGGACGAACATGGAGAGGGTGAGAAGGATGCTCATGACGTGGGGAACCCCGAAAGTTTGGCGGGAATCGGCCAGCATGGGGAACGCCGGGCCGGGGGGCAAGCTTGAAAAAGCAGGGAGCGGGGAGCAGGGAATAAGCGGCAGAGAGGCCCACGCGTTTCCGAACTGCCTCATTCCAAAACCTTGTTGGGAATTCTTGCTCCCTGCTTCTTGCTCCCGGCTGATTACGTTTCCACGCCGATTTGCTCGAGGATGCGCTGGAGGTCCTCGTTGCCAAAATATTCGATGACGATGCGGCCGTGCTTGGGGGTGTGCTTGAGGGAGACGCGGGTGTTGAGCCTGGTGGCGAGGCGCTTTTCGACGTCGCGGAGGGCGGTGTTTTCGGCCTCGGGGCCGGTGCGGCCGCCGGCGCGGACGGTGGTCTCGGCCTTCAATTTGCGCGCGGCGCGCTCGAGGTCGCGGACGCTCCAGCCATCCTCGATGCTGCGGCGGGCGAGGAGCGCGCGCTGGGCCTCGTCAGCGATGCCGAGGAGAATCTTGGCGTGGCCGGTGCTCAGGATGCCCTTGGCGATGAAGCCCTGGATTTCGCGGTCGAGGCCGAGCAGGCGCAGCGCGTTGGTGACGGTGGCGCGGGCCTTGCCGACGCGCTCGGCGACGGCTTCCTGGGTGAGCGTGAAATCGTGCAGCAGGCTGGCGTAGCCGAGCGCTTCCTCAATGGGGTTGAGGTCGGCGCGCTGCAAATTTTCGATGAGGGCCATGACGGCAGAGGAAGCGTCGCCGGCCTCGATGATGCGCGCGGGAACGACCTTGAGGCCCAGCAACTGGCAGGCGCGGAGGCGGCGCTCGCCCGCGATGAGCTGAAACTTTGCGCCGGCGGCGCGGACGACAACGGGCTGCAGGAGGCCTTCGGAGCGGATGCTGTCGGCGAGCTCGCGCAGGGAGGCTTCGTCGAAGTGGCGGCGGGGCTGGCGCTGGTTGGGTTCGACGGCGGCGATGGAAATTTCCATGAAGCCCGCGAGACCCCCGGGGGCTTTGGCCTCGGGCGCGGCTTTTGAAACCGGCGCGGCGGCGGCGGGCGGGGTGGTTTTGCCCGCGGCGATGAGGTTGCCGAGGCCGCGACCAAGGCGGTTTTTATTGGGGGGAGGCATGGGGCGGGAAGTTATTTTCAGTTGGAGACGGCCGAGGGCGCGGCGCCGTCCTTGAGAGGGATGGCGATTTGCTGGCCTTCGCGAATTTTGTTCGGGTCAATAGAGGGGTTGACCTTGATGATGTCGCTAACGGAGACGTGAAAATGCGCGGCGATCTTGGAAAGGCTTTCGCCGGGCTTGACGAGGTAGAGCTCGACATCGCCCGCGGCCGGCGGGGCAGTGTTGGGGTCCACAGCGGTGATTTTCTTGCTCGGCGGCGGCATCTTGCCCATGGCCTGGGTCAGGGTCTGAAACTGGGCGTTGGTGTCGCGCGCCAGCGCCTCGATTTGCTTGGTAACGGTGCCGACGATGTCCTTGCGCAGGGCGTCAGTGGCGGCGGAGACGGCGGTGGTGATGGCCTTGTTGACATCGTCGCGGTTTTTGTTGACGGCGTTTTGGACGGCGGTGTTCAAGTCGGTCTGCGTAATCAGCTGCTTGCGCAGGTTGTCATTGTCCTGCTGCAGGGCCTCGATATTGAGGCGCAACTGGCTGACCTGGCGCTGCAGGGTCTGGATGTCCTCATTCATCGACGCGAGAGTGGCGGCGGAAACAGGCGCAGGGGCGGGCGCGGGAGCCGCACCGGGGTTCGCCGAGGTGGGCGCAACATAGCCGGGCGGATTTTGGGCGTGCAGACCGAAGACGCCGAGGGCAAAAGCCAACGCCAGCGGCAAGGGAAGACGCAGCCACGACGGGCGCGATGGGAAAATGGTTTTCATGGCGGAAGTGGTTGATTTACGCCGCATTATCCCACTTCCGGGCCGAGTGTCAAAAAAAAGCGGGGGAGTAAAAGCGGGCGCAGCCAGACTGCGCCCCTACTTTGTTTGCAAAAACTACCCG
>DASZWY010000028.1:0-13434 GCA_035546135.1 Opitutales bacterium
CTTGGCCTTCGACTTGTCGCCCATCAGGTTGATGGCCGACGCCTTCGGTCCGATGAACTTGATGTTCGCCTTCTCGCACATCTCCGCAAAGGTCGCGTTCTCGGCCAGGAAGCCGTAACCGGGGTGGATGGCGTCCACGTCGGAAATCTCCGCCGCGGAAATGATGCGCTCCGGCCGCAGGTAGCTCTCCTTCGACGCCGCCGGCCCGATGCAGATGGCTTCGTCGGCCAGTTGCACGTGCAGCGACTGCTCGTCGGCCTCCGAATAAACGGCGATGGTCTTGATGCCCAGCTCGCGGCAGGCCCGCACAATGCGCAGGGCAATCTCGCCGCGGTTGGCAATGAGGATTTTTTGGAACATGGAAAAGGAAGCGGCGGAAATAGCGAAGGCGGCGGAAGCGATTGGAGCAGGCGAGCCGGTGCGGGGTAGCGTGAGAGTGGCGGGCTCGGGTTGCCTGGGGAGTGGGGGACTTGGCCGTTTCGCAGCCTTGTCGCCTCAGTCGCGTCCGCAACCGCCGCCGCCGGCTCAGCCGACCTTCACCTTGAACAGCGGTTGCCCGTATTCGACCGGCTTGCCGTTTTCGGCCAGCACGGCGACAATCGTGCCTTTCACCTCGGCATGGATTTCGTTCATCAGCTTCATCGCCTCGATGATGCAAATGACCGAGTCCGGCTGGACGGCTGCGCCTTCTTCGGTGAATGGCTTGGATTCGGGGTTGGGCGAGCGGTAGAAAGTACCCACCATTGGGGACTTGATGACCTGAACCCCGGGTTCATCGGCCACCGGGCCGGTTGAAGCGCCGCTGGGTCCGGCCACCGGCGGGAAAGGCGGGGTCGAGCCAGGGGGCGGTCCGGAGGGTGCCACCGGGGCTGCCGCGACCTGTATAACCGGGGCCGGAGCACCCGTCCCCAGGCCCAAAGGGGTCTCAACTACAAACTGCGGCGGGCCGCCTTTTCCGCCCCGAGCCGCCTGCGGTTCCTTCCGCAGCCGGATTTTGAAGCCCTTGTCCTCGAGCTCGAACTCCGTGAGCCCGTAGCGCTTCATCAGATCAATAATCTGCTTTATGTCTTTGATATCCACGATGTTATAGAGTTTTTTCTGGAATAACGCCCAAAAAGCTGGAAAAAGCAGCGATTCGACGTCAATGTGGCCGCAGGAGCGCGGCAGTTTGTGTCAGATGGGTGGCGAGTAAGACAAATTGGATTTTGGCCTGCAAGCCCTGATTTTTTAATTTATTAGCCAAAAATCGCTTAAAAAACGCTAAAAAATGCCCAAAATCAATAGTGCTCACATGTTCAGTGTGTCGATTTTTTGAGCCAGCCATCCACAAGTAAATGGGTGGATTTATGCCCCTTTGATGCCCAAATCGCGAGAAACGTTCAATGTTTCGCTGCTTTTGCCCAACTTTCCGGCGACAGGATGAAGCCTAGGCAGTTGGCGCGGATATTTTGATCGGGGAGCCGTCATAATGGACCGTGGCATCGGTGGTGGTCGTTTCCGGAAGGCATGGGCAGGATGGAATCGGCTCTTATACACAGTGGCATCGAGTCAATCGACGCCAGCGTATCGACGGTTTGGCCACCCGCGACGTGCTGGCGCTCGAGCCATGCGCCGCCAAGGTCATTTTTTGTCGGTGGGCTCGGGGGGTGCCACGGTCATTGTCCCGTGCATGCCGGCGGCGTAGTGGCCGGGGAAATTGCACAGGAAGGTATATTGGCCGGGGTCGGGGGCGGTGAAGGAGGCGGTCACGGTCTCGCCGGGGCCGGCGAGCGAGGTGAAGCTGAGGATCTTGTCCGATTCGCTGGCCGGCACAAACGCGTTGGCCTTGGCCTGGGCGCAGGCGAGGTTGAAGGCGACGGCGTCCACGTCGGGCTTGAGGACGACGAAATCGTGCGCCATTTCCGTGGCCGGGCGAACGCCCTTGTTGGTCAGCTCGATGCGCACCGGCTGGCCGCTGCGCACGGTAAAGCGGTCGCCATTGAAATGCATGGTGTCGTTCGCGGTGACGGTCACCACTTGCGTCTTGTCCTCCATGATGACGGGAATTTCCGCGTCCGTCGGGCCCGGGGGAATTTTGGAGGGTGGCTCGGCGTCCGGCCCCGGCTTGCCGCCGCAGCCGGGCAGGACCATCGCGAGCACGATAATGAAGGCAATGAAAAAACTTCGCATTCCTCAACTTGCACGCGTCCAGCCGATTTGTCAAAGGCGCGCCGCCCGGGAAAATCACCCACTCGGGCGTGTCGGGTTGAGCAGGCGTTCCTCGATGGCGGCGATGACGGCCTCGCGATCTTTCAACAGGGCCTCGCGGGCCTTCAAGCTTTCGGAAAGGGTGGCGAGCTCCACTTCCCGCTGCTTGATGGCGCGTTCGCGCTCGAGCATTTCGGCGGGCGTCATTTCCGGCTTCGCGGCGGATTCATCGCTGCTGGCGTCAACGGTCGGGCCTTTTTCCGGCGCTTTGGCGGCCGGGCGGCTGAAGGGCGCGGAAGTGCGGCCCCGCAGTGAGGGCGTGGCGGCAGACTGGGTGGACTTGGGCAGGCCAAGCTGCGTAGGCGCGAGTTTGGGTTGGAGGCGCACCGCCAGCGCGCCGGGGCATTTGACATAAAATTCCGGCTTTTTTCCGGCGATGCTGTGGGCGGTGGCCTGCTCGATGGTGGCGTAGGGCAGGGTGGGGCCGGCACCGATCAATTCAAAGTCCTCGTCCTGGCTGGTGAACACGACGAGGTAGTGGATGGCCTTCTGATTCCACAAGTCGCCAATCCCGTCATGCGCCGCGGGGTCGGCCATGTTCAGCAAGTCCTGGAGGGAGATTTCCTTCATGGCAGGGGCTTATCCTACCAAAGCGGGGCGTGGCGGGCTAGCTCGAATAATCACCGAGGCCAAGACGGTTGCCAGGAGCGAACGCAGCCAACTTCAGGCAAGGAAAGTGACGGATGCCGCCGAAATGGCGCAAAAACTAACTTGCCTAGGATAGGAATTAAAACGTAATCGAGAGAGATTATTTCAATCGTTAACCCCAACCCCCAAAATTAACATGAGCATTATTAACGCCGTCCAATTGTTGACCGGTGCGTCTGGTCTGCCTACTTTAAATTATGTCGGCATGGCCACGGGGGACCTGGCCGAGGTGGCTGGCTACTACGCCGTGAATGACGGCGGCGGCGGCGTGTTTTATTATGACTCAGGCAGTTCTGCGACCGTCGATTCAGGGGCGGTCTTCAATGCCGCGCCGGGAGGTCGGTGGCTGCGGGTGATGGCTGGATTGGGGGGCAATGCAAGCACCCCCGGCGGTCCTGCAGGGCCGGTCTCCGTTAAATGGTGGGGGGCGAAGGGCAATGGACAGACAGGGGACGCGGCCACGAATGCCACCGCGCTCAACGCCGCGATAGCTTATGCTTATGCACTCAATTCCACCAGCAACGGGGCCAAGTGCTCCGTACTTATTCCCAGTGGTTCCTATTATATCAACAGTACCGTGAATGTGAAGGGTGATAATGGCTCAGGCGTGGACGTGTTGGGCGAGGGCATCGGCGCGACGGTGGTCAAGGCAGTCAGTTCGGGTTTTACCGGCATGGCGATTTTTTCCGCGGCGCCGCAGAGCGGAGCCAGCATCCAGCGATGGGCGTTCAAGCAGATGACCATCGACGGCGGTGGGAGCGGGAACGGACTTATCGCCTTCGATTTTTATACCAACACCAATAGCGGCACGGGTGGATCCTCATCGCGGGGAATCATTCAAGAGGTGCTGGCCCAAAATGCATCGTACGGAATAAAGATTTACGGCTGGGTCAATACGGTACGGGATTGTCAGGTGCTGGGTTGCAGCACCGGCATTTACCTGCAGTCTGCCAACAGTTGTGTGGTGGAGCGCTGCTATGCCAATGGCAATACCATTCCGATGCAGCTCGCCAGCGGCTCTGCGGTATTTATCAATGCGACCTGGGAGAGCAACCAAGGGCCGGTGCTGCTGGACGGGTTGAGCGGCGCGACACTGCATAACTGCTACTCGGAAAGCAACGGGAATGACACCAACGGACGCAACACCCAATTGGTGGTAGGCGAAACCACACAGTGCGCGGATATAATTATCATGGGTGGCTACTTTTCCGGAGGCAGCGTGCCAACGCCGCCGGTCACCAATCGGCTTTACGTTTTTGAGTTTGTGAATGTGGAGGGTTATTCGGTGCTTCATCCCGGGGCCAAGGATGCCTCGACCAAGGGACGGCAGATTTTGCGTGCGGCCCCGCCGCCGGCGGGTGGCTGGGGTCCGTCGCCCAGCCTCCTGGCATTCAGATCGTTGAGCCCCGGGAGCCAACTTTCGCCCGACGCCATCGGCGCCGACCAGTTGGTCAACTATTTCCCCAATCCCAATTTTGATTACGGCTACAGCTCGGCACTGGCTTGCTACAGCAGCGTGGTCATCTCAAACGCCACCGACACGCTAGTGACCAATGCCACCGCGCCGGGATTTGTGCGGTATGGGAAATACTCCATCTGCTTGCAGGGTCCGGCGACCCCTGCTTTCGGCTACATCAAGTTTAATTTACCCGCTTCGATCTACGGCAATCTTTCGGGTCAGTATGTGCGAGTGGTAGCATTGGTGAAGTGTGACGGCCCCACGTACGCCAGCGGCGCCGCCACGCCGTTTATCCAGATGAATTCTACCTCGTCAGGCCTCACCAGCTACGGCGTCGGGCCGGATTGGTTTTTGCTCGTATCCGCGCCGACCACCCTCGCGAACCCTCTCACGTCGCTCTATGTTGAGCTTGGGACCTGTAGTAATTACGGCGGGTATGGCACGCCGATTGGTTCAAGCGATTTCATTTATCTCGACAGTGTGTGGATTGTGCCGGGGAATGTCTCGCTGCAATCCTTGCTGTGCGGAAATGTGAACACGCTCGATTGCGCCCAATGGCCGGTGTACCGCCAGAATGCCGGCAGCCCGTCTGGGGTACTGACGCCATTGTTTGTCGGAGAGGAGGTTTTGGACACGACCAACAATGTTTGGTACAAGGCCTTCAACACCGGAAATACCAACTGGCAATTATTGTGAGCAAGATGGCCAGGTCGGACGGATGTTCGTGACAGCGCGCAGGGGAGCCGCTACGCTAAAGCGATATCCCCCAAATGAACGAACCCTACCCGACCTGGCCCGAGGGGCTGCAGCTTGTGGGTGCGGCGTTGGCCTATTACCTGGTGCTGGTCTGCGCGGCGCAACTGCTGCGCCGCACGCGCGGGGTGCAATTCGGCGGGATTTTTCATGTGTTTGCCTTCGTGGCGGCGTTGACGGGCGGGCTGGCGCTGTCCGATTGGATTCCCTCCTGGCATGTGACGCTGTTGCTGGACCTCGGCGCGCTGACGACGCTGCTCGCGACCTTCCCGCTGGTGACCCTGCTCAACCGCGCGCTCTGGTCGTGCGTGGGGACAGACGGCCGGATCAGGGAGGCGCCGCGGCTGCTGGCGGAAACCACCGGCCTCATTGTCTTCATCGCGCTGACGCTGCTGGTGGCGCAGTCATTTTATTCCTGGACCGTGCCGACGAGTTTGTGGGCCGGCTCGGGCATCATCGCCCTGGTGGTCGGCTTCGCGATGCAGGATTTGCTGGGCAACATCTGGGCGGGGTTCGCGCTGTACGTGTCGCGGCCGTTCAAGGTGGGCGACTGGCTGCTGGTGGACAACCAGCATGCGCGCGTGCTTGAGGTGACCTGGCGTTCGACGCGGCTGGTCACCGACGATGACGTGCTGCTCGAAATGCCGAACAGCTCGCTGGTCAAGCAGCCGATCCATAATTTTCACCAGCCGGCGCCGGAGCACGCGCTGCGCATCACCATCGGCCTGCATTACAACGTGCCGCCGGCGCGGGCGCAGGGGGTTTTGCGCGCCGCCGCCGCGAGCGTGCCCGGGGTGTGCACCCAGCCGCCGCCGCAGATCAACGTGCTCAACTTCGCGGACTCCGCGATCACCTATGAAGTAAAATTTTGGATTCAGGACCACGGGCAAAAGAGCCGGCTGATGAGTGACGTGCGCTCGCATTGCTGGTATGCGGTGCGCCGCGCGGACATGGAGATCCCGTTCCCGATCGTCACGCTTTACCGGGCCACGCCGCGCGACACCGCCGGCGAGGCCCGCGCCGCCGCGGCCACCGCGCTGCGCCGCAGCGCCATCTTCAACGTGCTGACGCCGGAGCAAGTCAACGAGTTGGTCTGCCACAGCCCGGTCGTGCTGTTCGCGCAGGCGGAGCCGCTCATCGAGCAGGGCGCGGAAGGCGGCTCGATGTTTTTGCTGGTGCGCGGGCGCGTGGAAGTGCGCGTGCGGCGCGAAGGCGCAACCAAAGTCGTCACCCAGCTCGGGCCGGGCGATTGCCTCGGCGAGATGTCCATGCTCACGGGCGAGAAGCGCTCGGCGACCGTGGCGGCATCCGACGAAGTCGAGGCGGTGGAAATCACCCACGAGGCGTTTTCCGCGTTCATCCGCCACAATCCGGAGGTGCTGACGCGGCTCGGCGATTTGCTGGCGAAGCGCCAGCAGGCCAACGTGCAAATCACCCCCGGGGACGGGGCGCCTTCGCCGATGCCGGAAACCCGCGACACCATCATCAGCCGGCTGCGGGCATTTTTTGAATTGGGCAGCTAGGATGGGCGCGGCGCAAATCACATCCATTCGTGGAATTTGCGCATGTAGAGCTTTTTGCCGATTTGGGTGAGGGCGCAGTAGCCCAGGATGGTCGCGGCGACGAACGGCCAATAGGTCCACGGCAGCGGGGTCATGTGCATGGCGGCGGCGAAGGGCGAATAGGGCAGCCAGCAGCCGAGGGCCATGATGGCGGTGGTCAGCAGCAGAACCGGCGGCGAGGCGGTGCTTTGCAGGAAGGGGATTTTTTCCGTGCGGATCATGTGCACGATGAGCGTCTGCGTCAGGAGGCCTTCGACAAACCAGCCGGATTGAAACAGCGGGTCGCCCTTGAGGTCGTGCGCGCCGTTGGTGGCGTGGAAGACAAACCACAGGACGAGGAAGGTCGAGATGTCGAAAATGGAACTGAGGGGCCCGATGCAGACCATGAAACTGAAGATGCCGCCGGCGGACCATTTGCGCGGGAGCTTGAGCCAGTCCTCGTCCATGCGGTCCCACGGGATGCTGATTTGGGAAATGTCGTAGAGCAGATTCTGGATGAGGAGCTGGATGGCCAGCATCGGCATGAAGGGCAGGAAGTAGCTGGCGACGAGCACGCTGAAGACGTTGCCAAAGTTCGAACTGGCGGCCATTTTGATGTACTTGACGATGTTGCCATAGGTGCGCCGGCCCCAGACGACGCCGCGGTCGAGCACGAGGAGGTTTTTTTCGAGCAGGATGATGTCGGCGGCCTCCTTGGCGATGTCCACGCCGGTGTCCACCGAAATGCCGACGTCCGCTTCGCGCAAGGCGAGGGCGTCGTTGATGCCGTCGCCCATGAAGCCGACGGTGTGGCCATTGGCCTTGAGGGCGCGGATGACGTCGGCCTTCTGCGTCGGCGTGAGTTTGGCAAAAACCGTGGTGTGTTCGACGCGTTCGCGCCAGTCCCGCGGCGTCCAGTCTTTCAACTCCTCGCCCAGGACGGTGTCCTTCACTTTGAGGCCGACGTCCTTGCAGACCTTGCGGGCGACGAGGCCGTTGTCGCCGGTGAGGATTTTCACCGTGACGCCGTGCTTGCGCAATTCGCGCAACGCCTCCTCGGCGGAGTCCTTGGGCGGGTCGAGGAAGGCGATGTAGCCGACGAAGATGAGGTCGTTCTCGTCGGAGACTTTGTAAGTGCCGGCGGGTTTGTCCACGACCTTGTAGGCGACGCCGACGAGGCGCAGGCCGTCGTTGTTGTTTTCGTCGCGCAAGGAGCGCAGGCAGTCGGTCATTTCGTCCTGCAGCGGGACAAGGTGGTCGTCCTCGACGACTTGGGAGCAGATGTCGAGCATCTCGTCCACCGCGCCCTTGCACACGAGGAGCGCCGGGCCGCCGTCGGTGGGCTTGAGGACGACGGACATGCGGCGGCGCGAGAAGTCGAAGGGCAGCTCGTCAATGCGCGTGTAGGCTTGCGCGGCGTCCTGCATCGCGGGGAAAAGCTGCGCGTGCTCGATGACGGAACGGTCAATGAGGTTTTTGAGGCCGGACTGGTGCAGGCTGTTGAGGTAGGCTTTTTCGAGCACCTGCGCGCTTTCCTCGCCGTGCACGTCGAGATGCTTGATGAGCGCGACGCGGTCCTGGGTGAGCGTGCCGGTCTTGTCGGTGCAGAGCACGTCCATCGCGCCAAAGTTCTGGATGGCGTTGATGTGCTTGACGACGACCTTCTCGTGCGCCATCGCGACGGCGCCGCGGGCGAGGTTGGTGTTGACGATCATCGGCAGCATGGCGGGCGTGAGGCCGACGGCGACCGCCACGCTGAAGAAGAAGGCCTCGAGCCAGTCGCCCTTGGTGAGGCCGTTGATGAGGAACACAATCGGCACCATCACGAGCATGAACTGGATGAGCAGCACGCTGACTTTGTTCACGCCGCGGTCAAAGGCGGTGATGGGGCGCTGGCCGACGAGCTTCTTGGCCAGCGCGCCCATTTGCGTGTTTCCGCCGGTGGCAAGCACGACGGCCTTGGCCGTGCCGCTGACCACGCTGCTGCCCATGAACACGAGGTTCGGCGTCTGCAAGAGCGCGCCTTCGCCGGTGATGGAGCCGACGAGCGGCCGGGCGTCTTTTTCCACCGGCATCGCCTCGCCGGTGAGGGCGGACTGGCTGATGAACAAGTCGCGCGACTCCAGCAGGCGCATCTCGGCGGGGATCATGTCGCCCGCGCTGAGCTTGACGATGTCGCCCGGGGCGATGTCCTGCATCAAAATCTCCGAGGCGTGGGCGTCGAGCGAATGGGGCGTGCGTTCGACGCCCTCGTTTTCGGTGCGGTACACGGTGGCCTGATTGCGCACCATCTGGCTGAGGGCCACGGCCTTGACCTGCGAGCGGAAGTCCTGCACGAAGCGCAGGCCGGTGGCGATGGCGACCATCACGGCCATGACGATGGCGCTGTCCACGTCATGCGTGGCGACCGAAACTCCGCAGAGGCCGACGAGAATCCAGTTGAAGGGATTGGAAAACGCATGCCAGAGCACGACGATCCACGAGGCCACGTGTTGCGGCACGGCGACGTTCGGGCCGTAGCTTTCGAGGCGTTGCTGCGCCTCGGTCCAAGTCAGGCCGTTCGGCGGCGTTTGCAGTTGGGCCAGCAAATCGGCGGCCTCGGCGTGGGCGGCGCGCATGAGCCACGCATCGTCGGGGCGCTGGCCGGGCGGGGGCAGCGCGAGGTCGTTGGAAGCAGGGTCAGCCATGGGCAAGCGCGCGAATTCGGGTCGTCACTATGGCGGGGACGTTAGGTGAAATCCAGCGCGGAAACGTGAAAATCCCGTGACTTGGGGGCAAGAATAATTGTCCGGTTTCCTGCCTGGTGGTGTATAAAGGATGAGTCCAAACCCAGCCATGTGCGCCGACCGCGAACTTTTGCACCGCTATGCCCGCGAAGGCGATGAGGCGGCATTTGCCGAAATCGTGCGGCGGCAGACGGACTTGGTTTACTCCGTGGCGTTGCGCGTGACGGCGAACGGCGCGCTGGCGCAGGAGGTGACGCAGACGGTTTTCGCCCTGCTGGCGCGGCGGGCGGCGGCGCTCGCGCATTACGACACTTTGGTCGGCTGGCTGCACACGACCACGCGCCACACCGCCATCAACGCGGTGCGCGGCGAGGAACGCCGCCGCCGCCGTGAACAGGAAGCCACCGCCATGCAAATCACCGACCAAACACCGACCAGGGATTGGGAGCAATTGCGGCCGATGCTGGACGAGGCCGTGGGCGGCCTGCGCGAGGACGACCGGAAGGCCGTGCTGCTGCGTTTTTTCAAAAATCTCAGCCATCAGGAAGTCGGCGCGGAACTCGGCCTCAGCGAGGACACGGCGCGCAAGCGGGTTGAGCGCGCGCTGGAGAAATTGCGGAATTATTTCGCGCGGCGCGGCGTCACCACGACGGCGGCGGTGCTGGCGGCCGCTATCTCCGCGAATTCCGTCCAAGCCGCGCCAGCGGGCTTGGCGGAGAAAATCATTCCTTCCTCGCTGGCGGGGATCGGCGGCACCAGCGCCGCCAGCCCATTCCTGTTTGCTTTAATCATGAGCACCAAAACCAAAACCATCCTCGCCTTCGTTATCATCCTGGCCCTTGTGGCAACCTTGGCCGTCAAGTTGCGCAGCCCGGGGGCATCAGCGCCCACGGCCACCGTTCCCTTCCCTGCACCTGCGGAGGCTGGAGTGGCGAAAGCGCCACCGGTTCCGACGCAGGTGGCCGCGCCAGTGGTCCACTCCGTCCCGGCCGCAACGGTGGCGGCCGACACTGGTGCTGCGAGCCCGGCCATCGCCAAACCAGACCGAACTAATTTAAAGTCCACGGTTCCGGCAATAATTCATCTGCTGGAAACAGATGATTTTGTGGGCATCATTGATTACGTCCTGCCCCCGGCGGACGCCACCCGGATGCTGCAAAGTGGGCTGACGCGGGAAGAGCTGGGGGCCAAGTTGCGGCAAGAATTGGAGGCGCATGGGGGTGTCGCCACCCTGCTCAACGCGCTGCGCTCCATTCAGGATCGCGAGCCGGATATGGACGCCACTGGCACGCATGCCACCTACAAGCTCGACGTGGCCTTTGCCGGCCACAAGGAGATCGGGTTTACCAAAACGGACGGCATCTGGTATGGCCCGGATTGAGCATCCGGCGGATTGATTTTGTCAGACTTTGGGGCGGGCGGGTGCTATAAGCCAAAGCATCCCCCCATGATCCCCGATCGCGAATTGCTGCGACAATATGCGGAAGACCAGGATGAGGCGGCGTTTGCCGAACTCGTCCGGCGTCATATTGATTTGGTTTACTCGGTCGCCTTGCGGCAGGCCAACGGCGACGGGGCGCTGGCGCAGGATGCCGTTCAGTGCGTCTTCATTGATTTGGCGCGGAAGGCCCGCACTTTGTCCCGGCGCGCCACTCTGGCGGGCTGGCTGCACACCAGCGCGCGTTTTGCGGCCAGCAATGCGATTCGTGGCGAACAGCGCCGCCGCCGGCGCGAACAGGAGGCCGTCATCATGAATGAAAACGCCGTCGCGGAAGTAAATTGGGAGCACTTGCGCCCCTGGCTGGACGAGAGCGTCGAACAACTGAGTGAAGCCGACCGCGACGCCATCGTCTTGCGGTTTTTTCAGAACAAGAGCCACCAGGAAATCGGCGCGGAACTCGGCCTGAGTGAAAACTCCGCCAACAAGCGGGTCGAGCGTGCGCTGGAGAAATTGCGGAATTATTTCGCGCGGCGCGGCGTGACCACGACGGCGGCGATTCTCGCCGGGGTTATCAGCGCGAACTCCGTCCAGGCGGCGCCGGCGGGGCTGGCGGCGCGGGTGGCCACCGCTTCCGTGCTGGCGGGCGCTGGACAGGCCGCCGTCGGGGGCACCGCCGGCGCGGCGCTGGCGGCTTTCTTTATGAGCACCAAAACCAAAATTATTACCACGTCCGTCATTCTTCTGCTGTTGGCCCTGACCATGGCCAATAAATGGTGGAGCCCGCCCGATGCGCCCACTCCTGGGCCCACCCCTGCGCCCGCCGCTGAAACCACGGCCGCCACCAAGATTTCTCCGGAAACGAAGCCGAGCGCCCTGCCAACGGCCAACCCGGTGGCGCAAGTGCAGGCGCCGATCGTCGAGCCTGCGCCCACCGTGAAAGCTCCGGCAGCGGCGGCGCCGGCTGAGGCGCAATCGGCCACACCTGCGGCTGCAGCTGATCCGCAGATCGAAATCAACTCGGCGATGAACGATTTTGCGACGTTGTTGGAATCGGGTGACTACGCCACGGCGGTTGGTACTTATATGCAACTGCCGCCGGGCATGTCCGGGCAGCAATTGGTGGATTCGCTCAGCAAGAACCCGGATTTTCCGAACACGGTGCAAATGCTGATTGACGCGACCAACGCCGCCAAAACATCCGCGCCCAGCTATAACGACACCGGCGACTTGGTGACTTACAAGCTGCAAACGCCCACGGATGGCAAGACGATGGTGCGGTGGAAGAAAATTGACGGCAAGTGGTATGTGGATGCCTTTGAGTGACGATGGCTCGAGGGGTGTGGGAGGGCCGATTTATGGTCAGATTTGGCGAATGCTACGTGCCGTCATTCTGCTTTGTGCAGATGCCGCATGTGGCAATGCAGTTGCATTTAAATCGTTAGTAGTAAATGAATTAAAAAATATAATGGACAACCCTGCTTATTTATGGTTCTTTGGGCAACGAACCTAAGATAAGCGGTGTCCACCAATCTCTATCCTCATTTTGACAAAATGCTGCCGCGCGCCGACAAGGAGGCGCGTTTGGGGCAGCGCGGGGTCGTGTGCTGGCTGTATGGGCTGTCGGGTTCCGGCAAGAGCACGCTGGCATTGGGTCTGGAGCGCAAATTATTTGCGGAAGGCCGGACGGTGCAGGTGCTGGATGGCGACAATATCCGCTCCGGTTTGAATCGCGATTTGGGCTTTAGTGAAGCTGAGCGCAAGGAAAACATCCGCCGCATCGCCGAGGTGGCGAAACTTTTTGCCCAAGCCGGGACTATTGTGCTGGCGTCATTCATCACCCCGCGGGAGAGCCTGCGGCAACTGGCGCGCGAGATTGTCGGCGAACAAGACTTTTTCAGCGTGTACGTGAAGGCGTCGTATGCCGCCTGCGCGGCGCGCGACCCCAAGGGGCTGTATAAAAAAGCCAACGCGGGCAGCGTCGCCCACTTCACCGGCCGCGACCAGGAATTTGAGGAACCCGCCGCTTTGCCGGCGGATTTGGTGCTGGATACGGAGGCGCTGGACTACCCGGCGGCGCTAGAAAAACTTTACGCAATACTGAAGCCACGGTTTGAACCAAGAACCAAGAACTAAGAACCAGAGCACCTTTTTATGCCGTCTTATCTCGTCAACCACCTCGCCCAGCTCGAAGCCGAGGCCATTTACGTCCTGCGCGAAACCGCGGCGCAATTCCAGCGGCCGGTGCTGCTATTTTCCGGCGGCAAGGACTCGATCGTCATGGCGTGGCTGGCGCGCAAGGCGTTCTGGCCGGCGCGGCTGCCGTTTCCGCTGGTGCACATCGACACGGGGCATAATTTCGTCGAGACGATTCAATTTCGCGATGAGTTCGTGAAGCTGGTGGAGGCGCAATTGGAAATCGGCTTGGTGGAGGACAGCATCCGCCAGGGCAAAGCCATCGAGGAAAAGGGGCCGACCGCGAGCCGCAACCGGCTGCAGACGGTCACGCTGCTCGACAAGCTGGCGGCGCTCGGGGCCGACGCGGCGCTGGGCGGCGGGCGGCGCGACGAGGAAAAGGCGCGCGCGAAGGAGCGCTTCTTTTCGCACCGCAATCATTTCGGC
>DASZWY010000029.1:0-4739 GCA_035546135.1 Opitutales bacterium
GCGGGCCAGCGCCTTCGACTCCTCGTCATATTGCCAGCCAGCCATGACGACCCGCACCTCTTCGGCGGCTTCCAGCAGCTTGCGCGCAAAGGCGGTGCCGCGGGGTTCGGATAGCGAGCCCACATAAAGAATCCGCAGGTGAGCGGAATCGCGCGCGCGCCGCGGGCCTTCGTAGCGAAACGGGTAATTGGGCAGGATGACGAGTTTGGCGCGGGCGAAATCCGGCATCAGGGCGGCGCGCTCGTCATCGGTGACGATGATTTTCGCGGGCTTCGCGTAACAAAAGCGCTGCCCCAGGCGGACCAGCCAGCGCGGCAACGCGGTTTTCAAAAACATTGAATCGAAGATGTCCAGCACTACGTGTTCCCCGCGCAACAGGAGCCACAACAGCAGGTAAAAATTTTCATTGATGACGTGCACGCTGGCGTACCGATGATGCCGGCGCAGTCGCCGCACCTGCCTGAGCAGCCGGGCCATTGTCAGCAACGACCGCCGCGAGCCGTGAATCAGATTGAGCGACCGGACCTGGCTGGCGATGAACGGCTGGCCCGTGCTTGCCGCCACGCCGACAAAATCAATTGCATAATCCCGGCTCAGCGTGGCGATTTCCTTGTTGATTCGCGTGTCCGAACCATCGTTGATGGACAGGTAAAGCAACGCGGGTTTGCTGGCTGGCTCGCTCATTGAGCAGTGGCAAATGCCATCGCACTAAGTTAGTGCCGCCATGCCGGATGCGACAGATCGCGTGCAGCGGTTGGCGGAATGGCCGAACATTTGCTTAAACCACTTCACCTAGCGGGGTGCCCCCACCCCAACCGGATGGTGCATACGCGGACGCGCAAAATGTGGCGGCGGAAGCCGGTTGGGCCGCCATTCCCGTCGGGGCAAATGCGGGTAGAGAAAGAGGGAAATCGTATAAATCAGAAAAACCGCGGTAAAAATGTTGGCCAAGTCAAAAGGGGTGTAGTTTTCGGACAAAGATCGCCCAAAGACCGTAAAGAAATAAGTGAAATAAAATGCTTTAAGTTGCTGGTTAATAGACGGGCTCTGCATAATGGACCAGAAGATCCAGGCAAAAAGGGAAGCAACGAGGGCGAAGCCGGGCATGCCCAGCTCAATCAGCATGCTGATGGTGCCATTGTGCACGTGGGCAACCCCGAGGATCACGCTCAGGTCGCTCGCATAAGTATGCCCGAGGCCGGTGCCCAAAGGATTGGCCTTGGCCAGATTCAGACCATACTGCACCAACTCCAGCCGCAGTTCCTTGGAGCGGTTCAATCGTTCCATGCCGGTAAATGCAAAACCGCCGACGGATGCGGATTTGGCCTTAATATTCAGAAAGCTTGAAAACAAATCGCTTTGATAGAAAGAGACGGCGCCCAACAGCAACATGCTGGCGACCGCAAAGCCGCGGACAGGCGCGCTGGTGGTGTTATAAAGAATGTAGGGAATAAACATGATTGGCACCGTGAAGAGAGCCCCGCCCGCCCCGGAAAAGTATATGCCAATGAAACCGGCCAGAATCAGGCAAAGTCGGCGCGTCTTGTGGTTATGAAACAACGCCGAGGCAAGAATAAGATTGCCATACAAGCCGGACAAGTGGTGAGCGCCGGCAACGGTTTCTTCATCGGTGTGAAAGTGTGCCAGCACCATGATCGAAATGTAGATGACGCCGAACAGGTAGGGAAGCCGCTGAATGAGCACACCTATCCAAGTGCCATTACTCGACCCGACCACTCTGGCCAGGCTGATGACGGTGGTAAGCCAAAGCACCCACCGCGCCGAGGTTTCCACCACGTTCCAGGAAATCACCATATTGAAGATTGCCAGACCAAGCAGCAGGGTCAAAAGCACGGTGCTGCGGCCGGATCCGCTATTTGACGCGGGACTGGTAGCCGCTTTAAACACCGCCATGGCCATCAGGAAAATTGCCGTGCCGCGGCCATAATAGCTGTTCGGATCGAGGTAACTAAACACGTAACTGAACGAATAAATAACGGTGGAGATCGTGAAATAATTGATGACCCATTTGTCGTTTGGGCCTAATTGGGCGGCGGGGCTGGCTGGCAGGGGGGCGTTCATCGAAGGCAAACTCACTTCACTTTTGGGGCGAATACATTTTCGCCGGGCGAATAAAAGGCAAAACCGAGGTTATCCGGAGCGGCGGCGAGGGTCAAGCGGTTTTCAAGTATTGGCACGTCAAAGCCACTGTCGTTTAGGGGAGTTCTCTGGCTTGGTTCCGGGATGGAGAGGAAAATTTTGCGGCGGCGACGATTCGATCAGCCGCAATCCGGCCAGCAGCGCAAAAACAATCAAGCTGTAGGCGCCATACATATAAGCGCGGATGGGGGGGTAATATGGCGTGAAAGTCAAACTCGCGAGCGGGATGACAACCAGGTAAAACCACCGCCGCCGCCATGCCAGCCAGGCGGCGAAGGCCGCTCCGAGACCGGCCACAATGTAATTGAGCCAATCGCCACACCGGGTTTGGTAGCCGAGCAGATAGCTTTGGGCGATGTTCAACACCGTGTTGCGGGCCAGAAGCAGCGGATGCGCGCGCGCTTCCGCTAAATAACCCTCCCGGGTGACTTGATGGTAGCGCGCCATCACCGCGGGTTGATAGAAGTTGCCGCCAATTGACGGATCCAGTTTCTCGCCGGTTTTGCTCTCATACAAGGCATAGACATCCGTGTCGGAAATTTGGATATGGTCCGGGTTGGCGTACGCGCCCACCCCCAAATAAGCCACATGAAATATATTTTTCTGCGTGGGTCGGTAAACGGCGGCGAACACGGCCCCCAGGACCAAAAGCATGGCGACGGCACCCTTCCAGCCAAGCCGTTGATAAGTCAGCCAGGCCAAAACTGGCACCAGCAACATCGGCGTCGGCCGCGCAGCGAGTGCCAAGCCAGTCGCCAAGGCCAGCAGCAAAACCCCGCCCAGGTAAATCCGCCGTTCATGCCAAAGATACAACACAAAGAAAGACGGCACCGCCTGCCACAAATAATAATAATTGAAAGTGGCGAACCCAAGCGCAACCGGGTTTAGCGCGTAAAGGAAGAAGAAACCCAGTTTGAACTTCGGCGGGAAGGAAGGACTGAAAAACACCCAAGCGCATAAGGCGGCATGCACCAGCATTTGCAGCAGGACAATGGCCTTCTGGTCGCCGACGAATGGAAACAGCAGCTTGGCCAGGGCAATCAGGTACACGTAGCCAATCGGATTGGCGTCATAAGCGGTTGGATGAGCACTGCGCTTGAAGTGATAGTTGTCCTGCTCTGCGGGGCTGAGCTGGTGGAAAAACTTCAACTCCTCCACGTCCACCAAAAAGTCGCCCCCGAGCCGGCAGTTGGCCGCGCCGGACAAATAGGGCCCCATCCACACCGATGACTGGCGGTGGCTGCGCAGGAACAGAAAGGCCAGGGCCAATGCCACCAGGGTGGTTAACAACATCAACCAGGGCAGCCAGCGCGAACCCTTGCCGGCAAAATCCCGCGAATCCGCCATGCCGGGGTTAAGCATTTCTCTTTTCATCCGAAATGGTTCCGGATAAAAACCGCCAAACGACAAAATTGACCATGGCGCCGGCGCCGATGCCGGCCAAGGCCGCGAGATAAACATGTCCGTCAAACCTGCCCGAAGCGAGGGCGAGCGGGATGGCCACCATCCAGTTAACCACGGCGCCAGCCAGGCAGTGGAGCACATATTGCAAGTATTGCGGCAAGACCGGTTGGCGAGCCTTCGGGTCGTAAGACAAATAACGGTGGGGAATGAAATTCCACGTCAGGGAGGCCCAAATCGCAAAGGCGTAGGCAACCCCGTTGGCAATGCTGAATTGCCGCAATAACGCAAACACGGCGAGATTGACGACCAAGCCGGAAAGGCCCACCGCGCAAAACTGGACGAGCCGGGAGATCCACCCAAATTTGTAATCATAGAGGCGTTTCAAGTGCAGCAGGTAAAGCAACTGTTCGCGGGTGCTCAGCTTGCTCTGGCCAAACTTCCGGTCGGAAAAATGAATCGGCAGTTCGACGACCTTTTGGCACGGGCATTTGACGGAAATCTCAATCAGCATCTTGTAGCCGATGGGGTTCAGGTCCCGCCCGAGCTTGAACACCCGCGCGGGGAGCATAAAGAAGCCCGCGCCATTGTCGCGGACTTTAGACAGCGGTCGGGCGAGCCAGAGGGCCACCTGGCTGTTGAGCCAGCGGTAGAACCCCCAGCCTTCCTCCACGCTGCCCCCGGCAACATAGCGGCTGCCCACGACGAGGTCGGCCTGCTGCGCCTGTAACGTCTGGAACATTTGCGGGATGGCCTCGGGCGGATGGCTCATGTCGGCATCCATGCAGAGCAGAACATCGCCCCGGGCCTCGCGAAACCCCCGCAATACCGCGCTGCTCAATCCCCGCTCATCGGTGCGCACGATCAAGCGCACCGGGGCGCCGGCGCGGACGACTTCCTCCACCCGGGCGTCAATGCCATCGCGGCTATTGTCGTCAACGAAGACGATTTCGTAAGCGATGGCCGGCTCGAGCGCGGCGCGGATGCGCCCGACCAGGGGCAGAATATTGTCCGCCTCGCGATAGGTCGGGATGATAATGGAAAGCATGGTCATACAGCAGGAAAAGATCCGGTGGCCGCCAGATAGAGCTCGCGCAAACGGGCGAGCATTACGGTGGTCGAGAAGGATTCCAAGATTTTCTTTACCGCCAAAGGCTGATCGGCCGGCCAAGGCTGGA